>JAAAPF010000011.1 GCA_009908425.1 Alphaproteobacteria bacterium
GTATCTGGGCCTCGTGCTGATCACGGCCGCGGTCGCGCTCGCGGCGGCGAGCGACGGCGTGCTGCTCGCCACCGGCGCCCTCGCGGCGGTGCTCCATTACGGCGTGGTGCGGCCCGAGGAACGCTATCTGAGCGAACATTTCGGAGCGCGGTTCGAACGCTACCGCGCGCGCGTGCCGCGCTGGGGCGTGTGGCTGCCGGGTGAACGCCGCGATGGTTGACCGCGCGACGGGCGGGCTCTGGGCGAGCCTCGCTCGTCTGCGTCACCGCTCGTCGTCGCCGGCGTCTTCGCGGTCCGCGCCGCCTGCGCGCGCGTCGTCTTCGCGGTCCGCGCCGCCTGCGCGCGCGTCGCCGTCGCCGCGTTCCGGCGCCTCGTCCGCGGGTGGCGCCGGCTCATCGCCGTGCGCGGCGGCGTCGAGCAGCGCGCGCAGCCGTGGCGGTAGCGGCTCGTCCACCACCGGCCCGTAGAGCGAGCGCAGCTGGCGATCGACCCAGTGGTCGAACGGGTCGCCCGATGCACCGCTCGGCTCGTCGCTGGGCGTCGTGTATCGCCCGGCGCGTTGATGGCGTCGCGTCAACGTCACACCCGTCACGGAGTGGGGTCGCCCTGTCGCGCCATCGATCCGCGCGTTCACCCCGAACCAGCTCCCGGCTCGCCGGCGGACGGCGCCGGTCACCGTGATCGCTTGGGACGACCCCTCGTCATCCTCGCAGAACAACGCCGAACCCTCCCGATCGTTGCGTCGAGCGGTCACGCACCCGCCCGCAGCGCCGAGGACACCCCGCGCGCGAGGTGCGTGCCGTGGCCGGGGGTACCGGTGAGCCGGCCCGCCTCGGCGACCACCTCGCCGCGGGCGATCGTCACCACCGGCCAACCCGTCACGGCGAACCCCTCCCACGGCGTATAATCGGCGCCGTGGTGCAGGATCTCCTGGCGAATCGTCTCGCGGCGGTGCGGGTCCCAGAGCGTCAGGTCGGCGTCCGCGCCCACCGCGATCGTGCCCTTCTTCGGATAGAGCCCGTACATCCGGGCGTGGTTCGTCGCCGTCAGGGCGACGAACTGCTCGGGGCTGATCCGGCCCTTGGAGACACCTTCGGAGAAGAAGATCGGCAGCCGGGTCTCGATGCCGGGGAGGCCGTTGGGAACCCAGCGAAAGGAGGTCCGTGCTTTCGGGTTCAGCTTGCCCTCGACGTCGTCGTAGCGAAAGGGCGCGTGGTCGCTCGAGAAGGTGGTGAAGACGCCCTGCTCGATGCCGGCCCAAATGGCGGCCTGATCGTCCGTCGTCCGCGGCGGCGGCGAGCAGACGTACTTGGCGCCGGTCATGTCCATCTCGAGCCCGCGCAGGTCGTCCGCGGTGAGCGTGAGGTACTGCGGGCAGGTCTCCGCAAAGACCGGCAGGCCCTGGGCCTTGGCCCACTGGATCTGCTCCATCGCCGCCCGCGAGCTGACGTGGACCACCATGAGCGGCGTGCCGACGAGCTGGGCGTGGCTGACGGCGCGGTGGGTGGCCTCGCGCTCGATGACGTCGGGCCGGCTCGGGCCGTGCCAGTAGGGCGCCGTCTTGCCCTCGGCCTCGAGCCGCTCGGTCATGAACTTGAGGCTGTCGTAGCCCTCGGCGTGGACCATCACCAGCGCCCGCTCGCGCCTGGCGACGTCCATCACCTCGAGGAGCGAGCGGTCGTCGAGGACGAGGTCGTCGTAGGTCATGAAGACCTTGAAGGAGGTGTAGCCGGCCTTCACCAGCGCCGGCAGCTCCTGGCCGAGCACCGCCGGCGTCGCGTCCGAGATGATCAGATGGAAGCTGACGTCGATCCGGCAGTTGCCCTTGGCCTTCGCGTGATAGGCCTCGACGGTCTCCCTCAGGCCGTGGCCGCGCTCTTGCAGGGCGAAGGGCATCACCGTGGTGTTGCCGCCGCAGGCGGCCGCCGCCGTCGCCGAGGCGAAGTCGTCGGCCATGGTGATGCCCGGCCCCGAGGGCTGGGCGATGTGGACGTGGCTGTCGACCCCGCCCGGCAGCACCCACAGGCCCGCGGCGTCGATCGTGCGCGCGGCCCCCGTCAGGCCCTCGGCGAGCGCGGTGATGCGGCCGTCCTTGACGCCGACGTCGCAGCGCGCGCGGTCGCTCGCGGTGATCACCTCGCCACCCGCCACGACCAGATCGAACTCGGCCATCGCCGCCGCTCCCGAGGCTGTACGCCTTCAGCCCTAGCCAGGGGCGCGCCGTCGTCAACCGCGGCCGAGATGGGCAACGCCGCCGCGACGGGCTAACAACCCGCCGGTCGTGAACCCCGAAGCGTGCGAGGACGTCCGCCATGGCCGATCTCACCGTCACCGCCGGTCCCTTCGCCTTCGACGCCCGCTTCGAGCGCGCCGCCGCGCCGGAGACCGTCGCCGCCTTCGAGAAGGTGATGCCGTTCATCAGTCAGGTCGTGCACGTGCGCTGGAGCGGCGAGGGCGTGTGGATCCCCTTGGGCGACACCCGGTTCGGCGTCGGTTACGAGAACCACACCAGCTATCCCGCACCCGGCCAGATCATCCTCTACCCCGGCGGCATCAGCGAGACCGAGATCCTCATCGCCTACGGCGGGGTGCACTTCGCCTCGAAGATGGGCCAGCTCGCCGGCAACCACTTCGTCACGCTCACCTCGGGGCTCGACAACCTCGCCGAGCTCGGCCGCCGCTGCCTCTGGGAAGGCGCGCAGAACATCCGCTTCGAAGCCTGAGCGCCCGGCGCACCGGTCCCGGCGGCCGCGGTGGCGATGGACGGCCGCCACGCCGCCGGGCATCATCGAGGCGTCGGCGCGCGGCGGAGCGCGCCCAGGGGAGAAGCGGGCCATGATCGCACGAACCGCCGTCGTCGGCGCCTTCATGTTGGCGACCCTCGCCGCCTGTGGCGGCGCCGCCCCGCCGAGCGATACCGCCCAGCGCGAGAGCGCGGTCGAGGTCACCGCCCGGGTGGTCGCCGTCAACCGCGGCACGCGC
Source organism: Alphaproteobacteria bacterium (assembly GCA_009908425.1). GTDB lineage: Bacteria > Pseudomonadota > Alphaproteobacteria > Geminicoccales > Geminicoccaceae > JAAAPF01. The sequence goes on from JAAAPF010000011.1 coordinate 2,983, forward strand.
GAGGTCATGCTGCGCACCGCCGACGGTCGGCTGCTCACCGTCGAGCTCGGGCCCGAGGTCCGCAATTTCGATCAGATCCAGGAGGGCGACACCGTCCGCGCCGTCTACCTCGAGAGCGTCGCCGCGCAGATGGCGGCGGTCGACGACACGGGCGAGCCCGAGGGTGCGGCGGCGGTGGTCTCCGCACCCGAGGGCGCGCGCCCGGCGGCGGCGCTCGGCAGCGAGGTGACCACCGTGGTCGAATTCCGGAGCTTCGATGCGGCGACCGACACCGTCACCTTCACCACGCCGGACGGTCTGACCCACAGCCTCGTCGTCCACCCGGCGATGCGCGACTTCGCGCTGCGGCGCGAGCCCGGCGACCGGGTGCGGGTGACCTACACCCAGGGTCTCGCCATCGCGGTGGAGGAGACCGCCGGCTGAGGCGCCGCGGGCTCAGCCGCCGGCCGTCTCGGGCCAACAGCGCGCGATCAGCGCCCGCGCCGCCCGGCCGCGATGGCTGATCGCGCCCTTCTCCTCCGGGCTCAGCTCGGCGCAGGTGCGGTCGTCGCTCTCGGGCACGACCATCGCATCGTAGCCGAACCCGCCCGCGCCGCGGGGCGGCCAGGCGATCGTGCCCTCCAGTCGACCCTCGGCGACCTCCTCGTGGCCGTCGGGCCAGGCGAGGACCAGCACGGCGAGGAAGGCGCACGCCCGGTCGGCCTCGGCGAAGCCGTCGAAGCGCCGCTCCAGCGCGTCGTGGACGCGCTGCATGGCGTGGGCGAAGTCCTGCTCGGGCCCGGCCCAGCGGGCGCTCTCCACCCCCGGCGCGCCGTCGAGCCCGCGCACCGTGAGCCCGCTGTCGTCGGCCAGCGCCGGCCGGCCGGTGGCGGCGACCGCGGCGCGCGCCTTGATGCGGGCGTTGTCGAGGAAGGTCGCCCCGGTCTCCGCCGGCGCGGGGAGCTCCCCCAGACCGTCGAGCGCGACCCCGGTCGGTGCCAGCAGGCGCTCGAACTCGGCGACTTTGCCGGGATTGTGGGTGGCCAGCAGCAGCCGCGGCTCGGTGTAGCGCCGCGCCGTCACGCCGCCTGCTCCAGGGCGGCGCGCTGCAGCGCGGCGAGCTCGCGGCAGCCCTTGAGGGCGAGCGTCATCAGCTGGTCGACCGTCGCCGGCGCCAGCGGCGCGTCCTCGGCGGTGACCTGCATCTCGACCACCTGGCCCGAGGCGGTAAGCACGAAGTTGGCGTCGGCCGCCGCGGTCGAGTCCTCCTCGTAGGCGAGGTCCAACAGGCATTCGCCGTCGACCAGCCCGCAGGAGACGGCGGCGACGGGCTCCAACAGCGGCAGCCGGGGCAGTTCGCCGCGGGCGACGAGATGGGCGAGGGCCTGGTGGAGCGCGACCCAGCCGCCGGTGATGGCGGCGGTGCGGGTGCCGCCGTCGGCCTGCAGCACGTCGCAGTCGAGGGTGACCTGGCGTTCGCCCAGGCCGGTGAGGTCGGTGACCGCCCGCAGCGAGCGGCCGATCAGGCGCTGGATCTCCTGGGTGCGCCCGCTCTGCTTGCCGCGGGCGGCCTCGCGCGGGCTGCGGGTGTGGGTCGAGCGCGGCAGCATGCCGTATTCGGCGGTGATCCAACCCTTGCCGGTGTTCCTCAAGAAGCCCGGCACGCGGTCCTCGACGCTGGCGGTGGTCAGGACGTGGGTGTGGCCCATCCGCACCAGGCACGAGCCCTCGGCGTGGCGGGCGATGTCGGTCTCGAGGGTGACGGGGCGCAGGGCGTCGGGGGCGCGGTCGGTGCGCGGCATGCGGGGCTCCGGGCCGGTGACGAAGGGCGGCGAGCGCCGCCGTCGGCGCGCCCCGTCGCCCCGCGAGCGCGGGGACGACGGCGAGAACCCGACGGTCGGGTGCGGTGTCGCACCGCGGACGCGACGACATCGCTCGTTCTACGGGCGGCCACGCCCGGGCTCAAGCCGGCGGCGCGGCCCTCCGATCCGTCCGGACCCCGCGAGCCCCCTCCCGCCGTTCGCGGCCGAGAGGGGTGCCGTCCGGGGCGGGCGGCCCCCGTGAGTGGGTGACCGCGGGCGGGCTGGCCGCGGCGACGGTTGACGGGACCCGCCGTCGGCCACGCAGCGCTCGGATCAGCCGCTCGCGTCGGGGGTCGCGTAGGCGTCGCGGTAGTCCGCGCGCAGGTCGATCTTCTGGATCTTGCCCATGGCGTTGCGGGGGAGCTTGGGGACGAAGAACACGCGCTTGGGCTGTTTGAACTTGGCGAGTTCGGCGGCGAGGGCGGCGCGGACCTCGTCCTCGCCGAGGCGCGCGCCCGGCTCCAGCGCCACCACCGCGGTGACGGCTTCGCCCAGATCGGGGTGCGGGACGCCGATCACCGCGCTCTCGGCGACGCCCGCGAGCGCGTCGAGATGGGCTTCGACCTCGGCCGGGTAGACGTTCAAGCCGCCGGAGATGATGAGGTCCTGGTCGCGGCCGACGATGTGGACGTAACCGTCGTCGTCGAGCCGTGCGAGATCGCCGGTGACGAACCAGCCGTCGGCGCGGAAGGCCTCCCGGGTCTTCGCCTCCAGGCCCCAGTAGCCCGAGAAGACGTTGGGCCCTTTGACCTCGATGACGCCGACCTCCCCGCGGGGGCGCACCTCGCCGGTCTCGGGATCGGTGATCCGCAGCTCGACGTCGGGGAGCGGGAAGCCGACCGTGCCGGGGCGGCGCTCGCCGTCGTAGGGGTTGGAGGTGTTCATCCCGGTCTCGCTCATGCCGTAGCGCTCCAGGATGGCGTGGCCGGTGCGCTCGGCGAACGCCTTGTGGACCTCGGCGGAGAGCGGCGCGGAGCCCGAGATGAACACGCGCATGCCGTGGGTGAGGGCGCGGTCGAAGTCGGGATGCGCCAACAGCCGGGTGTAGTAGGTCGGCACCCCCATCATCGCCGTCGCCCGCGGCATCACCGCGACCACGGCGTCGGCGTCGAAGCGCTCGAGGAACAGCATCGACCCGCCGGCGAGGAGGATGGTGTTGGTGGCGACGAACAGGCCGTGGGTGTGGAAGATCGGCAGGGCGTGGATCAACACGTCGGCGGCGGTGAAGCGCCAGACCTCGACCAGGGTGCGGGCGTTGGCGAGCAGGTTGGCGTGGGTCAGCATCGCGCCCTTGGCGCGTCCCGTCGTCCCCGAGGTGTAGAGGATGGCGGCGAGGTCGTCGCCCGCCCGCGGCACCGGCGTGAAGGTGGCATCGGCGTCGGCGAGCGCGGCGCCCAGCGAGCCGTCGCGGGCCGTGCCCAGCGTCTCCAGTCCCGCGCCGTGGGCGTCGGCGACGGCGGCGAGCGCCCCGCCGCGCGCCGGCGGGGCGACCAGCACCCGCGGGCCGGCGTCGGCCAGGAAGAAGGCGACCTCGGCGTCGGTGTAGGCCGGGTTGAGGGGCAGCACCACCGCGCCGGCGGCGGCGACGCCTAGGATCAGCGCGAGCGCTTCCGGCGACTTGTCGACCTGGACCGCGACCCGATCCCCCGGCACCACGCCGCGCTCGGCCAAGCGCCGTGCGCAGCGCCGCGCCGTGGCGAAGAGCTCGTCGTAGGTCGTCCGCCGGCCGTCGGGGGTGGTCGCCACCGCCGTCTCGGGCGCCGGCCGCGCCGCGCTCAGCGCCCTGAACAGATCCTCGGCCATGGTGCCCTCCGGTGCTCGTGTCGGCTCAGGAACACACCTGGGCGCGCACCGACAAGGGGGGCGTGGCGAGGCCGAGCTCGGCCAGAAAGCGCGAGCACTGGCGCAGGTGCCAAAGGCCGGCGCGGTCGTGGAAGCCGAGATGGCCGCCACCCTCGGCGAGGCCGACATGGACCGCGTCGGCGCGCACCCGCCGATAGGGCTCGGCCGGGACGAAGGGGTCGTTCACCGCGTGCAGGAGCGCCGTCGGCAGCGTCAGCGCCGGCAGGCGCGGCAGCGCGCTGACCTCGCGGTAATAGTCGACGGCGCGGCCGAAGCCGTGGTGGGGCGCCGTGAAGCGGTCGTCGACCTCGAACAGGGTGCGGGCGCGTTCGACCGCCGCGCGCTCGTCGTCGGTGAGAGAGGCGTGCGGGTTCAGGTAGTCGCGCTTGAGCGCCCGCAGGAGGTAGTCGTGGTAGAGCCGGTTTTCGGGCGCGTGCAGCACCCGCGAGGCGGCGGGCATGTCGAGCGGCGCGGAGACGGTCGCGGCGGCCACCACCCGCGGGTCGACGCGGCCGCGGGCGAGGTAGTTCAACAGCACGCTGCCGCCGAGCGAGAAGCCGACGACAAAGAGCCCGGCGGGGCCGGCGTCGAGCTGCGGCAGGAAGGCCTCGACGTCCCGGTAGCGCCCGCCGTGCGACCAGTCGCGGCAGGTCGCCTGCGACGGTCCGGCGCCGCGCAGGCTCACGCGGTAGACCACCGCGCCGGCGAGGGTGAAGTACCGGCTCGCCGCCAGCACGTAGTTGCTGGTCTCGCAGCCGCCGAGGCCGTGCAGCAGCACCACCGTCGGATGCGCCGGGTCGGCGCCGGGGGGCCGATCGCGGCGGGCCTGGAGCACGTCGCCGTCGCCGAGCGGCAGCGCGACGCGCTCGCCCGGCCCGGTCGGCAGCACCGGCGGCGGCCGCAGCGGGTTGCGCATCGACTGCAGGTGGCGACCGTACCAGGGAAAGCGGGGACGGAAGGGCTCGAACTCCATGGTCGCGGAGATTGCCGCGGCGCCGGCCGCCGTCAACGCGACCCGGTCACCTCAGAGCGCGCCGCGCCGCAGCCGCGCGGCGAGGCCGATCTCCTCGATGGTGGCGGCGTCGGGGGCGGCCGGGTCGGCCGGCCGCCCGGCTTCGGCGACGGCGTCCTTGGCGGCGCGGGCGGCGGCCCGGGCGGTGCGGCTCTCGCGCTTGGGATCGTCGGCGCGTTGCCGCGCCAGCTCCTGCAGCTGGTCCTGGAACCGCGCGATCAGGGTGTCCTTGCTCTTCGAGCCCTGCGAACTCCCGAACTCGAAGGCGAAGGCGTCCGACAGCATCTTCAAGAGCACGCCGGCGACGGTGGTGAGCAGGCCGATCTCGGGCGTGCCCAGCGCGCGGCCCGCGGGATACGGCCAGACCGCCGCGGCGATGCAGGCGATCAAGCCGCCGAAGGACAACAGCAGCATGAGATCGGCGCGGTAGTTGCGCCGCCCGCCCTTTTCGACCTCGAGCGAGCGCATCCGCGCCGACAGGCGGTCCTCGAGAAGACGCTCCTCCTCGCGGTTCTCGATCTCGGCGAGCCGGATCTTGAGGTCGGCCTGGGCCTGGGCGTCGGCGCGCAGCCGCTCGAGGATCTCGCCCAGGTCCTTCGACTCGGGCACGCCGGCGGCGGTGGCGGCGACGTCGACGACGCTCTCGGCGACCGCTTCGGCGTTGTCGCCGCCGAGCTTGCCGACGAGGCTGGGCAGGAACTCCGAGGCGATCTGGGCGGCGACGGGGACGAGGAAGGGCAGAACCATCGAGGCGGTACTCCGCTCGCGGCGGCTCAGCGCGGCTCGAGGCCGAGCCGCGCCAACAGCGCGTGGGTGACGGTATCGGTCAGCGCCAGGTCGTGGCGGCGCTGGAAGGCGCGCACCGCGCCGCGGGTCCGGGGACCCCACCAGCCGTCGACGGCGAGCTCCGCACCTTCGGCGTTCAGCGCCGCCTGCAGGCCGGCGACGCGGGCGCGGTCCTCCTTGAAGGGCACGCCGCCGTCGGCGTCCTCGTCGCGGCGGGCGCGGGCGAACGCGGCGGCGAGCTTGGTGTCGTAGGCGTTGGCGGCGTAGCCGGGGCCGTTGTAGCGCCGCGCGAACTCGGCCCAGGCCTCCTCGCGCAGGGGCTCGGCGAGGCCGTGATGGGCGATGAAGCCGACCATGGCGTCGAGCTGGCCGCCTTCGCCCGCGGCCATGGTGTCGACGAAGTCGTCGATGCTGGCGAAGCCGCAGATCGCGAAATGGGTGCCCAGCACCTGACCCAGCCCCCACGAGCACGCCTGCATCGCGGCGTCGGCGTCGAAGCCGACGGCGTCCAACAGCCGGTCGTATTCGCCGCGCCCACCCTTGTAGTGGGCCTTGGTCCAGCGTGAATGGGAGAGATCGGGCCGTTCGTCGTCGAAGGCCCCTTCGGTCAGGCGGTGAAAGATGTGGCCCTCGAACAGGATCTTGGGCAGATCGCCGTCGACGAAGCCGCCGCCGGCGGTCTCGACGGCGATGACGGCGCGCAGCGCCGCCGTCGAAACGCCCAGCCGCTCGGCCCCGCGCTCGATGTCCCCGCTCGACAGCAGTCCGGCCATGGCATCAGCTCCGTTCGCGATGGAGTAGGTACATATACCTATTTTATCGCGAACGTCAAAGCGCGCCGGACGGCGATCCGCCCGGCGCGCGCCGCGGCCGGCCGTGGCGTCTTCAGGCGAGCAAGGCGTCGGCGGCGAAGTCCTGGTGATGGGCGATGAAGTGATCGACCGCGGCGTCGGCGTCCGCGACCCGGTAGCCGGCGCCGTCGTCACCGGCGTCGCGCACCGGCGCGCCGGCCGCCGTCATCACGGCGACGATCTCCTCGGGGCTCAGCCGCGTGCCCAGCAGCGCGTCGGCGGCGTCCTGGAGGCGCGCCGCGGTGCCGGCGACGTAGGGCGCGGCGAAGCTGGTGCCGGCGAGCTTCACGCCCCAGTCGAAGCGCGAGTCGACGACCACGTCCGTGCCGAGGGCGGCGACGTCGGTGAGCGCCGCGCTCTTCTGCGTCCAGGCGGTGAAGTGGTCGGCGCGATCGACCGCGGAGACGGCGATCGCGTGGGGGTCGGCGGCGAGCAGGTTGACGCCGTCGTCGTGGCTCCGCCCGGCGTTGCCGGCGGCGACGGTGGTGGCGATGTCGCGGCGCGCCAGGGCCGCGATCTCGTCGCTCAGCATGGTCTCGACCTCGCGCGTGACGTTGCCGAAGCCGAGGCTCAGGTTGACCGCCGCCGCGCCGAAGCGCTCGCCCCAGCGCACCGACCACTGCAGCGCTTCTTCGATGTCGGCGAAGCTCGCCCCGCCGGCGTCGTCGCCGACGACCTTGAGGTGGATGATGTCGGTGCCGGGGGCGACGTCGCTCGCGATGTCGGCGACCCAGGAGCCGTGGCTCTTCCAGCTCCACTGTCCGGCCCAGCGGTCGCCGGCGCCGGAGAAGTCGTGGGCGAACACCACGTCGGACTGGTCGTACCAGGGCGAGAAGCCGTCATCGATGACGATCACGGCGGTGCCGTCGCCGTCGAAGGCGCTCGGGTCGACGGTGACACCGTCGGCGGTCACGACCGCGCCGTCGGTGGCGGCCGTCACCAGCGGGGACGACGGCGCCGGCCGCGGCGTCTGCGCCGTGGTCGCGGCGGCGGCGCTCGCAACCGCGCCGCCCGGTGCGTCGCCCGGGGCGCCGCTTGGGGCGTCGTCCGGGGTCGCCGCCGGCGCCGCCGCGGGCACCGCGTCGCCGGCATGCTCCTCGGCGGCGGGTGCGAGATCGAGCCGCATGGCGTCGATCGCGAGCTCGGCCTCGGGCGACCGCACGGCGGTCGTCGCGCTGGCGTCGCCGTCGGCGATCAGCGCCTCGAGCGTCTCGGGGGCGAGCGGGATCGGGGGTGGGGCCAGCCACGCGACCAGCGGCCCGTCGGCGGCGGGATCCGCCGCGTTGCCGTCCATCCACGCCATGCTCGCCTCCGCCCGCGCGGTTCCTCGACCACGCGGGCGAGCTTGGCGGCGGGCCGCTTAAAAAACGGTTCACGCCGCCCGGCGGGCGCCCCGGTCAGTGGCGGAAGTGGCGGGTGTCGGTGAAGACCATGGCGACACCGAGGCGGTCGGCGGCGGCGACGACCTCGTCGTCGCGCTTGCTGCCGCCGGGCTGGATGGCGGCGGTGGCGCCGGCGCCGGCGGCCGCCTCGAGCCCGTCGGCGAAGGGGAAGAAGGCGTCGGAGGCGCAGACGCAGGGCCGCGCGCCGCCGCCCTCGGCCGCCTTGCGCGCGGCGATGCGGACGCTGTCGACGCGGCTCATCTGGCCGGCGCCGATGCCGACCGTGGCGCGGTCGCGGGCGAGCACGATGGCGTTGGATTTGACGTGCTTGGCGACGGTCTGCGCGAAGACGAGATCGCGGAGCTCGGCCTCGGTGGGGGGCCGTGAGGTCACCACCCGCCACGCCGCCGGGTCGGGGCGGGCGTCGTCGACGGCCTGGACCAAGAGGCCACCCTCGATCGAGCGGACGACTCGCCGGTTCACCGACTCCAGGGGCGCGGTCAGCACCCGGAGCGCGGTCTTGTGACCGAGCCGCAGCGCGGCGGCCGGCTCCACCTCGGGGGCGATGACCACTTCGGCGAAGTGGTGTGCGATCAGTTCGGCGAGCCCGGCGGTCAGCGGGCGGTTGAGGGCGACGATGCCGCCGAAGGCGCTGGTGGGATCGCAGGCGAGGGCGCGGTGCCAAGCCTCCTCCACGCTGTCGGCGACGGCGACCCCGCAGGGGTTGGCGTGCTTGACGATGGCGAGGGCGGGGCCGTCGAGATCGCGCACCAGCGCCCAGGCGGCGTCGGTGTCGGCGAAGTTGTTGTAGGAGAGCTCCTTGCCCTGGAGCTGGTTGGCGCCGAGCAGGCCCGGGCCGGTGCCCTCGGTGCGGTAGACCGCGGCGTCCTGGTGCGGGTTTTCGCCGTAGCGGCAGCGCTGGGCGCGGTGGGCCGCGACCACCAGCGTCTCGGGCAGGTCGTCGCCGCCGGTGCGCTGGAACCAGTCGGCGATGGCGGCGTCGTAGGATGCCGTGTGCGCGAAGGCCTTGGCGGCGAGGTGGCGGCGCAGGATCGGTGGCAGCTCGCCCTGGGAGTCCATCATATCGAGGACTTGGGTGTAGTCGGCGGGATCGCAGACCACGGCGAGCGAGGCGTGGTTCTTGGCGGCGGCGCGCAGCATCGCCGGCCCGCCGACGTCGATGTTCTCCACGATCGCGTCGTCGCCGGCGCCGGAGGCCACGGTCTCGCGGAAGGGGTAGAGGTTCACCACCAGGAGATCGAAGGGGGCGATGCCGCGGGCGTCGAGCTGGGCGCGGTGGTCGGCATCGTGGCTCTTCGCCAGCAGGCCGGCGTGGACCGCGGGATGCAGGGTCTTCACCCGGCCGTCGAGGAACTCGCCGGCGCCGGTGAGGGCCCCCACCTCCTCGACCTCGAGCCCGGCCTCGGCGAGCGCGCGCGCGGTGCCGCCGGTGGAGACCAGGGCGTAGCCGCGGGCCGCGAGCGCGGTGGCGAAGGGCACCAGCCCGGTCTTGTCGGAGACGGAGAGAAGCGCCCGGCAGATCACGGCGGCCATCGTCACCCTCGCTTGGTCAGATGCGCGAAGAAGAACCCGTCCATGCCGCCCGGGATCGCCGCCGGCAAGGTCCGCCACGCCCCCTCGCCGCGCGGCAGGACGCCGAGTTCGGCCGGCGGATCGGCCACGGCGGGGACAGGCGTCACGTCGTCGCGGCCGGCGCACCATCCGGCCAACAACGCCTCGCCCTCTTCGGGCTCGAGCGAGCAGCTGGCGTAGACCAGCCGCCCGCCGGGCTTCAGCCGGGCGAGGGCGGCTTCCAGCAGCCGCGCCTGCAGCGCGGCCTGGGTGCAGACGTCGCGCTCGGAGCGGTGCCAGGGGATGTCGGGATGCCGCCTGAGCGTGCCGGTGGCGGTGCAGGGCGCGTCGACCAGCACGACGTCGAAGCCGTCCTCGGCGACGTCCTCCAGATGGCCGATCCGGGTCGTGGCGGTGAGGCCGAGGCGGGCGAGGTTGGCCTCCAGGCGCGTCATGCGGGCGGCATCGGCGTCGAGCGCGGTGACGTCGCCGCCGGCGTGGATCAGCTGCGCCGTCTTGCCGCCGGGCGCCGCGCCGGCGTCCAGGACACGCCGTCCGGCGAGGTCGCCGAGGCTCGCCACCGGCAGGGTCGCGGCCACGTCCTGCACCCACCAGGCGCCCTCGGCGTAGCCCGCCAGCTCCTCGATCGGCCCCGGCCGGTCCAGTCGCACGGTCTGCGGCCCGAGCGCGGTGCCGCCGAGGCGCGCGGCCCAGGCCGCCCGCTCGCGCGGCACCGTGAGGTCCAAGGGCGGCTCCTCGGCCTGGGCGGCGGCGACGGTGCGGGCGACGTCCTCGCCGTAGGTCGCGCCCCAGCGGCGCCAGAGCCAGGCCGGCAGGTTGCGGGTGACGTCGGGAAGCTCGGGCCGCTCGGCGGCGAGCTTGCGCAGCACGGCGTTGATCAGCCCGGCCTCGGGGCGGTTTCTGGCGCGGGCGAGCGCCACGGTCGTGGCGACCGCGGCGTGGGGCGGGGTCTCCAACAGCAGGATCTGGGCGGCGCCGAGCCGGAGCAGGTTCTGCGCCGCCAGGGCGTCGGGGGCGTAGCGGAGATAGCCGGCGAGCGCGCCGTCGAGCTGGCCCCTGCGGCGGAGCACGGTGGCGACCAGGCGGCGGGCGAAGGCGCGGTCGCGACCGGCGAGCCCGGCCCGGTCGGCGAGCCGCGCGAAGGCGTCCTCGAGCTGTCGGGGCGGGCGGCCGAGCACCGCGGCGAGGACGTCGAGCGCCACCGTGCGGGCGGGGTCCGGTCGCGGCGTCGGCCCGGTCCGGCTCACGAGGCGGCGTCGGCGGTGACGACGAACTCGCCGGCGAGCGCGCGGCGCACCAGCTCGCGGCTGTTGGCGACGCCGTAGAGCGCGAAGAACGAGCCGATGCGCGGTCCCTCGCTCTGGCCGAGCAGCACCTCGTAGAGCGCTCGGAACCAGTCGCGCAGGTTGGTGAAGCCGTGGCGCTTGCCGATCTCGTAGACCTCGTGCTGGAGCGCCTCGCCGTCGGCGTCCTCCGGCGCTTCGGCGAGGACGGCTTCGAGTTCCGCCAGCGCCGCCCGTTCGGTCTCGTCGGGCCGGCGGTAGGCCTTCTGGGGCTTCACGAAGTCGCGGTAATAGGCGATGGCGAGGCGGACCTGCTCGTCGAGCCGCGGGTGATCTTCCGCCCGCACGCCGGGCCGGTAGGCGCGGATGAAGCCCCACAGCACGCCCGGCTCCTCGGCGTTCACCACCGAGGCCAGGTTCAACAGCATGGTGTAGCTCACCGGCACCTCGTCGGTCGGCGGCGCGCCCTCGTGCATGTGCCAGACGGGGTTGTTGATCCGCTCCGCCGGGCTCTGGCTCTGGAACTTGACCCGGTGGTTCTCGTACTCGTCGACCGTCTTCGGGATCACGTCGAAAAACAGGCGCTTGGCCTTCTTCGGATGCTGGAACATGAAGAGGCCGAGGCTCTCCTTGGTGCCGTAGGTCAGCCACTCGTCGACGGTCAAGCCGTTGCCGAGCGACTTCGAGATCTTCTGGCCGTTCTCGTCCAAGAAGAGCTCGTAGGCGAAACCCTCGGGCGCGGTGCCGCCGAGCTCGCGGCAGATCTTGGCCGAGATCTTGGCACTGTCGATGAGATCCTTGCCGTACATCTCGTAGTCGACGCCGAGCGCCGTCCACCGCAGCGCCCAGTCGGCGCGCCACTGCAGCTTGCAGTGCCCGTCGGTCACCACCACCTCGACACGCTTTTGCGTGTCGGGGTCGGTGTAGACGACGCTGCCGTCGGCGGGGCGGACCTCGTCGATGGTGACCTGCAGGACGCGGCCCGTGGTCGGGCAGACCGGCAGGATCGGGCTGTAGGTGGCGCGGCGCTCGGGGCCGAGGATCGGCAGCACGATCCGGCGGATCGCCTCGTGGTGCTCGAGGACCCGCTGCAACGTCGCGTTGAACATCCCCGAGCGGTAGGCCTCGGTGGCGCTCTGGAACTCGTAGTCGAAGCCGAAATGGTCGAGAAAGCGCCGGAGCCGCTTGTTCATGTGATGACCGAAGCTTTCGTCCTCGCCGAACGGGTCGGGGATGTCGGTCAAGGGCTTGTGGAGATTGGCGCGGATCACCTCCGGGTTCGGCAGGTTGTCCGGCACCTTCCTGAGCCCGTCCATGTCGTCGGAGAAGGCGACGAGGCGGGTGGCGTGGCCGGTCAACCGCGCGAAGGCGCGGCGCACCATCGTGGTGCGGAAGACCTCGCCGAAGGTGCCGATGTGGGGCAGGCCCGACGGGCCGTAGCCGGTCTCGAAGACGACCGGTGCCGTCGGCGCGGCGTTCCCGTAACGCTCGGCCAGCCGTTGCGCCTCGACCGCCGGCCAGATCTTCGCCTCGGCGAGCAGCGCCGCCTCGTGCATGTGCTCCGCTCCGTTCGAACGGCCGATGTCTACCACGCCAGCGTCGCCATCACGTAGTCCGGCCGCGCGCCGTGACGGTCGGCGAGCCGCGCGACCGCCGTGCCGTCGGCGTCGGCGCCCGCTTCGATGCCGAGATCGCGGGCGTGGATGCCGCGGGTGATCAGCACGCTCCTGGCACCATAGGCGTTGGCGCCCCGGATGTCGGTCGGCAAACCGTCGCCGACCACCACCACCCGGGCCGGGTCGTGCACGCCCACCGCCGCCGCGGCGTCCGCGAAGATGCCGGGGTCGGGCTTGCCCAGCCAGTCGACCCGCCCGCCCAGGCGCTCGTAGGCCTCGGCGAGGGCGCCGGCGCACCAGCTGTGGGTGCCGTCCTGCACCACGATGACCCGGTCCGGGTTGGCGCAGACCAGCGGCAGGCCGAGGGCGTGGGCCGCCTCCAGCTCGGGGCCGTAGGCGTCCGGCTCCGGGCGGTCGTCGTCGAGGCCGACCACGAGCAGGAACCCGGCGTCGTACAACCGCTCGACGCGGCGGTGCGCCAAGTCTTCGTGCAAGAGCCGCGCCCAGTGCGGCCCGATGCCGTAATAGGCGGCGCCGGTGTAGTTCGCGGTGACGTGCGCCCAGGTGACCTCGCCGGAGGTCACGAGCGCGTCGTAGGCCTCGCCCAGGCCCATGGCGGCGAGCTGGCCGGCGACGTGGTGGGCGCGCACGGGCGCGTTGGAGACGAAGACGACCGGCTTGCCGGCGTCCCGGATCGCCGCCAGCGTCTCCATCACGCCCGCAAACGGGCGAACGCCGCCGTGCACGACCCCCCAGAGGTCGAGGATGAAGACGTCGGTGTCACGGGCGAGCGAACCGAGCCCGGCGAGCGGTCGCGGCATGATCACGGTGGCGGTCGTGGACGGGTGGCGCTTGGTGCCACGGTCCGCCGCGGCTGTGAAGTCCCGCACCTTGGCGGCGGCCCCGCCGCGGGTTAACCCTCCGCCCCGCACGTCTGACGTCGAGGGTTCGCGGTGGGGTTCGGCACGCTTCTTCGTCTTCTGCTCGCGTCGCTCGTGGTGGGCGTGGTGGTCACGTGGCTCGACGTCGAGCCCACCGAGCTCGTGGCCCGCGCCCGCGCCGCCGCCGCCTGGGCGTACACGCAGCTCCGCGCGCTGACCGGCGACCTGGTCCACTCGGTGGGCGACCTCGTCGGCTACGTGCTCGTCGGTGCGGTGATCGTGGTGCCGGTCTGGCTCTTGAGCCTCGTCGTCAAGGCACTGCGCCGACGCTGACGCCGAAACGCCTCAAGCCCGCCGGGCGGCACGGTCGCCCGCGCGAAAATCGGCGTAGAGCCGATCTATCAGATGCGTCGTGCGCGCGGTGTCGCGCGCGCGGTTCGGCGCCGGCCGCCCGCCGCGCAGCTCGTCGACGATGCGGGCGATCATCGGCTCGTGCAGTTGCGGCGGGTCCGGGCACTCGATGCGCTCGACGCCGCCGTCGAGGTCGCGCACGACGATCTCGCGCCCGAAGAAGAACGACGTCTCGGCGCAGCCCCGGCTGCCCCAGAGCGTGACCCGTTCGTCCTCCGGGCCGACGCCGAAGCAGTAGAGCCCGCTCGCCACCCGGCCGTCGGGCCAGCCCAGGGTGTAGGCGACGAGGTCCTCGCCGGGGCCGTCGCCGAGGCGGCGCACCATGCCCTGCGCCTCGCTCGGCGGGCCGAAGCAGTGGTCGAACCAGTCGAGGGTGTGGACGTGGACGTCGACGAACAGCCCGCCACCGTTCACCGCCGGATCCAGCTTCCAGGCCTGGCGCGGCGCGAAATGCCCCGGGCGGACGTGGTGCACCGTGATGCCGCGCACCTCGCCCAGCCGACCGGCGTGGACCAGCGCGCGCAGCCGCTCGAAACGCGGCAGCGCCCGCTTGTAGTAGGCGACGAACAGCGGCATGCCGGCGCGCTCGGCCGCCGCGAGCATGCGCTCGGCCTCGCCGCCGTCGAGCGCCATCGGTTTCTCGACGAGCACCGGCCGGCCGCTGGCGAGCGCTTCGAGCGTCAACGGCAGATGCGTGTTGGTCGGGGTGGCGACGTAGACGGCGTTGACCTCGGGATCGGCGAGCAGGGCGTCGACGCGGTCGTACCACCGCGGCACGCCGTGACGGCGGGCGTAATCCGCCGCCTTGGCGGCGTCGCGCCGCATCACCGCGGCCAGACGGGAGCCGCGCACCCGGTCGAAGGCCGGCCCGCTCTTGACCTCGGTCACGTCACCGCAACCGATGATCCCCCAGACGACCTCTCGCATCATCCGCCGCGTTCCCGAAATCGGCGATCACCGCCGAGTCAGTCATGACGGTTTCCGCCGTCGTCTCTTCCGACGTCGGGCGGTTCGGCGTTGTCGACCAACCACGACCAGACCTGTTCGACCAGGGAGCGCCCCTCGCCGACGACGCGGTCCACCGCGCTCGTGGGCGGATCGGCGTCGCGTCGCGCCACCTGCGGCGCCGCCGGGGCGGCGGGTGCGAGCGCCACCGGCGCCGCCGGGGGCGGGGCCGCGCGCATGATCTCGGCGAAGAGCTCGGCCGGTAGCCGGCCGCCGGTGACCCCGTCGGTCGGCGCGTTGTCGTCGTTGCCGGTCCAGACCCCGACGACGAGGTCGTGGCTGTAGCCGATGAACCAGGCGTCCCGCCAGCCCTGGCTGGTGCCGGTCTTGCCGCCGACGACGCGGTCGCCGGGGTCGGCCCGGCGGCCGGTTCCCTCGGTGACCACCGCCTTCAGCATGCGGTCCATCATCCCCACCGTGTCGCCGGCGAGGAACGGCTGACCGCGTGCGGCGCCGGCCTCCAGCAGCACCTCGCCGCCGGCCTCGATCCGGTCGATCCCGCGCGGCTCGACGAAGCGCCCGCCGGTGACGAACGGGGTGTAGGCCGCGCTCAGCTCCAACAGGCTGGTCTCGCCCGACCCCAGCGCCAGCGACGCGTTCGCCGGGAGCTCGGACGAGATGCCCAGGAGCCGCGCGGTCGAGATCACCTTGCGGCGGCCGACGTCCTCGAGGAGGCGGACGGCCACCGTGTTGCGCGAGCGCACCAGCGCTTCCCGCAGCGTCATCTCGCCGAGATAGCGGCCGTCGTAGTTGGTGGGCGCGTAGCCGCCGATCTCGAGCGGCCGGTCGACGACGCGCATCTCCGGGCGCCAGCCGGCCTGCAGCGCGGCGAGGTAGACCACCGGCTTGAAGGCCGAACCGGGCTGGCGCCGGGCGTCGACGGCGCGGTTGAAGGGCGCGGTGCGGTAGTCGTCGCCGCCGATCATCGCCCGCACCCGGCCCTGGCGGTCGATCGCCACCACGGCCGCCTGGCCGACGCCGAGGGCGGCGCCGTCCTGCTCCAACCGGCGGCGCACCGCCTCGCTGGCGGCGCGCTGCAGCTCGCCGTCGAGCGTGGTGTGGACGCGCAGATTGCGCCCGGCCTCGCGCCAGTCCGCGGGCAGCTGCGCCGTCACCCAGTCCAGGAACCAGCCGACGTCGCCGGCCTCGGCGTAGGCCACCGGCTCGGCCGGGGCGCGGTCGGCGGCAGCCGCGGCCTCGGCGGTGAGCACGCCGGCGTCGACCATGGCGGCGAGCACCACGGCGGCGCGCTCGCGCGCGGCCTCGAGGTCGCTGGTGGGCGCGAGGCGCGACGGCGCCTTCAAGAGGCCCGCGATCAGTGCACTCTCGGCGAGGTCGAGCTCGGCCGCGGGCTTGCCGAAATAGCGCTGGGCCGCGGCCTCGACCCCGTAGGCGCCGGCGCCGAGATAGACCCGGTTGAGGTAGAGGGTGAGGATCTCGTCCTTGGTGAGCCGGGTCTCCAGCCAGACCGCCAGGATCATCTCGCGGATCTTGCGGTCGAGCGAGCGCTCGCCCGAAAGGAAAAGGTTCTTGGCGAGCTGCTGGGTGATCGTGCTGCCGCCTTGCACCACCGCGCCCGCCTGGAGGTTGGCCACGACCGCGCGGGCGATGCCGAGCGGGTCGATGCCGAAATGGCCGTAGAAACGCCGGTCCTCGGTAGCGATGACGGCGTCGATCAGGCTCGGGGCGACCTCGTCCAGCTGCACCAGGCGGGCCTGGTAGGCGCCGCGGCGCGCCAGCACGCTGTCGTCGGCGGCGAGAAAGGTGAGGCCGGGCCGCGGCGGCGCCTCGAACAGGGCGTCGGTGTCCGGCAGGTCGGGCGCGTAGGCGTAGAACAGGACGACCCAGCCGACGACGCCGACGAAGGCGAGCGTGGTCACGCCGCGTACCGTCCAGCGCATCAGCGCGCCGAGCCGCAGCCGGCGGCGCGGCGCGGGGACGGGCTTCTTCGGGCGACGGCGGGTCGGCGGCTTCGAGGCGGGCTTCGAAGCGGGCTGCGGGCGGCGTCGGGAGGCCAAATCCGTCTCCGGCAGGCGTTGACCGTGCCACCTCAGCTGATGCGGCCAACGGCCTGAACGGTCAATGAAAATCAGGGCGGCGAAGCGGCGGCGTCACGGGCATCGGCCGCGACCGCCTGTACCTGGCCACTTGCACTTTTGTGGTCGTAAAGTTGACGATGCGGTCAGATTGTGGCGCTTGCGGTGGACGGAACGCCCGTCGCCGGGTCCCATGGGAAGGCGAAAAGTGATGTCGCACCTCTACGACACCGACTTCTACGCGTGGGCCAACGAACAGGCGAAGCTCTTGCGCGAGGGCAAGCTCACCGCGGCCGACATCGAACATATCGTCGAGGAGCTCGAGACCTTGGGGCGGGCCGAGAAACGCGAGCTCACCAGCCGGCTCGTCGTGCTGTTGACGCATCTTCTGAAATGGCGGCATCAGCCGAGCCTGCGTGGCAATTCCTGGCGGTTGACCATCAAGGAGCAACGTCGCGCGCTGCGCCGCCATCTGCGGGACAACCCGAGCCTGAAAGCCGCGTTGCCGGAGGTGCTTGCGGACGCCTACGGCGACGCCGTGCTCGCGACGGCGCGCGAATCGGGTCTCGACGAGACGGCCTTCGCTGAATCCTGCCCCTGGCCGTTCCAGCAGATCGTGAACGACGCGTTCTGGCCCGATTGAACGGGACGATCTATCGGCCCCGCCGGTCGCGGTAGGCCGGCACGCCGTCGAGCGCGCCGGCGGTCACGACGCCCTTCGCGATGGCGCGGGCGGTGACGTCGGCGGCGTGCGCCCCGAGCCGGGCGAGGCCGATCGCGTCGACGGGCCCGCTGCGGCCGGTGGCGAGCGCCACCACCGTGTCGCCGTCGAAAGGGGTGTGGACCGGCCGGAGCGCCCGGGCGAGCCCGTCCTGGGCCATCACCGCGAGGCGCTTGGCCTGGGGGCGGTCGAGCGCCGCGTCGGTGGCGACGACGACGAGCGTGGTGTTCTCGCCGGTGAGCCCGGCGATCTCGACCTCGGCCGCGATCGGTCCCGCCGGCGGCACCTGGCCGCCGAACTCCCCCTCCTGCTCGAACGCCCAGGCCCAGAGCGTGTCGGTCCCGGGCATCACCGCCGAGCCGGCGGCGTTGACGGCGGCGAGCGCCGCCACCGTCGCCCCCGTCGCCGCGTCCGTGATCGAGGCGCTGCCGATGCCGGCCTTGAGCGCGCCGCAGGTCGCACCCCGCCCGGCGCCGACATCGCCGAGCCCGACCGCGTCGCCGCGGGCATCGAAGGCGCGCGCCCCCAGCTCGCGGTAGGCCGCGGTGTCGCGCTCCGGCGGGCCGAGCGCGAGATCGAAGAGGATGAGCGCCGGCACGATCGGCACCCGCGCCGGGCCGGCGGCGAAACCTCGCCCGGCCGCGGCGAGGCGGTCGACGACGCCGTCGGCGGCGGCGAGGCCGTAGGCGGAGCCGCCCGACAGCACCACGGCGTCGACCCGCTCGACCAGACAGCCGGGCTCCATCAGCGCCAGCTCGCGGGTGCCGGGCGCGCCGCCGCGCTGGTCGGCGGCGGCGACCGCCGCCTCCTCGGCGACGACGACGGTCGTGCCGGTGGGCCAGGTGGCGTGCTCGGCGTGGCCGACGGCGAGGCCCGCGACGTCGGTGAGCGCGTTCTTCGGGCCCGGCCGGTTCACGCCCCGCCCGTCAGCAGATCGCGCGCGGCGAGCGCCATCACCGCGGCCGCGTTCACCAGATCGCGCAGCTCGACGTACTCGTCCGGCTGGTGCGCCAGATCGAGATGGCCGGGGCCGTAGGCGACGCAGTCGGTCACGCCGCCGATATGGTGGACGTGCTTCTGGTCGTAGGTGCCGGGCGAGGCGACGAAGCGGGCGGCCTTGCCCTCGACCTCGGCGAC
>JAAAPF010000088.1 GCA_009908425.1 Alphaproteobacteria bacterium
GCCTTCATGGGGGGGCTGTGCCTGACGCTCGCCGCCGTCACGCTGTTGATCCTCTCGGGCAACCTCTACCACCTCGTCTTCGCCTGGATCGCCACCAGCCTGGCGCTGCACCGCCTGCTCCTGTTCTACGCCGACCGGCCGAACGCCCGGGTCGCCGGCCGCAAGAAGTTCATTACCGCCCGGCTCGGCGACGTGCTGTTGATCGCGGCCGCCGTCATGCTGGCGCAGGCCTTCGCCACCACCGACATCGCCGCCATCCTCGAGGCCGCGCGCAGCGCCGCCGCGGGGGGCGAGGTGCCGGCGGGCGTGGTGCCGGCGACGCTGTCGATCGCCGTGGCGGCGCTGTTGAAGTCGGCCCAGTTCCCGACCCACGGCTGGCTCGCCGAGGTCATGGAGACGCCGACGCCGGTCTCCGCGCTCCTCCACGCCGGCATCATCAACGCCGGCGGCTTCCTCGTGGTGCGGTTCGCCGACGTCATGCTGTTGAGCGTGAGCTCGCTGCACGTGCTGGCGATCGTCGGCGGCTTCACCGCGCTCTTCGGCTCGATCGTGATGCTGACCCAGACCAGCGTGAAGGTGGCGCTGGCCTATTCCACCGTCGCGCAGATGGGCTTCATGCTGCTGCAGTGCGGGCTCGGCGCCTTCACCGCGGCGGTGCTGCACATCGTGGCGCACTCGCTCTACAAGGCGCACGCCTTCCTCTCCTCCGGCAGCATCATCGATCTCTCCCGAAGCGCCTGGGTGCCCAAGGCCGAGACCCGCTCGCGCGCGGCCGTGCTCTTGGCGAGCGTCGCCGGCGCGGTCGCGATCTTCGTCGGCACCGGCGCCGCCGTCGGCTTCGCCGTCGCCGAGAAGCCGGCGATCCTGGCGCTGGGCGCCATCCTGGTCATGGGCCTTACGCTCCTGATCGCCCAGGCGCTGGAGGGCCGCCCGCAGGGCTACGTGGTGGGGCGCACGCTGCTCACCGGCGTCGTCGTCGCCCTGGTCTATTTCGGCCTGCAGACCGGTGCCGAGCGCCTGCTCACCGGCGTCGTGCCGCTGGCGGCGCTGACCGATCCGGTCACCATCGCCGTCATGCTCGCCGTCGTCGTCGTCTTCGCCGCGCTCACCGCCCTGCAGATCCTGGCGCCTTACAAGGCCGACGCCCCCGGCTGGCGCGGCGCCTACGTCGCCATCGCCAACGGCTTCTACGCCAACGCCTATTTCAACCGCCTGGTGGGGGCCCTCAAGCGCCCCGCCGCGGCTCGTTCCTGAGGGAGGACACGACATGGCAACCGAGACCCTCGATCAGACCACGACGGCCGCCGCCGCGGCGCCCGCGCTCACCGACGCGATCGACCGCGCCGGCCGCAAGGTCGCCCCGCTCTGGCCGCTTCGCCACTTCGTCGCCGTGAACCCGTATTTCGGCCTCGCCGACAACAGCTTCACCGAGGGCGCGATCGCGATGGCGCGCGCCGCCGGGGCCCGGACGACGATGCCGCGGGCGTACTACGCCGAGGCGGTGAGGAGCGGGCGGATCACCGACGGCGACCTCGCCGAGGCGCTCGCCGAGGCGCCCGCGGACGTCGAGCTGCCCACCGACGCCGCCGGCGTGAGGGCGCTGCTGGACGACGACGCCACCGACGCGCCGGTCGATCCCACCGTCGCCGACGTCGCCGCGCGGGTGACCCGGCGCGACTGGCCGCGCCTCGTCACCGAGAGCGTGTCCTTCTGGGCGGCGGGCTATTTCGATCAGGGCCTCGCCTCCTGGCCGGCGCCGGGCCAGGGGCTCGATCCCTTCGCCGCCTGGCGGGCCGAGGCCGCGCTCGACCGGGGCCCCGAGATCATGGGGGTGAAGGGCTTTCGCGCCTTCGTCGCCGGCCTGCCGGAGGACTGGCGCGCCGCCGCGGCCGAGCTCACCGCCGAGCTCGCGGTGCCGGCGGGCGGCCTCGACGCCTATCTCCATCGCTTGGCAATGAGCGTCGGCGGCTGGGCCGCCTTCGCGCGCTGGCGGGTGTGGGAGAGCGAGCTCTACGGCGGCACCGACGACACGCTGAACGCCTTTGTCGTCGTCCGCCTCGCCTGGGACGCGGCGCTCTTGCGCGCGCTCGGCGCCAAGGGCGTGAGCGACGCCTGGGCCGAGGCCAAGCCGCGGCTGGCCGAGCCGGCGCCGGCGGACGCCCGCGCCGCCACCGCGCTCGACGTCGTCCTGCAGGCGGCGCTCGAGAAGGCGTGGCAGCGCGAGCTGGTGGCGAAATTCAAGGAGCCGCGCCCGGCGGGCCCGCCGAGCCGCAAGGCGATCCAGGCGGCCTTCTGCATCGACGTCCGCTCCGAGGTCTTCCGCCGCGCGCTCGAGAGCGTCGATCCCGAGGTCGAGACCATCGGCTTCGCCGGCTTCTTCGGGTTTCCGATCGAATACGTGCCCTTGGGCCAGACCCACGGCGGCGCCCAGTGCCCGGTGTTGCTCACCCCCGCCTACACCGTGCGCGAGCAGGTCAAGGGCGCCTCGGAGCCCGAGGAGACCGAGCTCTTGGGCGTGCGGATGCTGCGCCGGCGCGCCCACAAGGCGTGGAAGGCGTTCAAGCGCGAGGCGGTCTCCTCCTTCGCCTTCGTCGAGACCATCGGGCTCGGCTTCGGGGCGAAGCTCGTGACCGACACGCTCGGCCTCACCCGCACCGTGGCCCACCCCTCCGCCGACGGGCTGGACAAGGCCGTCGTCGACCGGCTCGGCCCCGAGCTCGACCGCCGCGAGTACGGCGGGCGCGTCGTCGGCTTCCCGCCGGCGGACCGGCTCGCCATGGCCGAGGCGGTCCTGGGCGCGATGTCGATGACCGAGAACTTCGCCCGGCTCGTCGTCCTCGCCGGCCACGGCTCGACCACCGTCAACAACCCCCACGCCACCGGCCTCGACTGCGGCGCCTGCGGCGGCCACACCGGCGAGGCCAACGCCCGCGTCGCGGCGCTGATCCTCAACGATCCGGACGTGCGCACCGGCCTGAAGGCCAAGGGCATCGCCATCCCCGAGGACACCGTCTTCGTGGGCGCGCTGCACGACACCACGACCGACGAGGTCCAGCTCTACGACACCGAGCAGCTGCCGGCCGACCACGCCGGCGACCTCGAGCGCCTGAAGCACCTGTTGGAGGCCGCGGGCAAGCGGGCGCGGGCCGAGCGCGCGCCGATCCTCCACCTGCGCGACGGCACGGCCGTGGACGACGGCGTCGCCGCCCGCGCGCGCGACTGGAGCCAGGTCCGCCCCGAATGGGGCCTCGCCGGCTGCGCCGCCTTCATCGCGGCACCGCGCGACAAGAGCCGGGGCCGCGCCCTCGACGGCCGCGCCTTCCTGCATTCCTACGAGTGGCAGAAGGACCAGGGCTTCGGCGTGCTCGAGCTGATCATGACCGCACCGATGGTCGTCGCGAGCTGGATCAGCCTGCAGTATTACGGCTCGACCGTGGACAACGCCGTCTTCGGCAGCGGCAACAAGGTGCTGCACAACGTCGTCGGCAATCTCGGCGTGCTCGAGGGCAACGCCGGCGATCTGCGCCAGGGCCTGCCCTGGCAGTCGGTCCACGACGGCGACGAGCTGATCCACGAGCCCTTGCGCCTGTCGGTGGTCATCGCGGCGCCGATCGAGGCGATGAACGCGATCATCGAGAAGCACGCGATGGTGCGCCAGCTGGTCGACCATCGCTGGCTCTACCTCTTCGCGATGGACGACGACGGCGTCATCACCCACCGCTACGCCGGCGGGCTGGAATGGACCCGGCTGGGCGAAAGCGGCGGCGCGGCCGCGGTCGAGGCGGCGTGATCAACGCGGGCGGCGGCGTCCCGACGCCGACCGCCCGCGGCCTTCTCTCGGTTCTCCGTAAGCGATGGCGACGCCCCGTGACGACCGGGCACGCGAGCCGGCATGTCTCGAGGACGACGCGACGGCGGCCGTCGAGATCGCCCGCAAAGGCGCGCCGGGCCGCCCGGCCCTCACGGCCGATGTCGCGGATCGCGCCCGGCACCTTCCGGCCGGGGCGGCGCAGGCCGACCGCCGTCGGCACCGGGATGGTCACGGCCGTCGCGTCGATCCGCGTCTTCGAGGCGGTGCCGTCGACGATCGATCGGTCGATGTCCGCCTCGGCGCGGCGGCGCGGCGGCGCGCACACCGGGCCTTTCTGTCCAGCGTCACCTTGCGCCGGGCACGGCTCACCACGTCCTTGGCGCGTTTCGGCTGAAAGCGCCCACCTGTTTCGGTCCAATCCGCCCACCTGTTTCGGTGGAGTTCGCCCACCCGTTTCGGCGAATTTAC
>JAAAPF010000101.1 GCA_009908425.1 Alphaproteobacteria bacterium
CGCCCAGATCGGCCTCGTGCTGCTGGTGGGGCTCGCCGCCAAGAACGCCATCCTCATCGTCGAGTTCGCGATGGCCCAGCGCGCGGCCGGGCAGTCGATCCTCGACGCCGCCGCGACCGCCGCGCGGCTGCGCATCCGGGCCGTGTTCATGACGGCGTTCTCGTTCCTGTTGGGGCTGGTCCCGCTGATCGTCGCCACCGGCGCCGGTGCCGCCACCCGCCGGGCGGTCGGCACCGGCGTATTCGGCGGCATGCTGGCGGCGTCGACAATCGCGATTTTCCTGATACCCATGCTCTACGTTTCGGTGCAGTGGATCCGCGAGCGCGTGAAGCGCGGCGGACGTTCGCCGGTACCGGAGGTGGAATAGGCGCCACGCCGACGCGGTCGGGACCTACGGAAGGGGAGGACGGATGATGCGAAGCTGGGCGACGGTCGTCGCCGCGACGGCGTTGCTGTCGACGGCCGGTCAAGCGGCGTGGGCGCAGACCGGAGACGCGACCGTGGAAAGCACGGCCGACCTGGCCCGCTTCTGCGCGATGGACGAGCGCGCCTTCTGCTACGGCTACATCAACGGCGCCGGGCAGTTCTACCGGGCGCTGGTCGGCAACCCCGAGGTCGACATCGAGCCGTTCGTCTGCCCGGGGCGCGAGGTCACCGAGGCCGAGGCGGTCGCGATCTTCTTGGACTGGGTCGACGCCCATCCCGACGCCGGCGAGGAACCGGCGATCGACGGCCTGTTTCGCGCCTGGGTCGAGGCGTTTCCCTGCGAGTGACGGAGAGGGACGATGCGTTTGACACGTGTGAAGACGGTGGCGGGCGTGGGGCTCGCGGTGGTCATGGTCGCGGGCTGCACGGTCGATTCCCAGACCGGACGGCGGACGGCGACCGGTGCGGGCATGGGCGCGGCCACGGGCGCGGTCGTCGGCGGGCTGGGGAGCGGGACCATCCTCGGCGGTGCCGCGGTCGGCGCGGCGGCGGGTGCGGCCGGCGGCTTCGTCGGCGATCAGATCGACCGCGCGATGCGCTGAGGCGGAAGGGGCCGGTGGGTCGGCGTGGTGGCGGAGGAGGGATTTGAACCCCCGACCCAAGGATTATGATTCCTCTGCTCTACCGCTGAGCTACTCCGCCACGGCGAGACGCGGAGGTAAAGCCGGCCCCGGCCCCTGTCAAGCCGACGCCGGGGCGTGGGTCGGCGCCGCCACCGCCGCGATCCAGCCGCCCCCGAGGACGCGGGTGCCATCGTAGAAGACGCAGGCCTGACCCGGGGCCACCCCGAGCGCGGGCGCCTCCGGGACCACCGCGGTCGTCCCCGCCGCGGCGTGGAGCCGCGCCGGGATCGCGGCCTCGTTGGCGCGGTGCTTGATCCACAGCCGGTGGGTCGCGCCGTCGAGCGGGCGCTCGCCCAGCCAGTTGACCTCGGCGAGGTGGAGGGTCTCGGTCCGCAGCCGCTCCTTGGGCCCGACGATCACCGCCCGCCGCTCGGGGTCGAGCGCCAGGACGTAGAGCGGCGCGCCGGTCGCCACGCCGAGACCGCGGCGCTGGCCGACGGTGTAGTGCGCCAGGCCCTTGTGACGGCCGAGTTCCCGGCCGGCTTCGTCGAGGATCGGGCCGGGCTCGCCGGCTTCGGGGCGCAGCCGCTCGACCACGCGGCTGTAGTGTCCCTGGGGCACGAAGCAGATGTCCTGGCTCTCGGCCTTGGACGCCACCGGCAGGTCGAGCTCCTCGGCGAGGCCGCGGGTGGTCTCCTTGGGCTGGCCGCCCAGCGGAAAGCGCAGGAAGTCCAGCTGGTCGCGGGTGGTGGCGAAGAGGAAGTAGGTCTGATCCCGCGTCGCGTCGACGGCGCGGTGGAGTTCGCCGCCGGCGGGCGGGCCGAGGCGGCGGGCGTAGTGGCCGGTCACCAGCGCGTCGGCGCCGAGATCGCGGGCGATCTCCATCAGATCACCGAACTTGATGCGTTGGTTGCAGCGCACGCAGGGGATCGGCGTCCGTCCCGCGGCGTAGGAGGTGGCGAAGTCCTCGATCACGGCGTTCCGGAAGCGCTGCTCGAAGTCGAGGACGTAATGGGCGACGCCGAGCCGGTCGGCCACCCGGCGGGCGTCGTGGATGTCCTGGCCGGCGCAGCAGGCACCCGGCTTGCCGGTAGCGGCGCCATGGTCGTAGAGCTGCAGCGTCACGCCCACGGTCTCGTAGCCCCAGCGCGCGACCAGCGCCGCCGCCACCGAGCTGTCGACGCCGCCGGACATGGCCACGACGACCCGCGCCGAGGCCGGGTCCTTGCCGAGGCCGAGCGGATCGCTCATTCGCCGATCACCGTGAAGGCGAGGCCGTCGAGGTCGGGGGTCAGCCGGACCTGACAGCCGAGCCGCGAGGTCCGCCGCGGCCGCGCCGCCAGCTCCAGCATGTCGCGTTCCTCGGCGGACGGCGTCGGGAGGCGGCCGTACCACTCGGCGGCGATCACGACGTGACAGGTGGCGCAGGCCATCTGCCCGCCGCAGGTCCCCTCCAGCGCGAGGTCCTCGCGCCGGGCCAGGTCCAGGATGGTGGCGCCGGCCGGCGCGGTGAGCGCGCGGGCCGTGCCGCCGGGTTCGGTGACGACGACCTCGGGCAAGGCTAGACCGTGAAGCTTTCGCCGCAGCCGCAGCGGCCCTTCTCGTTCGGATTGCGGAACTGGAAGGAGGCGCCGAGCTTGTCCTCGACGAAGTCCATCTCGGTGCCGATCACGAACATGACGGCTTCCGGGTCGATGATCAGCTTGGTGCCGTCGAGTTCGACGACCTCGTCGCCCTCGCCGATCTGTTCGGCGAAGTCGAGCTTGTAGGTCAGCCCGGAACAGCCCGCCGTCTTCACCGCCAGCCGGATGCCTTCGGCATCGCCGCCGTGGGCCGCCATCAGGTTGCGGATCCGCTCGGCGGCGGCGGGCGTGATGGAAATCGGTGACGGTCGTGTGGGCATGGCTCAACCTCGCTTGTCGCTCAGGCCGCGCGGCGACGCCGAAGGATGGGCGCCATCGCCGCCAGGGCTCGCTCGATGTCCCCCACCTCGCTCGTCCAGCCGAGCGAGAAGCGGATCATCCCGTCGATCAACTCGTCACGCGCGCCCATCGCTTCAAGCACGTGACTGGTACGGACTCTACCAGAAGAACACGCCGCCCCGCTACTCACCGCGACACCGGCGAGGTCGAACGCCATCACCAGGGTCTCGGCGCGCCAGCCCGGGGCGCTCACCGCCAGCGTGTTGGCGAGCCGCGGCGCCGCCGCACCGAACACCACCAACTCCGGCACCAGGTCCCGCAAGCCCGCCTCCAGCCGGTCCCGGAGCGCGCCTAGACCGGCGTCCTCGGCCGCCGCGACGGTGGCCCCGAGCGCCGCGGCGAAACCGGCGACGCCGGGCAGGTTTTCGGTGCCGCCGCGACGGCCGCGCTCGTGGCCGCCGCCGCGGACGAGTGCGAGCGGCTCGATCCCGGGGCCCAGCGCCACCGCGCCGACGCCGGCCGGTCCGCCGAGCTTGTGGGCCGACAGCGCCACCGTGTCGGCGCCCGCGACGATGCCGGCGAGGTCGAGCCGCCCCGGCGCCTGCACGGCGTCGACGTGCAGGCGCACGCCGACGGGCAGCGCGGCGCGCACGTCGGCCAGCGGCTGGATCACCCCGGTCTCGTTGTTGGCGGCCATCACCGCCACGGTGTCGGCGCCGCTCGCGGTGACGGTCCCGGCCACGGCGTCCACGCGCACGCGGCCCGCGGCGTCCACCGGCACGGTCGCGACCACGCCGGGCTGGGCCAGCACCGCCGGGTGCTCGACCGCCGAGGCCGCCACCCGTCGGCCGTGGAGGGCGAGCGCGTCGGCCTCGGTGCCGCCGGCGGTGAAGACGACGCGGTCGGCGCCGACGCCGCAGGCGGCGGCCAAGGCGTCGCGCGCGTCCTCCAGCCGGGCCTTGGCCGCCCGGCCGCGGCCGTGCACCGCCGAAGCGTTGCCGCCGGCGTCGAGCGCGGCCAGCATCGCCGCGCGCGCCTCGGGGCGGAGCGGCGAGCCGGCGTTGTGGTCGAGGTCGATCACCGCCGGGATCACGAGGCGATGCGGCGGTCGCGTTCGGCGGCGGGCTCGCGCCCCTCCAGCGCGGCGAGGCGGGCTTCCAGTTCCTGAAGGCGCTCCGTCAGGGCGTCGACCTCCTGGGCGAGCGGGTCCTCCTCCTCGCCGGGCTCGCAGCCGTAGGCCGGAAAGCAGCGCTGGCGCTGCGGCATCGAGCGCTTGGCGGAGACCGAC
>JAAAPF010000205.1 GCA_009908425.1 Alphaproteobacteria bacterium
GGTGAAGACGGTGCCCCGGCCGCCGTGGCCGGCGAGCCAGTCCGCGGTGAGCACCGCCAGCGCGAGGCTGTCGGCGCCGCCCGACACGGCAAGGGCGAGGTGGGGCGCCGGCTCGAACGGGCCGAGCGCCGCCATCGCGCCGGCGAACTCCCCGGCCGTGACCGGCTCAACCGCAGCCGGCGCGGTCGCGGGCACGGTCCGCCGCCGCCTCCAGCGAGCGGCTGAGGTCGTCGTGGCGCAGCCGGAGCGCCTCCAGCGTCCGGCAGGCGCGGTTGGTGTCGCCCATCTCGGTGAGCGCGAGCGCGACCTTCAACAGGCTGTCCGGCGCGCGCGGGGCGTCCGGGCCGAAGCCGCGGTAGTTCTCGGCGAAGGCCGCCGCGGCGGCGGCGTACTCGCCTTCGACGAAGAGGGTTTCCGCCGCCCAGAAGGCCGCCTCCGGCGCGCGCGGGTCCTCGGGGTTGGCGGCGACGAAGCCTTCGAGCTCGGCGCGGGCGTCGCTGTAGCGCCCGGCCTGCAACAGCGCCAGGCCGCGGTCGTAGGTGCCGTCGGCGGGCGCCTCCTCCCGCCGGGTCGGCTCGCCCTCGAGGGTAGGGGTGTCGAGGACCGTCTCGGCGCTCGCCGGACCACCGCCGAGTGTGCCGGCCGCGGCGTCGGAGCCGGCGGTGCCGTCGCCGCCGCGGGCGGGATCGCCGGCGCCGCCGGGCGCCGCCGGGGCCGCCGGGCTCACCGGCTCCAGCCCCTGGGCCTCGCGCACGTCGTTGAGCTGGCGCTGCAGCTCGCGGGTGCGAAAGCGCTGAACCTCGAGCTCGCCGCGCAGCTGGCGCAGCTCGTCCTCCAGGATCTGCAGGCGGATGGAGAGCTCCGCCCCGGGGCTTTCGCCCCGCTCCTGGGCGCGCGCCGCCGGGGCGGCGGCGAGGGCGAGGACGACGCCGAGGGCGGCGGCGCGAAAGACGGTGGCGGTCAACTGGTCGCCTCGATCCGGGTGACGGCGCGGCGGTTGCGCGCCCAGGCTTCTTCGTCGGAGCCGGCCACCGCCGGGCGCTCCTCGCCGTAGGAGATGGTGTCGAGGCGCGCCGGTGCGACCCCGAGCCCGACGAGATAGGAGCGCACCGCGTCGGCGCGGCGGGCGCCGAGCGCCAGATTGTACTCGCGGGTGCCGCGCTCGTCGGCGTGCCCCTCGATCGTGATCGTGGCGTCGGGATTGCGCTCGAGCCAGGCCGCCTGCTGGCGCAGAACGCGGCGCGAGGGCTCGCGCAGGACCGCGCTGTCGAAGGCGAAGTAGACGGTGTCGCCGGCCTCGGCCTCGAGTGCCGCCTGGCTGCCGGGGGCGTAGTCGCCGGCGGTGCCCGCCGCGCCCGCGCCCGCGGCGGCACCGGCGACGGGGCGATCGCCGGCGGCGGCGCCGGCGTCGCCCTGCTCGGTGCGGGCGCAGGCGGTCACCAACGCGAGGCAGGCGAGAACCGCGAGAAGGCGCATGGTGGACTTCCTCCTGGAGGGGGCGCCGCGGCGGCGCAGTGGGCGGGGCGAGCGGAGGTCATCGGCGCAAGGGGGACCAGTCGGGATCGGAGGCGTCGAGCGGCGTCGCCAGCTCGCGCAGGTTGTAGCCGATGGTGTCGATGCTGAAGAGGCGGGTACGGTTGCGCCGGGGGTCGGTGCGGGCGAACACCAGCACCCGGCCGTTGGGCGCGAAGCGGGGGCCGTCGTCCATGTAGCTGCGGGTCAAGAGGCGGGCGTCGCGGCCGTCGGCGCGCATCACGCCGATGTGGAAGTCGCCCTGCTTCTGGTTGACGAAGGCGATCAGGTCGCCGCGCGGCGACCAGGCCGGGCTGCCGTAACGGCCGTCGCCGAAGCTGATCCGCTCGCTGCGACCGCTCGCGATCTCCATGACGTAGAGCTGGGGCGAGCCGCCGCGATCGGAGTTGAAGACGAGGCGTTCGCCGCTGGGATCGAAGTCGGGGGAGGTGTCGATGGCGCCGCCGCGGGTGAGCCGCCGCCGCTCCTCGGTGCGGCGATCGAACAGGTAGAGATCCGAATTGCCGCCGTCGGCGAGGGTGAAGGCGAGGTAGCGGCCGTCGGGCGAGAACCGCGGCGAGAAGGTCATGCCGGCGAAGTCGCCGATGACGCGCTCCTCGCCGCTGTCCACGTCCAGCAGCGCCACCCGCGGCGGGCCGTAGGCGTAGGTCAGGTACGCCACGGTGCGACCGTCGGGTGCGAATCGCGGCGTCAGCACCAGCGCGTCGCCGCGGGTGAGAAAGCGGTGGTCGGCGCCGTCCTGGTCCATGATCGCCAGCCGCTTGACCCGCTGGGTCGTCGGCCCGCTCTCGGCGACGTAGACGATGCGGGTGTCGAAATAGCCGCTCTCGCCGGTGATGCGGGTGTAGATCTCGTCGGCGATCTTGTGCGCGACCCTTCGCCAGTCGCGGCGCGGCACGGTGAAACGCAACCCCCGCAACTCGTTGCCGGCGGCGACGTCGAACAGGCGGAAATCCACGGTGAGGTCGTCCTCGCCGGCGGCGCGGACCTCGCCCATGACCAGGGCTTCGGCGTTGATCGTGCGCCAGTCCGCGAAGCGCGGGCCGGCGCGCGCCAGCGCCGCCGGCGCCTGGATGTAGGCGGCGGGATCGATCAGCCGGAACAGGCCCGAGCGCTCGAGGTCGGCGCCGACCACGCTGGCGATGCGGCGGCCGTCCTCGGCACGGGCCGCGTCGGCGCCGAAGAACGGGCTGATAGCCACCGGTAGCGGCTTCACCGTGCCGCGGTCGATGGTGACGGTGAGCTGCGCCGCCGCCGGCACGGCGGCGAACGCGGCAGCGCCGACGCCCGTCGCCAGCAGGGTCCGTCGGGTCAGGCGCGGGCCGGCGGCGCTCAGGTCGACCGCGGCCGGATGACGACCGGGAACAGTCGCCACGTGTCGAACTCCTCCTCGGGCATGTCGGTGAGCGGCGCGCATTCTTGCACGCTGTTCAAGATGGCGTTGACGACCGCGCGGTAGGTCTCGTTGTCCGCCATGCGGTCCTGCGCGCCCTCCTGCAGATCGGCGTTCAACGGGGTGCCGGCGTCGTCGTACTCGACCTGCACCGCGACGACGCCGGCTTCGTCGACGTCGTCGATCTCCGCCAGCCGCGGCCGCAGGCACGGTTCGATCTGCCGCATCGCCTCCTGCCAGAGCTCGACCCGGCGGCGCGTCTGCGGGTCGAGATCGGCGAGTTCGGTGGTGGGCGCGCCACCCGCCTCGAGCCCGCTCTCGCCCGCCGCGCCGGCGGCCTCGCCCCGCTCGGAGGCCGCCGGGGCCGCGCCGTCGTCGGTCGCGGCGGACGGCGCGTCGGGCGTCGTCGCGGTGCACGCGGCGAGGCCGCCGGCGAGTGCGACGACGAGGAGAAGGCGCGAGACCTCGGGCATCAACCACCTGCTGCGATCTGATCGGGTCGGAATTCGAGAATGACCACGCGCCATTGGGGGAAGAACTCGCTCGGCATGCCCTGCAGCGGCGCGCAGTTGTAGACGGCGCGTCGAGCGCTCTCGGCCACCGAGCGGAAGACCCGATCGGTGGCGAGGCGGTCGTCGTCGGCCACCGTGGCCGAGACCACGGCGCCGTTCTGCCGGAACTCGGCGCGGATTTCCACCGGTCCGACCTCGCGCAGGCCGTCGAGGCCGGCGGGCGGGTTCCAGCAGCCGACGATCTGTTGGTAGATCAGCCGCCCCAGGCGCTGCGCGCGCATCTCGGCGAGGCGCCCGGTCGCGGTGTCGACGTCGGCGTCGCCGCTGCCCGCCCGCGGCTCCTCGGCTTCGACCCGGCGGGCGAGTTCCTCGACGCTCTGCAGGAGGGCGTCGAGCTGGTCGGGGTCCTCGCGCGCCTCGCGGCGGGTGTCGGGGTCGGGTCGGGGGGCGCCCGCCGCGGCGTCGTCGGGGCCGGCCTCGGCGATCTCCGGCTCCGGCTCTGCCTCCGGTGCGGGCGCGGGCGGTGTCGGGCGGCGGCGGGGCGGCTCGGCCAGCGCCGCCATCGGCCGCGCCCGCTCGGGCGCGTCGTTCGTGGCCTGCGCGGGTGGTGTCGGTGCCGCCGTCGCGGGAGCCGGCGCGGCGCCGTCCGCGGCGGTGCGCTCGGCGGTTTCGGGCGGCGCGGCGGGTTCGGGCATCGCCGGCTCGGATGTCGCCGGCTCGGATTGCGCCGGCTCGGGCGTCGGCGGCTCGGGCGTCGGCGGCTCGGGCGTCGGCGGGTCCGGCGCGGCGTCGGCGCGCGGCGCCGG
>JAAAPF010000193.1 GCA_009908425.1 Alphaproteobacteria bacterium
CCGACGGCGCACCTCGTCGGCGAAATAGGCGCCGCGGGCGACGTCGCGGCCCGGCCCGTCGTCGGTGACCAGCGGCGCGGCGTCGGCGGCTCGGTGCTCGGCGGCGGTGACGTAGCCGTCGGCGCGCATGCGGTCGAGGACGTAGCGCCGCCGCTGGCGGGCGCCGGCGGGGTTGTCCTCGGGGTCGTAGAGCGACGGTGCGCGCGGCAGCCCGGCGAGGAAGGCGGCCTCGGCGAGGGTCAGCTCGTCGAGCCCCTTGCCGAAATATTCGAGGGCGGCGGCGGCCACGCCGTAGGTCCGCTCCCCCAGGTAGATCTCGTTGAGATAGAGTTCGAGGATGTGATCCTTGGAGAAGGTGCGTTCCAGCCGCAGCGCCAGGAGCGCCTCCTTGATCTTGCGCTCCAGCGAGACCTCGTTCGTGAGCAGGAAGTTCTTGGCGACCTGCTGGGTGATGGTGGAGGCGCCGCGGGGGCGGCGGTCCTCGCGCCAGCGTTCGACGTTGTCGAGGGCGGCGGCGACGATGCCGAGCGGGTCGACGCCCAGATGGCGCCGGAAATGCTGGTCCTCGGCGGCGATGAAGGCGTTCTGCACGCGCTCGGGGACGGCCTCGATCGGCACGAAGACGCGCTGCTCGCGGGCGTACTCGGCGAGGAAGCGGCCGTCGGCGGCGTAGATCCGGGTCGCGATCGGCGGCTCGTAGTCGGCGAGCCGGGCGTGCTCCGGCAGCTCGGCGCCGTAGTGCACGAGCGCGATCCAGACCCCGACGGCGCCGACGACGACGGCGGCCAGCGCCATCCCGAAACCGGCGCCGAGCGCGTGTAGCAACCAACGCATCCAACGATCCCGTAAGCGACCCGACCGATGCTATCCGCGGTTCAAGTAGGCTGTCACGGCGCGAAAGATCGCGGCCGCGAGCGCGTCGCGGTGTGCCGCCTCCGCGAGCGCCGCCTCGTCCGCCGGGTTCGACAGGTACCCGAGCTCGACGAGCACGCTCGGCGTCTGCAGCGAGCGCAGCACGACGAAGTTGGCCGAGCGGTGGGGGCGCGGCAACAGCGGCGTCACCGTCGAAAGGTCGCCGGCGACGCCTTGGGCGAGCGTGGTCGAGCGCCGCCCCGTGCTGGTGCGCATGAGCGAGGTGAGGATGGTGCGCACGGTCTCGTCGGGGGCGGTGGCGATGACGTCGAGGCGGGCGTCGGCGGCGTTCTCCTTGCGGGCCTTGCGCGCCGCTTCGGGATCCGAGGCCTCCGCCGACAGGGTGTAGACCGAGGCGCCGCGGACGTCCGGGTGCCGCGGCAGGCTGTCGGCGTGCAGGGAGACGAAGAGATCGGCCTCGTTGACCGCGGCGATGGCGAGGCGTTCGGCCAGTGCCAAGCCGGTGTCGTCGTCGCGGGTGAGCACGACCTCGACGTCGCCGGCCGCGCGCAGCCGCGCCGCCAGGCGGCGGGCGACCGCGAGGGTGACCGCCTTTTCCTGGAGCCCGCTCGGGCCGATCGCCCCCGGATCGCGGCCGCCGTGGCCGGGGTCGACCACGACCACCGGCGGCGCCGGCGGTGGGCGGCGTCGGGGCACGGCCGTGGCGAGCGCGGGCCGGCGGCGCGGGCTGGTCTCGGCGGGGGCCGACACCCGCGCCCGCAGCGGCCGGTCGGGGGGGCTGGACCGTGGCGTGGGGGCGGCCTCGCGGGCGGCGTCGGTCGCCGGGTCGGGTTCGAGGTCGACGACGTAGCGGTGCCAGCGGCCGTCGCCCGGAGCGAGCGCGAACGCGCCCTTGAGCCGTGCCGGTTCGGTGAGGCGCACCTCCAGCCGGCTGCCCCGCGCCGTCGCGGTCACGGCCAGCCGTTCGACCAGCCCCTCGCCGGCGGGGGCGAGGTCGCCCCGGGGCGCGGCGGCGACTTCGAGGATCAGGGTCGTCGGCGCCGGGCGGGTGATCTCGGGCGCCAGCGAGATCGAGGTGTCGAGGACGAGCCGGGTGCGATCGGGGTGGGCGCCGACCCGCACCGCCTCCAGCGAGGCGGCGGCGGCGGCGCCGGCCAGGACCAGCGCCGCGCCCGCGACGAACGCGCGCGTCGCGAACCGGCGGCAGCGGTCGGCGGTCCATCGAAACATGTCAGCGCAGGAGTTTAACGCAAACCGTTGCAATAGGCAGCGAACTTTTCTACCGATCCGTGCAGAATACCGGGCGCTGGACACGTGCGGGCGATTGTGTCCGGGCGCGCGAGTGCCTATACACGGGGTAGAGGTCGAGGGAAGGGCCCCGTCTCGACGGCGGCGCGCCCCCCTTGTCGGCGCGAGCCGGCCTCGCCCCGCGACGGAACCGGGCTGCCCGGTGCACCGATCGCCGACGAAGGTTTTAGATGGATGAACATGCGCCTCCGCGCCCATCACCCCGTGCTGGACCGAGCGTCCGCCGGCGCGCGCCCCTCGGGTGGCGTCGCGGTGGGTCTTGCGGCCACCGTCCCGGCAGCGGATGGGGGCGGAGGCCCGGAGAACGAACGCCATGACCAAGCGCATGCTGGTCGACGCGGCCTACCCCGAAGAAACCCGGGTCGTCGTCGCCGATGATCAACAGCTTCTCGACTTCGACTTCGAGACCGCCAGTAAACGTCAGCTCAAAGGCAACATCTACCTCGCCAAGGTGATCCGGGTAGAGCCGTCGCTGCAGGCGGCTTTCGTCGATTACGGCGGCAACCGTCACGGCTTCCTGGCCTTCAGCGAAATCCACCCGGACTATTACCAGATCCCGCAGGCCGACCGCGATCGGCTGGCGGAGCTGGAGAGCCAGCTGGCGCAAACCCGCGGCGAGGACGAGCCGGTCGACGACGAGCCCGCTCCCGCCGCCGGCAACGGCCCCGCCGACGGCGACGAGGACGCCGAAGCCCCGCCCCCGGCGGATACCGTCAACGCCGACGGCGACGCCGAGCAGAGCGAGCTCACCAGCCAGCTCCGCCGCGAGCGCGCCAAGCTCCTGCGCAGCTACAAGATCCAGGAGGTCGTGCGCCGCCGGCAGATCATGCTGGTGCAAGTGGTCAAGGAGGAGCGCGGCACCAAGGGCGCGGCGCTGACCACCTATCTGTCGCTGGCCGGCCGCTATTGCGTGCTGATGCCCAACACGCCCAAGGGCGGCGGCATCTCCCGCAAGATCTCGACCGCCGCCGACCGCACCCGGCTCAAGAAGATCGCCCAGGATCTGCAGGTCCCGGCCGGGATGGGGCTCATCATCCGCACCGCCGGGCAGGAACGCACCCGAGCGGAGATCCGTCGCGACTACGAGTACCTGCTGCGCTTGTGGAACGACATCCGCGAGCGCACGCTGGAATCGGTGGCGCCGTGCGCGATCTACGAGGAGGCCGACCTCATCCGGCGCGCCATGCGCGACCTCTACACCAACGACATCGAAGAGGTGTTGGTCGAGGGCGAGCACGGCTACCGCACCGCCAAGTCGTTCATGACGATGCTGATGCCGTCGCGGGCGCGGCGGGTGAAGCAGTACAAGGGCGACACCCCGCTGTTCTTCGCCCACAAGGTCGAGGATCAGCTCGACAAGATGCACGAGGCGACCGTCCAGCTGCGCTCGGGCGGCTCGATCGTCATCCACACCACCGAGGCGCTCACCGCCATCGACGTCAATTCGGGGCGCGCCACCCGCGAACGCCACATCGACGAGACCGCGGTCAAGACCAACCTGGAGGCCGCCGACGAGGTGGCGCGCCAGCTGCGGCTGCGCGACATCGCCGGGCTCGTCGTCGTCGACTTCATCGACATGGCGGAGCACCGCCACCAGCGCCAGGTCGAAAAGCGCCTGCGCGACGCCCTCAAGGTCGACCGCGCGCGGCTGCAGGTCGGCCGCATCAGCACCTTCGGGCTGTTGGAGCTGTCGCGCCAGCGGCTGCGGCCGAGCTTTTTGGAGCTCAGCACCCAGCCCTGCCCGGTGTGCCACGGCACCGGCTTCTGCCGCTCGACCGAGAGCGCGGCGCTGCAGGCGCTCAGGCGGGTCGAGGCCCTCGGCGTCGAGGGCAAGGCCGCCAAGGTGGCGGTCGTGCTGCCGGTCGAGGTGGCGCTCTACATGCTGAACCAGAAGCGCGTCGACGTGCAGCGGATCGAGCAGCGCTACGGCGTCGAGGTCCACGTCAAGGTCGACGACCGCATGGTCGCCTCCGAGTTCCGCGTCGACGTGCTGGAGGCCGCCGCGGCGCCCGAGGCCGCGCCGGCCGAGGCGCCGGCGGCG
>JAAAPF010000085.1 GCA_009908425.1 Alphaproteobacteria bacterium
GCGACCGAGCGCGCCTACGCCCGCGCCGAGGAGGTCAACAGCGAGACCACGATGAGCGAGGAGGCCAAGCGGGTCCTCTTCGGTCAGACCGGCCCGGAGCGTCCGGGCGCGTGAGGCCGCAGACCGTCGACCTCGCGCACGAGGACTGGGGCGGCGCGGGGCCCGCGCTCCTCGTCCTCCACGGCCTCTTCGGCTCCGGGCGCAACTGGCAGCGCGTCGGCCGCCGGCTGACCGACCGCCGCCGCGTCGTCGGGGTACATCTGCGAAACCACGGGGTCTCGCCCTGGTCGGAGGTGATGACCTACGAGGCCATGGCCGCCGACGTCCTGGCGCTGATGGACCGGCTCGGGCTCGAACGCGCCGACGTCGTCGGCCATTCGATGGGCGGCAAGACCGGCATGGTGGCGGCACTCACCGCGCCCGCGCGGGTCGGCCGGCTCGCCGTCGTCGACATCGCACCGGTGCCCTACGACCACGACCACCGCGGCGAGATCGACGCCATGCGCGGGCTCGACCTTGCCGCCATCGGCTCGCGCGCCGACGCCGAGGCGGCGCTCGCCGAGACGCTGCCGGACGCCTCCCTGCGCGCTTTCCTCCTGCAGAACCTCGCGAGCACGGCCGACGGCTATCGCTGGCGGGTCAACCTCGACGGCATCGACCGGCACATGGACGACCTCACCGACTTCCCACCGCTCGACGACGTCCACCACGGACCGGTGCTGCTGCTCTCGGGCGGGCGCAGCGACTACGTCGACGACACCGGCCGCACCGCCATGCGGACCTTCTTTCCGAACACCCGCTTCGAGCACTGGCCCGACGCCGGGCACTGGCCGCACGTCGAGCACCCCGACGCGATCGCCGAGTTGCTCGCGGACTTCCTCGCCGCGCCCGCCTGAGCGGCGGCGGCTCATGCCGCGGGCGGCCGTCGGCGCGGGCGCCAGAAGCGTCTCCAGCCCCGTGGCATGGCGGCCGGCGGCTGGGCCGCGGCGACGTCGCGGCAGAACGCGGCGTAACCGGCGGTGACCGGGATCGGCACCGCGGTCTCGGCGGCGTAATCGTGCAACGCGGCGGCGTCCGGCGAACGCCGCGCGCTCCGGCACCAGTGGGCGAACGCCAGCTCCTGCCCCCACCAGCCGGCGGTCTCGGGCCGCAGCGCCCGCACCATCGCGGCGGTCTCGCCCGGCGCCTCGTCGGTGCCGGCGCGCGTCCAGATGTCGGCGTAGAGATGGGTCGGCCGCCGTCCGCCGAGGGCGGCGGTCACGCGCTCGGCCAGATCCGGGGCGCGCGCGTCCGCCTCCAGCACCGTCACCTTGTCGCGACGGGGCCATGCCGCCAGCCCGGCCGCCGCGGCGACGAGCGCGATCACCGCCGGCGAGCGCTCGACGACGACGACCCGCTCGACCGCGGGCTTGTGCGCCACGGCGGCGGCGTACATCGCCATGCCCAGCCCGGCCACCACCACCGCGCCGCGCGCCCGGTCGACGTGGAAGGCGTGGCTCTCCTGCTCCATCAGGCTGGTCGACATCCACGGCCTGCGACCCTGGTAGAGGACGTGGCGGAAGGGCTCGAGCGCGGGGCCCGAGACGTAGCCGGCGACCGCGGCGGGGCCGTGGCGCACCACGCGCCACGGGCCGTGGACCGCTTCGCGGTAGACCGGAAGCGGAAAGAGGCCGAAGCCGTAGCGTGCCAGCATCGCCCGATGGCGGTCGGTGTGCGGGGTGTGAAGGCGTTCGTCGGACATTCGATGGCCCTACGTCAGGCGCGACGCGGCGCCGGGCGGCGCCTCAGCCGCCGGTGACGCTCATGTGCCGGCCGACGGCGGGGGCCCTGCGACGGCGGTCGATGACGAAGTCGTGGCCACGTGGCTTGCGGGTGATGCCCTCGCGGATGGCCTCGATCAGCCGGGCGTCGTCGTCCGCGGCCCTGAGCGCCGCGCGCAGGTCGGCGGCGTCCTCCTGGCCCAGGCACATGTACATCGTGCCGGTGCAGGTGACCCGCACCCGGTTGCAGCTCTCGCAGAAATTGTGGGAGAGCGGCGTGATGAAGCCGAGCCGGCCGCCGGTCTCCTCGATCCGCACGTAGCGCGCCGGCCCGCCGGTGGCGTAGGGGATGTCGGTCAAGGTCCAGCGCTCGGCGAGGTCGGCGCGGACGCGCGAGAGCGGCAGGTACTGGTCGGTGCGGTCCTCGTCGATCTCGCCGAGCGGCATCGTCTCGATCAGGGTGAGGTCGAAGCCCTCCGCCCCGCACCAGGCGATCAGCCGGTCGAACTCGTGCTCGTTGGTGCCCTTGAGCGCGACGGCGTTGAGCTTGACGTGGAGGCCGGCGCGCTTGGCGGCCTCGATGCCGCTCACCACCTTGGTGAAGTCGCCCCAGCGGGTGATCCGCCTGAACGTCACCGGGTCGAGGGTGTCGAGCGAGACGTTCACCCGCCGCACCCCGGCGGCGTAGAGGTCGTCGGCGAAGCGCTCCAGCTGGCTGCCGTTGGTGGTGAGCGTGAGCTCGCCCAAACCTTGGCCGAGCATGCCGCCCAGACCGCGCACCAGCCGCATCACGTTGCGGCGCACCAGCGGCTCGCCGCCGGTGAGGCGGATCTTCTCGACCCCGAGCGCGACGAAGGCGCCGGCGAGCCGCTCGAGCTCCTCCAGGGTCAACAGATCCTTCTTCGGCAGGAAGGTCATCTGCTCGGCCATGCAGTAGCCGCAGCGGAAATCGCAGCGGTCGGTGACCGACAGCCGCACATAGGTGATATGCCGTTGGAACGGATCGACGAGCGGCTCGACCACCCCCGGGCTCCCTGTTTCCTTGCGCCGTGCCGGCATCTCCGTAACTAGGGGCGCCGCGGGAGGTTGTGAACCACCGCCGTCGGTGGGCGAGGACGAGGCCGTTGAAGCTGCATTTCTGCGCCGCGGAGACACCCAAGGCGCGCGCCGCCCTGAAGACGCTGGCGCGCCGCTACGGCCAGCACGAGCCGGAGGAGGCCGACGTGCTGGTGCCGCTCGGCGGCGACGGCTTCATGCTGGAGACGCTGCACGCCGCCATCGGCGAGCCGCGCCCGATCTACGGCATGAACCTCGGCACCGTCGGCTTCTTGATGAACGCCTACGCCGCCACCGACCTGCCCGAGCGCATCGCCCGCGCCGCGCCGACGCCGCTGCACCCCCTGCGCATGCGCGCGCTCCTGGCCGACGGCGAGACCGACGAGGGCCTCGCCATCAACGAGGTCTCGCTGTTGCGCGAGACCCGCCAGGCGGCCGCGCTCGCGCTCTTCGTCGACGACGTCGAGCGGCTCTCGGATCTGGTCTGCGACGGCTTGATCATCGCCACCCCGGCGGGCTCGACCGCCTACAACCTCTCCGCCCACGGCCCCATCCTGCCGATCGGCGCGCGCCTGCTCGCGGTCACCCCGATCAGCCCGTTCCGGCCGCGGCGCTGGCGCGGCGCGCTGTTGCCCGACAGCGCCAAGATCACCGTGCGCGTCCACCAGCCGACCAAGCGGCCGGTCAGCGCGGTGGCCGACTACACCGAGGTCCGCGACATCTCCGGCGTCGAGGTGTGGCAGGACGACACCGTCACCCTCGAGGTCCTCTTCGACCCCGAGCACAACCTCGAGGAGCGCATCCTCAAGGAGCAGTTCGAGTTCTGACGCGCTGTCGCCGCGGCCGCCCGCGGCGGTGGGCAGCGCGCCGCGAGGCGGCGTCGGCGCGCCGGGCCTCGGCCGAGGGGTTGCGGCCATCCCGCGCGGTCCGGTCGCCCTCGGGAACCATGACGCGCGGCCGGCGTTGCGGCGCCGTCCGCGGACTAGGGGAGTAATGATGACGACGGCATCCGAGCGGCGCCCGGCCGCCGCACCCGACGCGCGCGCGTTCTACGACGAGACCCGCGCCCGCACCGAGGACCTGGTGCGCGGGCTGCGGCCCGAGGACATGGTCGTGCAGTCGATGGAGGACGCGAGCCCGGCCAAGTGGCACCTCGCGCACACCACCTGGTTCTTCGAGCAGTTCATCCTGCGCGAGCACGTCGCCGGCTACCGTTCGCCGGACGACCGCTTCGCCTATCTGTTCAACTCCTACTACGTCCAGGCGGGCCCCCGGCACGCCCGCTCCGAGCGCGGGCTGATCACCCGGCCCAACGTCGACGAGGTGCTGGCCTACCGCCGCCACGTCGATGCGGCGATGCGCGAGCTTGTCGACGGCGCGTCGGCCGAGCTCG
>JAAAPF010000240.1 GCA_009908425.1 Alphaproteobacteria bacterium
GCCGATGGAGCGCCAGCCCGCCGCCGAGGCCGCGGTGCCGGCCTTGAGCGAGGTCGCGCCCGGCTCCGGCAGCGCGCTCGCCGGGTGCTGCAGCTGCCAGAGCGTGCGCCGCAGCAGCAGCGGCTCGGGCTTCAACAGGCTCTGCACGAACAGGCCGTGGACGCCGAAGCGGACGCCGAGGCCGGTGAGCTGCTTGCGGCCGCCCTCGTCGAGGGCGGCGACCAGCGGCTCGGCGGCGTCGAGATCGGCGGTGCCGAGCCCCTCGAGCAGGTGGAAAGCCAGCCCGCGCACCGCGGCGGCGGCCGCGGCGTCGGCGTGGAGCGCGGCGAGGGCGCCGAGCGGCGCGAGCGTGGCGTCGATGGTGGTGTGGACTACCGCGTTGAGCCGGGTGTGCAGCGCCGCCGCGGTCCCGTTGGTGATGCTGTCGTCCCAGAGCGGCTTGAGGCCGGGGCGCAACAGGGTGCCGCCGGGGGCGAGCTTGGCCACCGGCTCGCCCCGCCAGCGCAGCTTGCCGTCCTCGCCGAGGGCGAAGGCGTCGTCGCCGTCCGCCAACAGCCGGGCGGCGCGTTTCTTGAGGGTGTGGCCGACGACGCGGCGGGCCGCCATCGCCACCGCCCGGCGCTCGGCCTCGGCCTCGGTCGTCGCCATCGAGAAGCGCAGGCCCTCGAGGCGGCCGACCTCGTGGCCGTCGACCTCGACCGCGCCGTCGGCGGCGACCTGGGCGGTGAACTCGCCCTCGGCGCGCATCTTCTTCATCAACGCCGCGGTCTTGCGGTCGACGAAGCGCTGGGTCAGGCGCTCGTGCAGGGCGTCGGAGAGCTTGTCCTCGACGGCGCGGGTGCGCTCCTGCCAGTGCGCGGCGTCCTCCAGCCAGGCGTGGCGGTGGGAGACGTAGGTCCAGGTCCGGATATGGG
The DNA here is from genome assembly GCA_009908425.1 of Alphaproteobacteria bacterium. Taxonomy (GTDB): domain Bacteria; phylum Pseudomonadota; class Alphaproteobacteria; order Geminicoccales; family Geminicoccaceae; genus JAAAPF01. The sequence continues at coordinate 915 of JAAAPF010000240.1, forward strand.
CGATCCGGCTCACCAGCGCGTCGATGTCGCCGTCGGTGCGCTCGAGCTTGGCGACCATCTGCGCCACCCACGAGGAGGGCAGCACGCCGTCGCCGGCGACGAGGTGGGTGAACACCGCCCCCAACAGGTGCAGATGGGCCTCGGTCAGGGTCTTCCTGTAGTCCGGGATCTGGCAGACCTGCCACAGCAGCTCGACCGCGCGCGGCTCGTGCGCCATCGCCTGGACGTCGTCGCGGCGCGACAGCAGCGCCAGCGAGCGGTGGTCGAGGGCGTCGCGCGTCTTGGTCAGGCAGCCGCGCCCGGGGTCCTCGTCGAGCGAGGCCAGGAGCCGGCCGACGGAGCGGAAGTCGAGCGCGGCGTTGCGCCAGCGGATCTGCTCGATCGGCGCGAAGCGGTGGCCCTCCACCTGTGCCACCAGCTCCTCGGGCAGATCGCCTTGACCCGCGGTGGTGCCGAAGGTGCCGTTTTGCAGATGCCGGCCGGCGCGGCCGGCGATCTGCGCCACCTCGCGCGGCATCAGCCGACGCCGGCGGCGGCCGTCGAACTTGGAGAGCCCGGCGAAGGCGACGTGGCCGACGTCCATGTTGAGGCCCATGCCGATGGCGTCGGTGGCGATCAGATAGTCGACCTCGCCCGACTGGTAGAGCTCGACCTGGGCGTTGCGGGTGCGCGGGCTCAACGCCCCCAGCACGATCGCCGCCCCGCCCCGCTGCCGGCGGACCACCTCGCCGAGGCCGTAGACGTCGGCGGCCGAGAAGGCGACGACGGCGCTGCGCCGCGGCAGGCGGGTGAGCTTGGCCTCGCCGTCATAGGTCAGGGTCGAGAGCCGCGGGCGGGTGACGACCTCGGCTTCGGGCACGAGCTTCTTGATCAGCGGCCGCATCACGTCGGCGCCGAGGAGCATGGTCTCATCGAGACCGCGGGCGTTCAGCAGGCGGTCGGTGAAGACGTGGCCGCGCTCGTCGTCGGCGCAGAGCTGGATCTCGTCGACGGCCAGGAAGGCGAAGCGGCGGTCCAGCGGCATCGCCTCGACGGTGGCCACGACGTAGGGTGCGCGCGGATCGCCCAGGCGTTCCTCGCCGGTGATCAGCGCCACCTGCGCGGCGCCCTTCTGCGCCTTGATCCGATCGTAGACCTCCCGGGCGAGCAACCGGAGAGGGAGGCCCATGACGCCGGAGCGGTGCGCCAGCATCCGCTCCACGGCGAAGTGCGTCTTGCCCGTGTTGGTGGGGCCCAGGACGGCCACCACCTTGGGGCGCTCGAGCGGACCGCACGTCATGGCCGAGATATGCTCGAAATCCAAAGGCTTGGCAAGCGCCATTCAAGCGCGCCGTCGGCGCCGTCGGTCATGACACCGTCATCACCGACGTGTGACAGTGATCGTCACCTCGGCGCCCAAGTCGTCGCCGGCCGTCGTCAGAAGCGCTCGACCCAGGGGCGCACCGCCTGCTCGACCGTCCAGGCACTCCGGGGCTGACGCACCAGCTGCCAGTAGGTCTCGGCGACCGCGTAGGGATCCAAGAGCGAATCGGGCGCGTCCGCCGGCTCGGCGCGGCCCGGGGTCCGCAGCGCCCCGTCGATGACGACGTGGCCGACGTGGATGTTCTGCGGGTGAAACTCCCGCGCCAGGCTCTCGGCGAGCCCGCGCAGCGCGAACTTGCCCATCGCGAAGGGCGCCGAGCCCGGATAGCCCTTCACGCTCGCCGACGCCCCGGTGAAGAGGAGCGTGCCCTCGCCCGCCTCCAGCATCCGCCGCAGCGCCTGCTGGGCGACCAGCAGCCCGCCGTAGGCCGTGACCTCGATCGCCCGCTTCACCTCCCCCGGGTCGAGCTCGATCGTCGGCCCGCGCAGGCGCGCGCCGGCGTTGTAGACGACGACGTCGGCGACGCCGAACTGGTCGTCGGCGGCGCGGAAGAGGTCGGCGACCGAGGCGAAATCGGCGGCGTCGACGCCCCAGCGCCAGTCGCCCAGCGCTTCCAGCTTGGCGACGTCGCGCGCCGCCAGGCCGACGGCGAGGCCTTCGCGCCGAAAGCGCCGGCACAGCGCGGCGCCGAGCCCCGGTCCGGCGCCCACGATCAACGCGCGTTCGGCCATGACCACCTCCCCTAGTGTCCGCGCTGCCGCGCCCGCACGGCCGGCGGCGGCTTAACGGCTCTTTAAGGCACGGATGGGACGGTGGCGACAACCGGACCCCGTCCGGTCTCGCCACGACGGCGAGGTTCCACCCTTCACGTAGAAGGCCACACCGATGTCCAACGCCATCGCCACCAACGCCGCCGCCAACTCGGCGGTTTCGTTCCTCAGCCGCAACAGCGAGTGGCAGTCGTCCTCGATCGCCAAGCTGTCGTCGGGCTCGCGGATCGTGAAGGCGTCCGACGACGCCGCCTCGCTCGCCGTCGGCACCAAGCTCAAGGCCGACGTCACCGCCCTCAAGCAGGCCAGCAACAACGCCGATCAGGCGGCGTCGCTGATGCAGGTCGCCGACGGCGCTCTCTCGCGCGTCAGCGATACGCTGATGCGCATGAAGTCGCTCGCCACCCAGGCGCGCTCCGACGCGCTCACCGATACCGAGCGCGGCTACCTGAACGAAGAATTCAGCGAAATGCAGTCGCAGATCGACTTCATCAGCAGCTCGACCAAATTCAACGACACGGCGGTCATCGGCGGCGATCTCGGCGCGACGCTGACCAGCACAGCGGCGCTGGACGGCAGCGGCACGCTGGAAGCCTCCGGCTCATCCGAAGGTTTCTACAACGTAGAAATCAATGGTGGTCTACTTCAGGTAGAAAAGCTGGATGGCACCGGCGGCAGCGTCGTCGCCTCCCAATCAATTCAACTCGATGGCACAAATGATAACTTTACCGGAAATGTAAAACTTCAAGACGTTGGATTTAGTTTTGATTTCTCAGGGCACGATTTAACTACCAACGTAGGATCGGAAGAAGTCGAGGTTGGCGGCAATGCCGCAATTTTTCAGGTGGGCGTTGCAGCCGGCACCGACGATATTACCGTAGATGTTGCCGAGACCAATTCGACCACGCTCAACGTGGATAGCGCTACCATTAACATCAACACCATTGCGGAAGCGGATACAGCGAGCGATAACCTCGACATCGCGATCGAGACGGTGAACACCGAGCGCGCTCAGCTCGGCGCCAACATGTCGCGGATGGAGAAGATCAGCGACAACCTGGCCACCACCACCGAGAACCTC
>JAAAPF010000239.1 GCA_009908425.1 Alphaproteobacteria bacterium
CCGAGGGGCGGGGCGGCACCGCCTTTTCCGCGCCGGGCTACGCCTGCCGCCCGCCCGGCACCGAGCACGGCCCCTTCGCCGCGCCCGAGGGCTGCCTGTTCTTCGAGATCCAGTATTACGCCGATCCCGAGGGGCGGGTGCGATGACTCTCGGCCATGCCGGTCGCCACGTCCTCGTCACCGGCGCCTCCAGGGGGATCGGGCTGGCCATCGCCCGCGCCTTCGCCGCCGAGGGCGCGCGGCTGACGCTCGTGGCGCGCGATGGCGCGCGGCTGGAAGCGGCGGCCGGGGAACTCCGGGCCGAGGGGGGCGAGGCCGCGGCGCTGGCGGCCGACCTTTCCACCGATGCCGGCCGCGCCGCGGTGCACGCGGCCGCGCCGGCGCCCGACATCCTCGTGAACAACGCCGGCGCCATCAAGGCCGGCCGGCTGTCCGAGCTGTCGATGGAGGACTGGCGCACGGGCTGGGACCTCAAGGTGTTCGGCTACATCGACATGTGCCGGCGCTACCTGCCCGACATGACGGATCGCGGCTCGGGCGTGATCCTCAACATCACCGGCATGGGCGGACGCGCGGTGCGGCCCTCCTACATCTGCGGCGCGGCGGGCAACGCCGGCGTCACCGCCGGCGCCTCGGGCGGTGGGTCGCTGGACTCGGAGACCGCGTCGGGGGCGTCGGTCCCGGCACCGTCGGTAGGAGCGGGGTCGATGGGAGCGGCGTCGGCGGGCGCGGCGGCACCGGCGGGGCGGGCGTCGTCCGCCGGCGCCGGCGGACGAGCCGCGGCCGGCACGGGCGGTACCGCCGGCGGCGGGGGCACCGCCGTGGCGCGCTGGGCTTCGCTCACGGGCGCGCGGACGGCGGCGGCGGGCGACGCCGTCAGCGCGACGGCGAGCGCCGCGAGCAGCAGGGGCCGAAGCTTAAGCACGCGCCGTCAGTAGATCATGCCGAGCTCGAGTTGGGCTTCCTCGCTCATCATCGACGGGTTCCACGGCGGATCCCAGACCACCGCGACGGTGCAGCCGTCGACGCCGTCGACCGCCGACACCACCATCTCGACGTGCGGCGGCAGCGTCTCCGCGACCGGGCACATCGGTGAGGTCAGCGTCATGTCGACGAAGACGCGGTCGTCGTCGTCGATGTCGATCTTGTAGATCAGGCCGAGCTCGTAGATGTCGACCGGGATCTCGGGATCGTAGCAGGTCTTGAGCGCCGCGATCACGTTCTCGCCGAGAGCGTCGACGTGGGCGCGTCGCTCGGGCGAGAGTTCGCCCTCGCCGTCGGGCGGGGTGTCGAGGAAGGCCTGGGCGCTCTGCACCGCCTCGTCGCGGGCGTGCCGGCCGTCGTCCATGGCGTCGTACTCCCTAGCCCAGCTTGCCGACGACGCGCTGCAGGCTGGCGACCAGCGCGTCGATGTCGTCGGTCGTGTTGTACACCCCGATCGAGGCCCGCGCCGCCGCCGGCTGGCCGAGCTTTTCGATCAGGGGCTGCGCGCAGTGGTGACCGGTGCGGATCGCCACGCCGTCGAGGTCGACCAGCGTGGCGATGTCGTGGGGGTGCGCGCAGTCCATCACGAACGACAACACGCTCGATTTGTGCGCCGGTTCGCCCAAGAGATGCAACCCCTTGATCTGTTTCAACGCCCGCGTGCCGTAGGCCAACACCGCGTCCTCGTGCGCCTTGATGGCGTCGAGCCCCAGCCCGGCGACGTAGTCGAGCGCGCGGGCGAGCGCCGGCGCGGCCTCGATCGCGGGCGTGCCGGCCTCGAACTTGAACGGCAGATCGGCGAAGGTGGTCCGCTCGAACGACACCGACGAGATCATCTCGCCCCCGCCCTGATAGGGCGGCATCGCCTCCAGGAGCTCGGCCTTGCCCCAGAGCACGCCGATGCCCGACGGTCCGTAGACCTTGTGGCCGGAGAAGACGAGGAAGTCGCACCCCACCTCCTGCACGTCGACCGGCAGGTGCTGGATCGCCTGGCAGGCGTCGAGCAGCACCGCAACGCCCTTGGCGTGCGCCATCTCCACGATCCGGTGGACCGGGTTCACCGTGCCCAGGACGTTGGAGACCCACGGCAACGACACCAGCAGGGTGTCGTCGTCGATCTTGGCCTCGAGCTCGTCGAGCCGAAGCTCGCCCTCGGGCGTGAGTTCGACGACCTCGAGCCCCAGCTCCGTCGCCTCGCCCAGCATCTGCCATGGCACGATGTTGGCGTGGTGCTCCATGCGCGAGACCACGACCTTCGAGCCCGGCCGAGCGCGCGGACGCACGTAGGATTGAGCGACGAGGTTGATGCCCTCGGTGCCGTTGCGGGTGAAGATCACCTCGCGCGCCGCGGACGCGTTCAAGAAGCGCCGCACGCGGTCGCGCGCCCCGTCGTGCGCCTCCGACGCCCGCATCGACAGGTCGTACACCCCGCGGTGGATGTTGGCGTAATCCTCGCGCAGGAAGCGCGCCAGCTCGTCGATCACGCACGCCGGCTTCTGCGTGCTCGCCGCGTTGTCGAGGTAGACGAGCGGGCGCCCGTTCATCTCACTCGCCAGGATCGGGAAGTCGCCCCGAACCTGCGCGACGTCGAGCTTCGGGGGGACGTGATCGGCCATGATCTCAGACGAGCTCCACGAGTTTCTCCCCGCCGGCGAGCCGTTCCAGCAGCGCGCGACGGGCCTGATGCCGCGAATCCTCGTGGGCGAGGCGTTCGATGACCTCGCCCGCAAACGCGAAGGTGAGGATCGCCTGCGCGGTTTCCTTGTCGATGCCGCGCGAGCGCAGATAGAACAACCCGACGTCGTCGAGCTCCCCGACCGTCGCCCCGTGCGAGCACTTGACGTCGTCGGCGTAAATCTCGAGCTCGGGCTTGGTGTCGATCTCGGCGTCGCGCGACAACATGAGATTGTCGTTCTGCTGGTAGGCGTTGGTGCGCTGGGCCGCCTGATCGACGTAGATCTTGCCGGCGAAGACGCCGTGGCCGCCCGGCGCCAGAATGCCCTTGTAGAACTGGTTGCTGGGGCAGTCCGGTGCGCGATGTTCGATGCGGATCGAGGTGTCGACGTGCTCGCCCTTGACCGGCATGTAGGCACCGTTGAGGTCGAGGTCGGCCTTGGGACCCTCGAGCCGGGCGAAGCTCTCGTTGCGCACCAGCCCGCCGCCGGCGGTCACGGTGGTCTGCGCGAGGCGGCCCTCCTGCGCCACGCGCATCGCGGTGCGGCCGATCAGCGTGGCGCGGCCGCGGCCGAACTGCAACTTGTCGACGGTCAGCTCGCCGGCCTCCGCCACCTCGAAACTGTTTACGAGGTTGGTCACCCCGGCGACGCCGAGCGAGACCCAGGTCTCCGCCATGGTCAGCTTGGCGCCGGCGCCGACCCGGACGACGTTGCGCGGATTGGCCATTCCGCCGGCCTCGCCGGCCTGCACGAAGACCAGCTGCAGGGTCGGAGTGACGTCGGTACCGTCGGCGACCTCGACCACCGCGCCGCCGTGCGCCATCGCCGCGTTGAGGGCGGTGAGCGAGCGTTCGGCGTCGCCGTCGGCCAACAGCCCGCCCTCGTGGGTGACACGCTCGTCGAAGCTCGCCACCGCTAGCCCCGCCGGCAGGCTCTCGATGTCCGAGAGCTCCCGCGCCATGAAGCCGTTGACGAACACCAGCCGCTTGACGTCGCCGGTCAAGAGATAAGGCTCGAGCTCGGCGAGCGTCACCGCGACCGGCGCCGGCGCCGCCGGCGCCGTCTCGGCGAGCCCCTTGAGGCTGGTGTACTTCCAGGCCTCGGCGCGCTGGTTGGGAAAGCCGAGCTCGCGAAAGCGCGCGAAGCTCTCCTCACGCTGCCGCGCATCGCCGGCAAGGCGACCCTTCACCTCGTCGAACAGACGACCGTAGTCGGCGGCGGGTTCGATACGACGTACCGGCATCGACTCACCTCACCCCGTCGCTTCGAGGGCGTCCGCCGGCACCGAGATGCCGAGTTCGGCCATCAGCTCGCCATAGCCCTTCGACTCGAGTTCGTGCGCCAGGCTCTTGTCGCCCGAGCGCACGATCCGGCCGCCGACCAGGACGTGGACGTGATCCGGCACGATGTACTCCAACAGGCGCTGGTAGTGGGTGATGACCACGATCCCGCGCTCGGG
>JAAAPF010000329.1 GCA_009908425.1 Alphaproteobacteria bacterium
ACCGTGGCACCCTCGGATTCGAGCCGCTCGCCGAAGGTGGGCGCCGTCGAGCAGGCGGAGAGGCCCGTCAAGGCCAGCAGCACGACCGCCGTGTATCTACGCATTCAACCTCTCACAAATGGTTCCTGTCGATCGTTCAGGCCCGAGCTCGCGCCCGGGTTCCCCCACTCCCGCGCGAAGCCCCGGCGCTTGCGCCCAGCGTCCCGCGCCGGACGCGCCGGTGTCCGGGGCTCGATCGACCGGCCGGGCGCCCCGCCCGCCGGCAGGCCCAAGGCGCGGCCGGCGGCGAAACCGGGCGCGATCCGGTAGGGAGGATGGGCGAGGGGTCGGCGAACCCCGCCCTCAGGGAACGGCGTCGGCATCGGCCGTCTGGGCGACCGCGCTCGCGGCCGCGCCGGCGCGGGCCCGAGCGAGCTCCGCCGTGTCGCTTTCGACGATGACGCGTTTGGGCGCGAACTCGATATCGTTCTCCGCGAAGGCCTTCTGGATCCGGGCGTAGGCCTCGCGCCGGATGACGAACTGCTCGCCCGGCTTGCAGATGAACTTGACGCCGATGATCATCGCCGAGTCGTCGACCTCCAGCACGCCTTGCGACTTCACCGGCTGGATGATGTGCTCGCCGAGCTCGGGTTCCTCCTGCATCGCGATGCCGACCTTCTTGATCAGCTTTCTAACCTTTTCGATGTCGGTGTCGAACGGCACGCGGATCAACAGCTTGACCTTGACCCAGTCGCGGCTGTGGTTCTGGACCGTGCCCATCGCGCCGAACGGGATGGTGTAGACCGGACCGCGGTGGTGGCGCAGGCGCACCGACCGCAGCGAGATCTTCTCCACCACGCCCTTGCCCTCGGCGGTGACGAGGTACTCGCCGACGCGAAAGGCGTCCTCGATCAGGTAGAAGACCCCGGTGATGACGTCCTTGACCAGCGTCTGCGCGCCGAAGCCGAGCGCCAGGCCGACCACGCCGGCGCCGGCCAAGAGCGCGGTGATGTTGACGCCCAGGGCGGCGAGCGCGGTCAACAGCGAGATGGTGGCGATGACCACCAACGCGGTGCTGCGGATCAGTGGCAGGAGCGTGTCGATGCGCGAGCCGGTCTTGCCGAAGCCTTCCTCTTCGAGTTCGGCTTCGCCGGCTTCAGGCGCGTAGCGATCCAACAGGATCTCGACGCCTCGCCAGACCGCCCAGCCGACCATGAGCGCGGCGCCGGCCTCGAGGAGTGCCGCGGCGACGTGGTCCTCGAGCCCGCCGTCCGCACCGGCGAAGGGATCGATGCCCCAGGCGCGCAGGATGAAGACGACGCCGGTTACCGCGACCGCGCCCTGCACCAGCGCTTTGGCACCGCCGGCGAGCCCCGCCTCGGCGTCGGCCTCGGCGGTGGGGCGGTCGTCGAACCAGGCGGCGATGCCGCCGAGCACGAACGGCAGCAGGATCACCCCGGCGAAGGCGTAATTGGGCGCGCTGCCGAGATCGACGCCTTCCAGCCCGGCGAGTACGACGATGACGAGATGCGCGAACGCAAGACTGATGTAGAGGCCGTGCCAGGAGCGCGCGAACCAGCCGATGAGCGCCGGTTGCGTGGCGCCTCGGCCGGCGCCGAAGCTGTGCTCGATGAGCCCGCGCACCGGCGCGCGCAGGGTCCAGAACAACCACACCCGTACCGAGGTGACGGCCACTTCGACGGCGAGTACGGCGAGGGCGGCCGCGGCCTCGCTCGCGGCCACGTTCACCACCAACGGGCGAAAGCACGCCAGCGGCGCCCCGATCAGCACCGCCGCGACCGTCGTCCGCCACACCAGCCGGGCGTCGTCGTCGCCGAGCGGCGCCAGACGGGCGGCCGGGCTCCTCGGGTTCGCGATCGCGCGCGCGAGCGCGATGAAGGCGAGCGTTATGAACAGATGGTTGGCGAAGCCCGCGAAGCTCATCCGTGCCGCGGCTGGCGACGCCGGCAGCAACACGAGCGCCAGCGCGAAGCTCACCAAGAGGAAGGCGACGATCGCGCCGGCGTCGCGGGCGAGCACCAGGCCGGCGCACCTCAGCCGCAGGCGAAAGCCCAGAAGCGCCCGCCCGCTCTCGGGGGCGCTCGCCGGCACCCGGGCGATCGCCGCCGCCGCCGCCAGTCCGGCCGCAAGGCACAGCACGATGCGCGCGAAGCCGCCGAGCCCTCCGCTGCGCTCCCACCAGCCGGCCAGACGGCTGCCCAGCGGTCCCAGGCCGGCGACGGCGGAATCGAGCCGTTCGGCGTAGCGCTGCTGCCAGTGGAGCGGGGGTGCGGGCCGCGGCGCCGCGGCGACGGCACCGGCGTCGCCCAGCGCCGCCATCACCTCGGCGCGGGTCTCGGTGTCGAGCCCGGCGGGGAGCGTGACGGTGATCCGCTCGCCGTCCGGAGCTTGGGCGAGGGCCGGGTGCGGGGCGAGGGTGAGGGCGGCGACGGCGAGGCACAGAACGAAGAGGACGGCGCGACCCACGACATTCGCCCGTTGATGACGCTCGACGCGTCGTGGTTAAGCCGCTCGCGGCGGGGCGTAAAGGGAGACGCCGGTGCGCGCGCCGGAATGGTGCGCCCGGGAGGATTCGAACCTCCGACCTTTGGTTCCGGAGACCAACGCTCTATCCCCTGAGCTACGGGCGCATCACCGCGGAGCTATAGCGCACCGCCGGCGGTGCGCCAAAGGCTTTTCGGCGCGCCGGTTCAGGCCGCCGCCCCGGTGAGCTGGACGAACACCTCCTCCAGATCGGACTCGGTGGTCTTCAGATCGACGATCTCCAACCCCTCGGCGCGGATCGCGTCGAGCACACGGTCGATCCGGGCTCGGCTCGGCTTGTAGTGCACGACCAGGCGGCCGGCGTCGTCCAGATCGGCGCCGTGCTCGGCGAGGCCCGGCGGCAGCCGGTCCAACGGGTGGGTGAGCGTGACCGTGAGCGTCTTGTCGTCGAGGCGGTGGACCAGCGCGTCCTTGTCGTCCTCCGCCACCACCCGGCCGTGGTTGATGATGGCGATGCGGTCGCACAGCGCCTCGGCCTCCTCGAGGTAGTGGGTCGTCAGCACGATGGTCACCCCTTGGGCGTTGAGCTCGCGCACATAGGCCCAGAGCTGGCGGCGGAGTTCGACGTCGACCCCGGCGGTGGGCTCGTCGAGGATCACCACCTCGGGGCTGTGCACCAGCGCCTTGGCGACCAGCATGCGCCGGCGCATGCCGCCGGAGAGCGAGCGGGCGTAGGCGTCGGCCTTGTCGGCGAGCCCGACCTTGTCGAGGATCTCGGCGGTGCGGCGCGCCGCCTTCGGGACGCCGTAGAGCCCGGCCTGGAATTCGAGCGCCTCGCGCGGGGTGAAGAAGGCGTCGAGGTTGAGCTCCTGCGGCACCACGCCGATGGCGCGCCGGGCGCGCCGCGGGTGGCGGTCGGGGTCGACGCCGCAGATGCGCACGGCGCCCGCGCCCTTGGTCACCAGCCCGGCGAGGATGTTGATCAGCGTCGACTTGCCGGCGCCGTTGGGGCCCAACAGCCCGAACACGCGGCCGCGCGGGACCGTGAGGTCGACGCCGGCGAGCGCCGGCTTGGCGGCTTGGCCGCGGGCGGCGGCGTAGGTCTTCTCCAGCCCGCGCAGCTCGAGGGCGTTGGGCGCGTCGGTGATGGGCATCACATCCTCGCGTTTGCGGACCGACGACGATCCGGGCGACCGTTTGTGCGCGGACCGCCATGGGCTAGAGTGGGCCGCCGCATCAGGAGACGATCCCCATGGCCGACCAAAGGGCCGCCGACGAGGCCTCCTATCTGGTGGACGACCGCGAGGTCGTCATCACCCCCCACGACCACGTCGCCTGCGACGGGGGCGGCGGAGCGCTCGGCCACCCCGTCGAATATATGACGCTCGAGGAGAAGGGCGAGGTGATCTGCAAGTACTGCGGGCGGCGCTATCTCGCCGTCGACCATCCCGAAGCCGACACCGTGCGCCGCGAGGGCACGCCCTACAACCCATCCGCCGCCGCCTGAGCGTCTGCCCGCCGCGCCGCCATGCAGCGGTCCCTCTTCGGATTCGTCCGCGCCTACAGCTGGCCGCAGCAGCTCGCCATCCTGGCGCTGACGCTGACCTCGCTGCCGTTCTTCTACCTCTGGGTGGAGCTGCCCAAGCGCATCGTCGACGACGCGCTCGGGGGGCCGCCCGGCCCGCGCGACTTCTTCGGGATCGAGCTGGCCCGCCTGGACTACCTGCTGGCGCTCTGCTTCGTCTTCCTGGCGTTGGTGATCGTCAACGGCGTCTTCAAATACGTCATCAACGTCTACAAGGGCGTGGTCGGCGAGCGCATGCTGCGCCGGCTGCGCTACGAGCTCTACCACCGCATCCTGCGCTTTCCGCCGTCGCACTTCCGCGTCGTGAGCCAGGGCCAGCTGGTTCAGATGGTCAACGCCGAGGTCGAGCCGCTCGGCGGCTTCATCGGCGACGCCTACGCGGTGCCGGCCTACCAGGGCGGGATGCTGCTCACCATCCTCGCCTTCATGTTCGTCCAGAACCCCTTCATGGGGCTCGCGGCGGTCGTGCTCTATCCCCTCCAGATCGCCGTCATCCCGCCGCTGCAGCGCCAGGTCAACGAGCTCGGCAAGCAGCGGGTGCGCCAGGTCCGCGTCCTCGCCGAGCGCATCGGCGAGAGCGCCTCCGGCGTCGACGACATCCGCGCCAACGACGCCACCGCCTACGAACGCGCCCGCTTCGCCGACGAGCTCGGCCGCGTCTTCTTCATCCGCTTGGGGATCTATCGCAAAAAGTTCTTCATCAAGTTTCTCAACAACTTCTTGTCGCAGCTGGCGCCCTTCCTGTTCTATTCGATCGGCGGCTATCTGGTGCTCCAGGGTCAGCTGACCATCGGTGCCATCCTCGCCATCGTGGCGGCGCACGAGAAGCTGACGAGCCCGTGGAAGGAGCTGCTGACCTATTACCAGATGATGTGGGACAGCCAGATCAAGTACGAGCAGGTGGTCAACCAGTTCGACCCGCCGGCGCTGCGCCCGCGCCACGCCCAAGAGGCGCCGCCGCCGGCGGATCTGGAGCTCACCGGCCGGCTCGCCGCCAGCGGCCTGTACGTCGGCGAGGACGAGGCCGAGGGTGGCCTCAAGGGCGCGCGCTTCGCCTTGGACCTGCCGGCGCACGTGGCGCTGTTGGGCGGCCACGCCGGCGGACACAGCGAGCTCCTGCGCGCGATGGTGGGCCTCGCACCGGTCCAGTCCGGATCGCTCACCATCAACGACCGTGAGATCACCAAGCTGCCGGAGAGCGTGACCGGGCGCCGCTTCGCCTATGTCGGCAACCCGGCGCACGTCTTCGCCGGCAGCCTGCGCCACAACCTGGTCTACGGGCTCAAGCACCATCCGCGCCCCGCCGAGGAGGGTGGCCGCGGCCCGCGCGAGGACGCCGAGGCCAAGGCCAGCGCCAACTCGCCCCACGACAGCGCGGGCGACTGGATCGACTACGCCGAGATCGGGGTCAGCCACGCCGAAGCGCTGGACGACCGACTGCTCGAGGTGCTGGAGACGGTGCGGCTGTCGCGCGACGTCTACGTGCTGGGTCTGCGCGGGCGGGTACAGCCCGAACGTGCGCCGGCGGTCGCCAAACGGATCCTGGCCGCGCGCCACCGGCTCGCGGAGCGCCTCGCCGCCGACGCCCGTCTCGCGCGCCTGGTCGAACCGTTCGACCCCGCCCGCTACAACGACAACGCCACCGTCGCCGAGAACCTGCTGTTCGGCGCGCCCCTGGATCCGGTCTGGTCGACCGATCGTCTCGCCGCCAACTCCCTCGTCCGCAAGGTGCTGGCCGAACTCGATCTCGACGCCGAACTACGTCGCATCGGCTGGCAACTGGCGGCGACGATGGTGGAGCTGTTCGCCGATCTACCACCCGACCACGAGTATTTCCGTCGTTTCAGCTTCATCGGCGCCGACGACCTGCCGGAATACCGCGAGCTGATCGGCCGCGTCGACGCCGACGAGGCCGCCCGGCTCGCCGACGGGCCCGACGCCGAGCGGCTGTTGGCCCTGACCATGCAGCTGATCCCGGCGCGCCACCGCCTCGGCCTGGTCGAGGACGCGCTGCAGGAGCGGCTGGTGCAGGCGCGCCACCGTCTGCGCCAACGGATGAGCGAGGCCGATCGCGCTCGCATCGCCTTCTTCGAACCCGAGGCGTTCAACCGCGGCGCGTCGCTGCAGGACAACATCCTGTTCGGCCGCATCGCGCTCGATCAGGCCAACGCCGAGCACATCGTGCTGGAGGAGATCGCCGGCGTCATCGACGAGCTCGGGCTGCGTCGGCTGATCGTTCAGGTCGGGCTCGACAGCGAGGTCGGCCTCGGTGGCATCCGCCTCGGCCTGCAGCTGCGCCAGAAGCTCGCCCTCGGCCGCGCCCTGGTGCGGCGTCCGGACTGGCTCCTGCTGGACGACTCGCTGGCCCTCTTCGAGCGCGCCGAGCAGGAGCGACTGCGCGACCGCTTGCTCGAGGCGTCGCGGGGCCGCACGGTGTTGTGGGTGCACACCCGCCCGGAATGGACCGACGCGTTCGACCGCGTGCTGGTGTTCGAGGGCGGCCAGGTCACCGCCGCCGGCACGCCCGGCGAGGTGAGCGCCCGCAAGGGCGACCTCGCCACCGTCGCCGCCGGTGCGTGAGGCGGAGGGGGAGCGGTCATGAGCCTCGACGACGACGCCCAGGTGCTCAAGAACATCCCACTGTTCAGCAAGGTCGAGCCCACCAAGCTCAAGTTGTTGGCGTTCACCAGCGAGCGGCTCAACTTCCTCGCCGGCGACGCCCTCTTCGCCGAAGGTGACACCGCCGACGCCGCTTTCATCATCCTCGACGGCGAAGCCGCGGTCGAGGTGAGGAGCGACGGCGGCTTCGTCGAGGTGGCGCGGGTCGGCCGCAACGACATCGTAGGCGAGATCGCCATCCTCTGCGACATCCCCCGCACCGCCACCGTGCGGGCGCGGAGCGACCTCGTCGCGCTCAGGGTCTCCAAGGACGGCTTCTTCCACCTGGTCACCCAGTTCCCCCAGGTGGGCATCGAGATCATGGCCGAACTCGCCGCCCGGCTGCACCACACCACCCAGGCGCTGACCGCGGCGCGCGCCCAGCTCGACATCGGCGCCGACGTGTGAACCCGGCCGCCGCCGCCGACGCCGCCCGCGCCTGGCTGTTGGACGAGGGCGCCCGGGTGCGCTTTCTCGAGGACGTCTTCGCCGGGGTGTGCCGCACGCTGCGCGAGGGCGGCCTGCCGCTGGAGCGGGCGACCCTCCACAGCCGCGCCCTGCACCCCCAGTTCCGCGCCGTGCGGTTTCTCTGGGAGCCGGGCTTCGCGCGTGCCGAGCTGGCGCGGGTCGGGCCGCGGGTGCTGACCGACCGGGCCTATCTCGACAGCCCGGTGCGCGCCTTGTTCGAGGGGGCGGAGGGGCTCCGGCAGCGCCTCGACATCGCCCGCGACGAGCCCGACGCCTATCCGATCTACGCCGATCTGCGTCGCGAAGGCTACACCGACTACGCCGCCCTGCCGCTGGTCTTCTCGAACGGGCAGCGCATCGCCTCCAGCTGGAGCACCCGCCGCCCCGGCGGCTGGACCACCGACGAGCTCGTCGCCATCGACCAGGTCCGCCCGCTGTTGGCGACCGCCGCCGAGATCCGCATCCTCAGACGGACCGGTCGCAACATCGCCGAGACCTATCTCGGCCGCCGCGCCGGGGCGCGGGTGCTCGACGGCAGCATCCACCGCGGCGACATCGAGCGCATCGACGCCGTCGTCGGCTATCTCGACATGCGGGGGTTCACGCGCTTCATGGAGCGCCACCCCCAGGACGCCGTCATCGCCCGCCTCAACCGGTTCTTCGACGTGTTCGGCGAGCCCGTCGAGGCGCTCGACGGCGAGATCCTCAAGTTCATGGGCGACGCCATGCTCACCGTGTTTCCCGTCGACCACGATCTCGCCGACGCCTCGGTGCGCGCCGTCGACGCCGCCGTGGCCGGCTTCCGCGGGCTCGCGGTGGTCAACGCCGAACTCGAACGCGCCGGCGAGGCCCCGATCGCCTGCGGGTTCGGTCTCCACCACGGCGAGGTCAGCTACGGCAACATCGGCACCGCCACCCGCCTCGACTTCACCGTCGTCGGCGCCGCGGTCAACGTCGCCGCCCGGTTGCAGCAGCTGAGCCGCGACCTCGGCGAGCCCGTGGTTCTGTCCGCCGAGGTCGCCGGCGCCGCCGGGCGCGAGGTGCGCTCGCTCGGCCGCCACCAGTTGCGCGGGCTGGCGGCGACCCGCGAAGTCTTCGCGCCCGCCGACCTCGCGCAGCGCCGAGCGCCGGCGTGAGCGAGAAGCCCTCGAACCTCTACCGCCAGCTGGTGCTCGCCCTCGAGCGCGCCGGCGTCGATCGCGTTCTCGACGTCGGCGCCAACGTCGGTCAGTACGCGCGCCGGTTGCGCGCCCAAGGCTGGGCGGGCGACATCCTCTCCTTCGAGCCCCTGCCCGAGGTGCACGCCGTCCTCGCCGAGGCCGCCCGCGACGATCCGCGCTGGGCGGTGGCGCCGCCGTCTGCGGTCGGCGCCGCCGCCGGCCGCGCCGGCCTGCAGCGCTCGGACGAGAGCGACATGAGCTCGCTGCGGCCGCAGAGCGCGCGCTTGCGGGCGCTGTCGCCGAGCTCGGCGGTGACCGGGACGCTGGAGGTGGCGGTGCGTCCGCTCGCCGAGCTGGTCACCCCGCGTGACGCCGCGGAGCGCCTGTTTTTGAAGATCGACGTCCAGGGGGCGGAGGACGCCGTACTCGACGGCATCGGGCCGCTCTGGGGACACCTCGCGGGGCTGCAGCTGGAGCTCGCGCTCACCCGGCTCTACGAAGGCGAGCGGGGCTATCTCGACACCTGCATCCGGCTGGAGAGCCTGGGCTTCCACCTGGCCCTGGTGCTGCCCGGCTATTTCGACGGCAAGGCGGCGCGCCAGCTCCAGTTCGACGGCGTCTTTCTGCGCGGCGAGAGCTGAGCCGTGCTGGACGCTTGGCTGCGGCGACGGATCGACCCGCCGCTGGCGCGCCTCGGCCTCGCCCTCGCGGGCCGGGGGGTCGGCGCCGACGCGCTGACCTGGGCGGGGTTCGCCGCCGGTGTCGCCGCCGCCGGCGCGGTGGCGTTCGGCGCGCCCGGTTGGGCCGTCCTCCCCTTCGCCCTCAACCGCCTGCTCGACGGGCTCGACGGCGCCGTCGCGCGCGTCGCCGGGCCCAGCGATCGCGGCGGCTTTTTGGACATCACGCTCGACTTTCTGGTCTACGCGGCGATCCCGCTCGGCTTTGCGGTGGCCGATCCGGACGCCAACGCTCTGGCCGCGGCGGTGCTGTTGTTCACCTTCGTCGGCACCGCCAGCACGTTCCTCGCCTACGCCGTCTTCGCCGCCAAGCGCGGGGTGTCGACCGAACGGCGCGGGCGCAAGTCGTTCTATTTCCTGGGCGGGCTCGCCGAGGGCGGGGAGACCGCGGTGGTCCTGCTGTCGATGTGCGCCTTTCCGGGCGCCTTCGTCCCGCTGGCTTACGGCTTCGCGGCGCTCTGCGCCGTCACCGCCGCGGTGCGGCTCCACACCGGGGTGGTCACGTTCCGCGACCGGGGCGGCTGAGCGCGGTCGCGGCCACGACGGCGAGCGCCAGCGCGACCAGCGCGTGCCAGGTCGCCATCGACAGCCCGCCGAACTCGGGCCCCGGCTGGTCGCAGCTCGGCCGCGTCTGCGCCATCAGCGCGGTGCGCAGGTCGTCGAGCCCGGCGCCTCCCGGTGCGGCGACGCAGCCGCCCGGCAGCGCAACCCAGCCGCCCTCCACGCCGACATGGACGAGCGAGATCGCGAAGGCGGCGAAGAGCGCCACCAGCGCCGCCGCCAGGCCGGCGCGCGGGCGGGCGAACCCGAGGCCGAGCCCGCCGGCCAGCAGGAGCGCGTAGTGCGGCAGGCGCGCCCGCAGACACAGGCTGCAGGGCGGATAGCCCAGGCCGTACTGAACCCAGAAGGCGAGGGCGAGGGCGCCGAGCGAGATCGCCAGCAGGCCCGCGAGGACCACCCGGTCGAAGGTCATCGCCTCAAAGATATCGCACCGCCAGGAAACCGCCGAACAAGAGGACGAAGAAGAGCACGGTCAGCCAGCCCAGGTTGCGTTCGATGAAGCCGCGGATCGGTGGCCCGAACTGCCACAACAGACCGGCCACCAGGAAGAAGCGGGCGCCGCGGGCGAGCGTGGAGGCGATCATGAAGGTGACGAGGTCGAGACCGGCGACGCCGGAGGCGATGGTGATCACCTTGAACGGAAAGGGCGTGAAGCCGGCGAGGAAAACGATCCAAAGCCCCCACTGCTGGTAGATGCGCTCGAAGTCGTTGAACTGCTCGACGTAGTCGTAAAATTCGAGGATCGGCTGACCGACCAGTTCGAACAGATAGGCGCCGATGAGATAGCCGGCGAGGCCGCCGACGACCGAGGCGACGGTGCACAAGGTCGCATAGTACCAGGCGCGGGCGCGCGCCCCGAGCACCATCGGGATCAACAGGACGTCGGGCGGGATCGGAAAGACCGAGCTCTCCAGAAAGGAGAGGAAGGCGAGAAACCGGCTGGCGTAGGGACGCTCGGCCTGCGCCATCGTCCAATCGTAGAGGGGACGGATCACCGCGTTCTCCTCGTGAAGACGAGCGGTCCCGCGCCCGGCGGCCGCCCCGGCGGGCTCTTCGCACCGCCCCGCCGCCGGCGCAACACGCGCGCATCGCGCGGTGCGCGCAAATGCCCGATTGGGCCGTGGACAGCATCCCGAGGGCGTGGTTAAGACGCGGTCGTAACGAGGAACCGGGTCCGCCCGACGGCACGCGCAGGCGCCCGCGGCGGTCGGCGGCATCGACAACAACGCCAAGCTGGGGGTGGGACATGACCGGTGTCGAATGGGGCTTGTTCGTTCTCGCCTTGGCCTGCGGCGCGGCCGGCCTCGCCTACGGGGTCCTGACGCGCGCGGCGGTTTTGGCGCTCCCCGTCGGCACCGACCGGATGCAGCAGATCGCCGGCGCGATCCAGGAGGGTGCACGAGCCTACCTCAACCGCCAGTACATCACCATCGCCGGCGTCGGCGTCGCGATCTTCCTGCTGCTCACCTTCCTGTTGAGCGTGCCCGTCGGCATCGGCTATCTGCTCGGCGCCGTGCTTTCCGGGGTCGCCGGCTATATCGGCATGCTGGTCTCGGTGCAGGCCAACGTCCGCACCGCCGAGGCGGCGCGCCAGGGGCTCGCCGCCGGCCTCGACGTCTCCTTCAAGGCGGGCGCCATCACCGGCCTGTTGGTCGTCGGCCTCGGGCTCCTGGGCGTCGCCGGCTATTACGGTATCCTGCTGGTGGCCGGCTTCGAGGTGCGCGCGATCGTCGAGGCGTTGGTCGGGCTCTCCTTCGGCGCCTCCCTGATCTCGATCTTCGCGCGGCTCGGCGGCGGCATCTTCACCAAGGGCGCCGACGTCGGCGCCGACCTGGTCGGCAAGATCGAGGCCGGCATCCCCGAAGACGACCCGCGCAACCCGGCGGTGATCGCCGACAACGTCGGCGACAATGTCGGCGACTGCGCCGGCATGGCGGCGGACCTCTTCGAGACCTACGCCGTCACCGTGGTCGCGACGATGTTGTTGGGCGCGATCTTCTTCGAGGGGGCGGCGCAGGCGGCGCTGATGCTCTACCCGCTGATCGTCGGCGCGGTCTGTCTGGTCGGCTCGATCGTCGGCACCTTCCTGGTGAAGTTGGGTCCCAACAACGACATCATGGGCGCCCTCTACAAGGGCTTTTGGGGCACCGCCGCGATCTCGGCGGTGGGGTTAATCCCGCTCACCTGGATCACCCTCGGTTTCACCACGACCTTCACGCCCTCGTCGGGCGCCGCCTTCACCGGCGTCGGGGTCTATCTCTGCACGCTCGTCGGCCTCGCGGTTACGGCGTTGTTGATGTTCATCACCGACTATTACACCTCGACCGCTTACCGGCCGGTCCGCAAGATCGCTCAGGCCTCGACCACGGGCCACGGCACCAACATCATCGCCGGCCTCGCCATCTCGCTCGAGGCCACCGCGCTGCCGGTCGTCGTCATCGCCGGCGGCATTCTCACCGCCTATCTCGCGGCCGGTCTCTTCGGCATCGCGGTGGCCGCCACCACCATGCTGGCGCTGACCGGCATGGTGGTGAGCCTCGACGCCTACGGGCCGGTCACCGACAACGCCGGCGGCATCGCCGAGATGGCCGACCTGCCGGCGGAGGTCCGCAACACCACCGACGCCCTCGACGCCGTCGGCAACACCACCAAGGCGGTCACCAAGGGCTACGCCATCGGCTCCGCCGGCCTCGCCGCGCTCGTCCTGTTCGCCGCCTACACCGAGGATCTGCGGCACTACTTCCCGGATTACGAGATCGCGTTCAGCCTGAGCGATCCGTTCGTCGTCGTGGGTCTCTTCGTCGGCGGCTTGCTGCCGTACCTGTTCGGGGCGTTGAGCATGCAGGCGGTGGGCCGCGCCGCCGGCGCCATCGTCGAAGAGGTGCGCCGCCAATTCCAACAGGACGCCGGCATCATGGCAGGCACCTCGCGACCCGATTACACCAAGGCGGTCGACCTGCTCACCAAAGCGGCGATCCGCGAGATGATCGTGCCCTCGCTGTTGCCGGTGCTCGCGCCGATCCTGCTCTACGCCGCCATCGCCGCCATCGCCGGCCAGGTGGCCGGCTTCACCGCGCTGGGCGCGATGCTCCTCGGCACGATCGTAACCGGCATCTTCGTGGCGATCTCGATGACCTCCGGCGGCGGTGCCTGGGACAACGCCAAAAAACACATCGAGGACGGCCATTTCGGCGGCAAGGGCTCGGAGGCCCACAAGGCCTCGATCACCGGCGACACCGTCGGCGACCCCTACAAGGACACCGCCGGACCCGCGGTGAACCCGATGATCAAGATCATCAACATCGTGGCGCTGTTGCTCCTGGCCGCGCTCGCGACCTGAACCTTCAGGCCACGGCCCGCTTGGCCCGCTTGATGCTCGTGCAGTTGCGCCCGCTGTTCTTGGCGGCGTAGAGCGCGGCGTCGGCGCGCTCGAGCAGCCGCGACAGCGGTTCGCCCGGCTCGTGTTGGCTGACGCCGACCGACACGGTGATCCGCCTGAGCGGTTCGCTGTCGCGTTTGCGGGCGATGCGCAGACCGCTGATGGCCTTGCGGATGGTCTCGCCGATCTCGACCGCGTCGCCGAGCGCGGCGTCGGACGCCAGCAGGGCGAACTCCTCGCCGCCGTAGCGGAAGACCTCGTGGTCGGCGGTGGCGGCGGCGACCATACGTCCGGCCACCAGCGTCAGAACGCGGTCGCCGAGCGGGTGGCCGTAGGTGTCGTTGAAGCTCTTGAAATGGTCGATGTCGAAGAAGATCAGCGACAGCGCCGCACCGCTGGCGGCGCACGCCTCGACCACCTCGCGCAACCGCCGATCGAAACGCTTGCGATTGCCGACGCGGGTGAGGGCGTCGGTCTCGGCTTCGGTGCGGGCATCGTCGAGATCCTGTTTGAGCTTCCAGACCTCGTCGGCGTGCGTGCTGGCCGCGTGCTCCCAGTGGCCGGCGCGCTCCAGGATCGCGCGGGTGTCGTCGCAAAGGTTGGCCAGCGCGGCGTTGAGCTCGTCGAGGTTGTCGGGCTCTTGTCCGCCCTCGCGGTCGTCGAGCGCGCTCGCGAGGCTGGCGATGCTCTCGCCGTAGGCGCGGGTGCCGAGGGCGATCTGGGAGATCAGCCCGCTGATCTGCGCCAGATGGTCCTGGACCTGGTCGCTGATGCTGCGCAGATGCGAGCGCTCGCGGTCCTGGCCGAAGAACCGGTCGTAGAGTTCCCAGTTGCGGGCGTCGTCGTAGGCCAGCTTCTGCTCGTCGAGCGCGCCCACCAGGCGGGTGAGGGTGGGGATGCTGTCGGCGGAGACATGGTACCACACCAGGTAGTTTTCCGGCGTCGGCGGGATGCCGCGACGCTGCATCGCCAGCAAGGCGGTGCGCGCCCACGTCGTGGAGGACCGGCGTCCGTCGTCGTCTGTCATCGCACGCTCCGCAGCCGCGGCCCTGGCCCGATCGGGGAGGGCGCCGACGTCGTCCACGAGGATGCCCGAGGAGGTTTGCACCTTGCTTAACGGCGGCATGGCTTGACCCTACCGCGAAACTGTCACATCAACCCGCTATGTCGCCATCCACATGGAACGCGTGATGCCAAGGGAGCGACCGCGTGCGGCGGTCCGCTCGAGTAGGAGGCCCCGCCGGTGACGTCGGGGCCGGTTCAACGCCTTCCTCACCTCGACGGGTGTCCGGCCCTCGTCCTCAACGCGGACTACCAGCCGCTCAGCTACTTCCCGCTGTCACTGTGGAGCTGGCAGGAGACCGTCAAGGCGATCTTCCTGGACCGGGTCGCCGTGGTCTCGCACTACGACCGCGAGATCCGCTCGCCCAACGCCCGCTTTCGTCTGCCCAGCGTCGTGGCGCTCAAGCAGTACGTGCCACAGAGCCGCTACCCGCCGTTCACGCGCTTCAACGTCTTTCTGCGCGATCGCTTCACCTGCCAGTATTGCGGCGGCCGGCACCGCGCCGAGGACCTCACCTTCGACCACGTCGTGCCGCGCTCGCGCGGCGGGGTGACGAGCTGGGACAACATCCTCACCGCCTGCACCCGCTGCAACCTCGCCAAGGGCAACAAGCTGCCGAAGGAGTGCGGTCTCAGCCCGCTGTCGCCGCCCGGCAAGCCCACCACCTTCGAGCTGCAGAAGTCGGGGCGCGCCTTTCCCCCGAACTATCTGCACGAGAGCTGGCGCGACTTCCTCTACTGGGACAGCGAGCTGGAACCATGAGCCCGGCGCCGGCGAGGTAGCTGCCGGTAAAGGTCCGCGGCAGCGCGCCGGTGGCGAGTTTGAAGTGGACGATGCCCGCCGGCAGATCGAGCCCGCCCAGATCCAACAGCCGCACGCCGCGCTCGCGCAAGCTCGCGAGGATCGTCCAGAGCAGGCGGTGATGGGCGTGCGCCGCCCGCCCGGCCGGGCTGGTCCAGCCGACCTGATAGGTCGCGGTGGCGCCGTGGACGAAGACGAGCATCGACGCCGTCGGGCCGTCGGGGCCGTCGACCGTCGCCAGCAGCGCGGGGCCGCGCCGCGCGGCGGCCGCCACCAATTCGTGGGAGACCGCGGCGTAGCCGCGTCGGCGCCGCTCGCGCTCGTGCAGGGCGAGCGCGGCGTCGAGGCCCGCGGGGTCGGCGCGGGCGTCGCGGCACCTCGGCATCGCGGCGGGGTTCCGAGCCCGCTGCAACAACCGTCGCCAGTTCGGCTGCAGGCGCGCGGCCTGGCGCTGCGGCGAGGCGTCGATCGGCAGCACGGCGGTGGTGTAGCCGGTCATCACCCGCCGCATGCCGGCCGCCTCCAGCGCCGCCGCCGTCCGGGCCGCGGGCAGCGCCGGCGTCACCACCAGCCGCCGCCACGGCCCCGCCAGGTGGCGTTCCAGCGCGGCGAGGCCCGCGCTCTTGTCGGCAATGGCGACGCCCGGGCTCCAGAGCGGGCCGCCCAAGGCGTGCCACAGCCCGACCCGGCCGCCGGCGGCGAGCCGGCCCACCGCCTGCACCACGCCCAGGGTCTCGCCGCGGGCGGCGAGGCGTAGCCGGCGCACTGGGCGGCCGGCATGGGCGAGGGCGGCGCCGTAGGCCCGGCTCTGCTGCCACGGCGAGTAGCCCACGCCGGCGAGAAGCGCGTCCCAACGTGCGGCGTCGTCGATGCTCTCCAGCTCCACCACCTGATCGCCCGCCTCCGGCGCCGGGGCCCGTCGCCCGGCCATGTCGGCGCAGCCTGCCGCGATCGCGTTAACCTCCGCTTGACCGCGCCGCGCGAAGACGGCGCCATGCCTGGCACGGATCGAAGCTGGACGGCGCCCCGCCTCACCGCCTTCGCCTGGTGGTGGCTCGCGACCCGGATCGCGCTGCCGCTCCTGGCGACGACGCTCCTGTTGGACGTCGTGGGCGGCTGACCCGCCCGCGCGGCGGCGCCGCGGCGTGTAAGGGGGGACAGCGCTGCGCGCGGAATTGGAGCGGTGGGGGCGGACGGCGGCGGGGCTCGCGCTCGGCGCCACCGGTGGCGCCCTCTTCGTCGTGCTGGGACTGCCCTTGCCGTGGCTCCTGGGCGCCATGCTCACGGTGACGGCGGCGACGCTGGTGGGCCTGCCGATCGAGATCGCCCCGAACTTGCGGCTCGCCATGCTCGTCGTCATCGGCGTGCTGATCGGCAGCGCCTTCGACCGCGCCATGCTCGCCGACATGCCGCGCTGGCTCTGGAGCCTCGCCGCGCTGCCGCTCTACGTCGTCGTCGTCGCCGGGCTGATGATGACGTATCTGCGCCGCCGCGCCGGCTTCGACCGCACCACCGCCTATTTCGCCGCCGCACCGGGCGGGCTCTCGGAGATGATCCTGATGAGCGAGCAGCGGGGCGCCGACGTCCGCCGGGTCGGCCTCGTCCACACCCTGCGCCTGCTCCTCTTGGTCACCGCCATCCCCGTCGTCGTCGACCAGCTCGGCCTCGTGGCACCGTCGCCCCCGTCCCCGCCGGCACCCGATCTGGTCGACGTCGCGCTCCTCGCGGCGGCCGGCGTCGTCGGTGCGCTCGGCGCGCGCCTCGTGCGCCTGCCCAGCGCCGTCCTCTTGGGGCCGATGATCGCCAGCGCGGCGATCCACGTCGCCGGCTGGAGCGCCGCCGAGCCGCCCGACGCGGTCGTCGCCTTCGCCCAGATCGTCGTCGGCGCCGCCGTCGGTACCCGCTTCACCGGGATGGGCGTCGGCGAGGTCGTCGCCACCCTCGGCCACGGCGCGGTGATGACCACGCTGATGGTCGCCCTCGGCGCCGGCTTCGCGCTGGTCATCCACCCCCTCGCCGGCCTCGCCCTCCTGCCGCTCCTGATCGCCTACGTCCCCGGCGGCGTCGCCGAGATGGCGCTGGTGGCCCTCGCCCTCGGCATCGACCCCGCCTTCGTCACCACCCACCACGCCGTCCGCATCGCGCTCGTGGTCGGCCTCGCGAGCGTACTGTTCGCGCGGGTGGTGCCGGCCGACGAGCGCTGAGCCGCCGCTGGCGCGCCCGGCAGGACTCGAACCTGCGACCTACGGCTTAGGAGGCCGTCGCTCTATCCGGCTGAGCTACGGGCGCGCGGCGCGGGTGACGGTTTCGGTTTGACCGGCGTCGGCGGTCCGGGTCAAGGGAGGAGACGGGTCGGGGCGAGGTCGGGTGATGCGGTGGATGCGGATCTTGGCCGCGGCGACGGTGCTGCTTCTCGGCGCGGGCCTGGGGGCCGCGGCGCAGCCGCGGGCGACCGGCGCGCTCACGCTGGAGACGGGCGGCGGGGTGCCGGTGCGGCTCGACGGGCTGGCGCCGGATCTGGCGGAGGGTGCGCTCGCCGCCGCGCTCGCCGAGGTGGAGCGGCTGGTCGTGCGCGGGCGCGGGTGGCCCGACCGCACCGGCCACCGGCGCGCCGCGGTGTTCACCGCCGCGGGCGACAGCCTGCAGGCCGGCTTCGTGGCGGCGGGCGCGGCGCGCGTGCGGCCCGGCGTCGACCCCGCGCTCACCCGGCGGCTGCTGGCGCTGGAGGCCGAGGCCCGCGCCGCCGGGCGCGGCGGGTGGGGCGACGGTCGCTTTCGTATCCACGCCGCGGTGCCGCCGCCGCCCGTCGTCGGCTTCGCGATCGTGCGCGGGACGGTGGTGAGCACGGGCGAGACGCGCTGGTTCCACTATCTCAACTTCGCGGAGGACTACTGGACCGATTTCTCGGTCCGGATCCGACCGGGCGACGTCCGCGACGCGGGGTGGGCGCCGGCGCCGGCGGACCTGGTCGGCCGCCGGGTCGAGGTCCGCGGCTTCGTGTTCGAGAGTGGCGGGCCGATGATCGAGCTCGACGGCCCGCTGCAGCTGCGCGTGCTGGAGTGAGCCTCAGACGACGAGGCGGGCGTCGAAGCCGTCCTCGTCGAAGGCCAGCCGGGTCGGCTTGCCGTTGACCTGGGTCTCCAGCAGCACCCGGCGGCCCCAGAGCGTGTAGAGGTGCTGCAGCGTCCGCTCGGCGTAGCCGAGGTGGAGATCGCGACCGTCGTGGTCGTGCACCAGGTAGAGCTCGCGCCGGCGGTTGAAGTCGGCGTCGGTGATCCGGATCGAGGGGTTGTTGCCGGCGCCGACCTGGGCGATCAGCTTGCGCTTGACGTCCGCCCAGTGCTCGTCGTCGGCGACGGAATCGACCACCAGCTTGTCGCCCTTGGGCTCGTAGCTGAAGAGATCGAGATCGCGCATGGTCTCGGCGTCGAGGAAGCGCCTCAGAAACGCCGCGTCGCGGTCGCTCTCGCGCACCTTCCAGATCGCGTCCTCGCCGTCGCGTTCGGCGATCTTGTGCCAGAGCACGAAGCCGAGGTGGTAGGGGTTGATCGAGCCCGGATGCGGGCAAACCACCTGGTTGTGGCGGACCAGGAACTCGATGCGGACGTCGTGCGGCAGATCGAGGCTCTCCAGGATCCGGTGGTGCCAATAGCTGGCCCAGCCCTCGTTCATGATCTTGGTTTCGATCTGCGGCAGGAAGTAGCGCGTCTCGGAATCGACGATGTCCAAGAGGTCGCGCTCCCACTCGGCCAGGGTGGGATGGTGGTCGCGCATGAAGGCGAGGAGGTCGCTCACCGGCTCGGGCGGGAAGCGTTCGGTGGTCGGGGCCGGCGCTTCGGGCCGCTTGTGCAGGATCGCGAACGGGTCGTGGCCGGTCTCGCTCGGCCGCGCCCGCTCGCGCTGCTCCTCGACCCCGAGCCGGCGGACGGCGGCGTTCGGGCTCATGCAGAAGGCGAGGGCGTGGGCGGCGTCGAGTACGCGCTCGACCCGCTCGTCGCCGATCGACGGGTCCTCGATGTAGCTGCGCACCCGGTCCGCCCGCGCCTTGAAGGAGCCGATGGTCTCCTTGGCGTCCGTCGCGCTCGTGAAGGTGAAGTTGTTCTTGAAAAAGTCGTTATGACCGTAGACGTGCGCGATCGTCAGGATCTGCAGCGTCAACGAATTGTCGGTCATCAAGTAGGCCAAGCACGGATCGGAATTGATCACCAGTTCGTAGGGCAGGCCGCTGACGCCGTAGTCGTAGAGGGTCTTGGTCTTCTCGAAGGACTTGCCGTACGACCAGTGCGGGTAGTGCGCCGGCATGCCGTGATAGGCCATGTAGCCCAGCATGGCGTGGTGGTCGCAGAGTTCGAACTCCTGGCGATAGCAGTCCAGCCCGAACTCTTCGACCTTCTCGCGGATCTTCTCGTCCCAGCGCTGCAGCTCGTCGACGGTCCAGTCGGCCATCAAGCGCTCTCCGCCTTCTCGCGCGACAGGAAGGCACGGAAGCTGGGCCAGATGTCGGCTTTGCTCTCGATCAACACCGATTGGTAGTTCGGCTTGTCGAGCTTGCCGAAGAGCTCGAGCATCGAGCTCTCGTAGAAGTGCGAGCCCATCGGCTTGATCTCGCCGTAGCCGAAGAGATTGCTGGCGTCACACAGCTCTTCCGCCGCTTTCAGCGTCGCCTGGTTGTCGCTTTCGAAGTTGTCGCCGTCGGAACAGTGGAACGCGTAGATATTCCAGTGCTGCGGGTGGTAGCGATCCCGCACGATCTCCAGCGCCTTGTGGTATCCCGACGAAATCATCGTACCGCCGCTCTCGCCCTTGTAGAAGAACTCTTCTTCGGTGACCTCCTTGGCGCGGCTGTGATGCGCCACGAAGACCAACTCCACCCGCTCGTACTTGGTGCGGACGAACTGGTAGAGCAGGAAGAAGAAGCTGCGGGCGAGGTACTTCTTCATCGAGTCCATCGATCCCGAGGTGTCCATGATACAGATGACCACGGCGTTGCTCTCGGGCTTGGTGTCCTCGATCAGCTTCTTGTAGGTGAGGTCGTCCTCGATGAAGGGAAAGCGCTTCTCGCCATATTCCGGATGGATCGGAAGACCGCGCCCCTCGCGCGGATCCGCGGGCTCCTCCGGCGGCTCGACGCCGCGCGCCTTCATCCGCCGGACGCGGGCGCGGGCGGTGCGCCGCCGGTCGAGGTGCACGCGCACGCCCGACTTGCGGTAACCGCGCCGCTTGACGGTACGGTCGGCGACGACGTCCTTGAGGATGCGGCGCTCCAGGTCCGGCAGCTCCAGATCCTCGAACATGATGTCGACGAGCTCGTCGAGGGTGACGTCGGTCTCGTAGTAGTCGACGCCGGGCTGGTCGCCGGCCTTGCCCGGCTCGCCCTGGCCGTCTTGGCGCTCGCCGACCACCTGACCGGGCTGGGTGTCGCCCTGGCCGCTGCCGACGCCCCCTTGATTGTCGCCGTAGACGAAGCGGTACTCCTTCACCCCGCGGATCGGGATCTTGATCACCTTGTCCCGATCACGGCCGATGATGCTCTCGTCGGCGATCACGTCCGCGATGTTCTCGCGGATGGCCTCCTTGAGCTTGTGGCGGTGACGCTGGCGGTCCCGGGCGGTGCGGTCGCTTTTGAGCGCATCGCCCGAGGCGAAAGGCCGGAAGATGGAATCCACCACGGTCGTGACGTCTGCCCCCTCAATCCTTCCAGAGGTGATTCGCGGCGTATTTGAGGATGGTGTCGATCGTCTCCTCGGGATAGCCGCTGTCGATCAGGGTCTGCACCATCCGATCATAGCG
>JAAAPF010000096.1 GCA_009908425.1 Alphaproteobacteria bacterium
TCGACGCTGCCGACGATCCGGCGGATGTCGTCCGAGGTCAGCTGTTTCATGGCCCGAACCTCCCACGGCTTGGCGAAGGCGAAAGCGCGCGGCGCCTCACCGCCGCACCTTCCCAACGGAGCGGAGGGCGCCGATGTTCCCGCGCCCGATCCGGGGCACGATCACCCCCGCCCATGCGCTCACAAACCATTGAAATCTCATCGAAAATCGCCTGTCTGGGTTCGTTCGGCAACACCCGAGGCCGCGCCCCACCGTCTCCTCGATGTAACGAACATCTTCCTAGCACAGCCGGCGCCTCCGGGCGAGGCCGACGCTCACGCCATCGCGATCCCGCGTCGTCTGACGATGTCGCCCTGATCGAGCGGCGGCTCGCCGACGGCGACGAACGGGCCCGACTCGAGGCGGGCGGCCGGGTCCGCGCCCCCGAAAGCCGGCCGCCCACGTCTGCTCCGCGGCCGTAACCGGAACCGCCGACCGTCTTTCGCGACGTAGACGCGCTTTGGTGCCCGGAGACGGTGGCGATCCCGGCCGGGCGCTTCGTCATGGGCTCGCCGGCCGGCGCCGGCGTCTCAGCCCTGCAGGCGGCGGGCGACGTCGAGGGCGGCGTAGGTGAGGATGGCGTCGGCGCCGGCGCGCTTCATGGCGAGCAGGGCTTCGAACATGGCCTTGTCGCCGTCGAGCCAGCCCTGGGCGTCGGCGGCCTTGACCATCGCGTACTCGCCGGAGACCTGATAGGCGAGGGTGGGCACGCCGAACTGGGCCTTCACCCGGTGGATGATGTCGAGATAGGGCAGGCCCGGCTTGACCATGACCAGATCGGCGCCCTCGGCGAGGTCCAGGGCCACCTCGTGCAGCGCTTCCGAGCCGTTGGCCGGGTCCATCTGGTAGGTCCGCTTGTCGGCGGCCCCCAGCGCCTTGGCGGAGCCGACGGCCTCGCGGAAGGGGCCGTAGTAGCACGAGGCGTATTTGGCGGAGTAGGCGAGGATCCGGGTCTCGCTGAGGCCGGCCTCGTCGAGCCGGCGGCGGACGGCGCCGATGCGGCCGTCCATCATGTCCGAGGGCGCCACCGTGCAGCAGCCGGCCTCGGCCTGGACGCGGGCCTGCTCGACCAGCACGGCGACGGTCTCGTCGTTGAGGATGCGCCCCTGCTTGAAGATGCCGTCCTGGCCGTGGGAGGTGTAGGGATCGAGCGCGACGTCGCCGATGAGGCCGAGCTCGGGCACCGCGTCCTTGAGGGTGCGGGCGGCGCGGCAGAGCAGGTTGTCGGGGTTGGTGGCCTCGCGGCCGTCCTCGGTCTTCACCCGCACCGGCTCGCAGGGAAACAGCGCCAGCGCCGGGATGCCGTGGGCGTGGGCCTCGCGCGCGGCGAGCACGGCGCGGTCGATGGTGAGCCGCGACACCCCCGGCATCGCCGCCACCGGCTCGGCGGTGTCGGTGCCCTCGCGGACGAACACGGGCAGGATCAGGTCGGCGGGCGTCACCGCGTGTTCGGCGGCCACCCGCCGCACCCAGTCGGCGGTCCGCCGCCGCCGCAGGCGGGTGGTGGGAAAGCGGCCGAGACCCGTGCGCATCGCTGCCATCCTCGTGTTCGTCGTGCCGTCTCCTAGCGCCGGGGCGGGTGCGGCGGCAATCGTCGGGGCGCCGCGATTGACCGGCCGTCACCCCTTCGATACCCCGACGACGAGAGGAGACGGCATTGGACTTCCGGCTTTCCGAAGAACAGGAGGCCTTTCGCGAGACCGCGCGCGCCTTCGCCGCCGACGCGATGGCGCCCCATGCCGAGCGCTGGGACGCCGCCAAGGAGTTCCCCGAGGCGACCCTGCGCGCGGCGGCGGCGCTGGGCTTCGCCGCGATCTACACCGCCGAGGAGCACGGCGGCTCCGGGCTGGGCCGGCTCGACGCCGCCTTGATCTTCGAGGAGCTGGCGCGGGCCTGCCCCTCGACCGGGGCCTACCTCTCGATCCACAACATGGTGGCGTGGATGGTCGATCGCTTCGGCGACGACGTCCAGCGGGCGCGGTTCCTGCCGCGGCTGGTGACGATGGACGCGTTCGCGTCCTACGCGCTGACCGAGCCCGGCGCCGGCTCCGACGCCGCCAGCCTGCGCACCAGGGCGGTGCGCGACGGTGACGCCTACGTCCTCGACGGCACCAAGGCGTTCACCTCCGGGGGCGGCCGCAGCGACCTCTACCTCGTCATGGCGCGCACCGGCGGCCCCGGCCCCAAGGGCGTCACCGCGTTCCTGGTCGAGGCCGGCACGGCCGGGCTCTCCTTCGGCGGGCAGGAGCACAAGATGGGCTGGAACTCGCAGCCCACCTGCGAGGTCCGCCTCGACGGCTGCCGGGTGCCCGTCGGCAACCGCCTCGGGGCGGAGGGCGACGGCTTCAAGATCGCGATGGCCGGCCTCGACGGCGGGCGGGTCAACATCGCGGCCTGCTCGCTCGGCGGCGCCGCCTCGGCGCTGGCCCAGGCCCGCGCCCATGTCGGCGAGCGCGAGCAGTTCGGCCGCGCGCTCGAGGACTTCCAGACCGTGCAGTTCAAGCTCGCCGACATGGCGACCGAGCTGGAGGCGGCGCGGCTGATGACCTGGCGGGCGGCGGCGGCGCTCGACGGCGCCGAGCCGGAGCGCACGCTCGCCTGCGCGATGGCCAAGCGCTTCGCCACCGACGCCGGCTTTCGGATCTGCGACGAGGCGCTGCAGCTCTTCGGCGGCTACGGCTACATCCGCGACTACGGCATCGAGCGCCGCCTGCGGGATCTGCGGGTGCACCGCATCCTGGAAGGCACCAACGAGATCATGCGGCTGATCATCGCCCGCCGCCTGTTGGAGGACGCCGCGCGTGTCTGACGTCGAACTCGGCGTCGAGGGGCGGCTCGCCCGCCTCCACCTCGACCGCCCCGAGGCCCTCAACGCGCTGACCCACGCCATGGTGCGCGAGATCTCGGCCGCGCTCGCGCGCTGGCGGGACGACCCGGCGGTGACCGCGGTGCTGGTCACCGGCGCCGGCGAGCGCGCCTTCTGCGCCGGCGGCGACGTCCGCGACATCGCCCGCCTCGCCCGCGACGAGGGGGTGGCCGCCGCCACCCCCTTCTTCTTCGACGAATACCGCATGAACTGGCGGATCAAGCGCTTCCCCAAGCCCTACGTCGCGGTGCTCGACGGGGTGACGATGGGCGGCGGCGTCGGCCTCTCGGTGCACGGCACCCACCGCGTCGCCACCGAGAACACCGTCTTCGCCATGCCCGAGACCGCGATCGGGATGTTCCCCGACGTCGGCGGCACCCACGTCCTCGGCACCATGCCGGGCGGGCTCGGCAACTGGCTGGCGCTCACCGGCGCCCGGCTGGGGCCCGGCGACAGCCTGGACGCCGGCATCGCCACGCACCACTGCCCGCGCGCCGGGCTCGATCGCCTCGTCGCCGAGCTGCGCGAGGCCGCCGACGCGCCGGCGGTCGAGCGCGCCGTCCGCGCCCACACCGCCGGCCCCGAGCCGGGTGAGATCGCCGCCCGCCACCGCGCCATCGAGACCGTGTTCGACCGCCCGAGCGTGGCGGCGATCGCCCAAGCGGCGGCCGCCGAGCCGACCGGCTGGGGCGCCGAGCAGTGGGAGCTGGTGCGGGCGCGCTCGCCCACCAGCGTGCGGCTCGCCTTCGCCCAGCTCGCCCGCGGCCGGGCGCTCGGCTTCGACGACGCGATGCGGCTGGAGTACCGCATCGTCCACCGGGTGCTGGCGGGCCACGACTTCTTCGAAGGGGTGCGCGCGGCGCTCATCGACAAGGACCAGGCGCCGCGCTGGCGGCCGGCGACCCTCGACGACGTCGACGCGGCGGCGATCGAGGCCCATTTCGGCGAGCTCGCCGGCGGCGATCTGCCGCTCGACTGGAGCTGAGGGGAGGCGGCGATGGCCCGGATCGCCTTCGTCGGCGTCGGCAACATGGGGGCGCCGATGGCGCTCAACCTGTTGAAGGCCGGTCACGAGGTCCGCGCCTTCGACCGCGACCCGGCCGCGGCGCGACGCGTCGAGGCCGCGGGCGGGACCGCGGCGGCGGACCTCACCGCCGCGGTGGACGAGGTCG
>JAAAPF010000055.1 GCA_009908425.1 Alphaproteobacteria bacterium
ACACCGCCTCCAGCCCGCCCGGGCGCAACACGCTGGCCTCGACCACGGCGTGACCGGCCCAGTGCCGCGGCCCGTCGGGCTCGAGGTCGGCCTTGGCCAGGACCACCAGGTCCGACGCCGCCGGCGTCACCGCCCCCGCCGCCGCGGGTGCCGGCCAGCGGGCGCCGTCGATCAGCACGAGGCGCAGATCGGCGCGCTCGGCGGCGGCCCGCGCCCGCCGCACGCCTTCCTGCTCGATCAGGTCGTCGCTCTCCCTGATCCCGGCGGTGTCGATCAGCGTCACCGGCCGGCCGCCGAGCTCCATCGGCACCTCGAGCACGTCGCGGGTGGTGCCGGCGACCTCGGAGACGATCGCGACGTCGCGCTCGGCGAGCGCGTTCAACAGGCTCGACTTGCCGGCGTTGGGCGCGCCGACGAGCGCCACCACCAGCCCCTCGCGCAAGCGCTCGCCCCGGTCGTCGGCGGCGCTGTCCCGCAGCTCGGCGGCGAGGGCCGCCAGATCCGGCCCCCCGCCCGCGGCGCCGCCGGCGACGTCGCCCTCGTCGGCGAAGTCGAGCCCGGCTTCCAAGCGGGCGCGGGCGGCGGTGAGCCGGTGCTGCCAGTCCGCCACCCGCCGCCCGAGGGCGCCGTCGAGCTGGCGCAGCGCCTGGCGCGCCTGGGCTTCGGTCTCGGCGTCGACCAGATCGGCCACCGCCTCGGCCCGGGCGAGGTCGAGCCGGCCGTTGAGGAAGGCGCGGCGCGAAAAGTCGCCCGGTCCCGCCGGCGCCAGTCCCGCCATGTCGGCGAGCGCGGCCAGCACGCGGCGCATCGGCAGGGTCCCGCCGTGGAGGTGGAGCTCGACGACGTCCTCGCCGGTCGGGCTCGCCGGCGCCGGGAACGCCAGCACCAGTGCGTCGTCGATCACCTCGCCCGTGGCCGGCGCGCGCAACCGGCGACGGCCGGCGCGGCGGGCCGGCGGAAGGGTGCCCGCGAGCGCTTCGGCGGCGGTGAAGGCCTCGGGCCCGCTCAGCCGCAGCGCCGCCACCGCGGCGCGGCCGGGCGCGGTGATCGGGGCGTAGAGGGTCGGCCCCTCAGCGATCCTTGTCGTCGTCGTCACCGTGGCCACCCTGGGTCGCCCGGGGCGCCATCCCGGCGGCGGTGTTGAGCATCTGCACCCACAGCGACTGCCACTGCTCCATACCCTTGACCCCGAAGGGCATCCACTGATCGATCAGGGTCTGGGGGTCGCTCTGGCGGAGATACTCGGCCATGCGCGTCTCCATCTCGGTGAGGAGGCGCTCCTGCAGCGGCCGCACCTCCGGCAGGCCGAGGAACTGCCGCGCCTCCTCGGGTGTACAGTCGATCTCGATGGTCACCTTCATCGTCACCGTTTCTCCCCCGCACGGGTGCCTCATGTCGAACCGTCTCGCCGACGCCATCAGCCCATACCTGTTGCAGCATCGCGACAACCCCGTCGACTGGCGCGAATGGGGTGAGGAGGCCTTCGCCGAGGCCACGGCCCGCGACGTCCCGGTGCTCCTGTCGGTGGGCTACGCCGCCTGCCACTGGTGCCACGTCATGGCGCACGAGAGCTTCGAGGACCCCGAGGTCGCCGCCCGGATGAACCGCGACTTCGTCAACGTGAAGGTCGACCGCGAGGAGCGCCCCGACGTCGATCAGGTCTACCAGCACGCCCTGGCCGCCCTCGGCCAGCACGGCGGCTGGCCGCTCACCATGTTCCTCACCCACGCCGGCGAGCCGTTCTGGGGCGGGACCTACTTCCCGCGCGAGGAGCGACACGGCATGGCCGCCTTCCCGCGCGTGCTGGAGACCGTCGCGCGGCTGTGGGCCGAGGAGCGCGACCAGATCCTCTCCAACCGCGACGCGCTCGCGGGCGCGCTCGACCGGCTGGTCCAGGTCGCCGAGCCGCGGGAGCTTCCCGACGATCTCGCCGACCGCGCCGCGGTGGGCCTCTTGCGCGCCTTCGATCGGGACAACGGCGGCGTCGGCGACGCCCCCAAATTCCCGCAACCGACGCTGCTCGAGCTGTGGTGGCGGCGCGGGCTCGAGCGCGACCTGGCCGAGCCCCGCGACGCCGCGCTCTTCACCCTGGAGCGCATGGCCTGCGGCGGCATCCACGACCATGTCGGCGGGGGCTTCGCCCGCTACGCCACCGACGCCGAGTGGCGGGTGCCCCATTTCGAGAAGATGCTCTACGATAACGCGCTCTTGTTGGAGCTCTACGCCGAGGCGGCGGCGCGCACCGGCCGCGAGGTCTTCCGCCGCGCCGCCGCCGGCATCGTCGACTGGCTCGAGCGCGAAATGATCGTCGATCGCGCCTTCGCGGCCAGCCTGGACGCCGACAGCGAGGGCGAGGAGGGGCGCTTCTACGTCTGGTCGCGCGAAGCGCTCGACCGGCTCTTCGGCGCCGGGGCCGACGCCGTCGCCCGCACCTTCGACGTCCGCGCCGAGGGCAACTGGGAGGGCACCAACGTCCTCAACCGGCTCCACGACGACGCCCTCGACGATCCCGCCCACGAGGCCCGCGTCGCCGACTGGTGCGCGCGGCTGCTGGAGGCGCGCCGGGAGCGGGTGCGCCCGGCGCGCGACGACAAGGTGCTGGCGGACTGGAACGGCATGACCATCGCCGCCCTCGCCCGCGCCGGCCAATGGCTGGAGCGGCCGGACTGGGTGCGGCGGGCCGCCGACGCCTTCGACGCCGTGGCCGCCGAGCTCGCCGACGGCGACGGCCTGGTCCACGCCTGGCGCGACGGCCGGCGGCTGGAGCTCGGCTTTCTGGACGACCACGTCCACATGGCGCGCGCCGCCCTGGCGCTGTACCTCGCCACCGCCGCGCCGGCTTACCGCGGCCGCGCCGAGGGCTGGCTCGCCGCCGCCGCGCGCCGCTTCCAGGACGACGAAGGCTGCTGGCGGCCGGGCCCGGACGAAGGCCTGTTGCCGGTCCGCAGCCGCTGGGCGCAGGACGGACCGATCCCGAGCCCGCTCGGCGCCCTCGCCACCGTCAGCGCCCAGCTCTACCACGTCACCGGCGAGACCGCCCACGCCCGCCGCGCCCAGGACGTGGTCGATCGCTACGCCGGCGAACTCGCCGCCGCGCCGGCGGCCTACGGCTCGTTGATGACCGCGCTGGGCTGGTTGCGGGACACCACGTTTCTGGTGTTCGCCGGCCCGGACACCGCCCCCCTCAAGACGCCCGCGGCGCGGGCCTTGCCGGGCTACGCCCTCGCCGCCGAGACCGCTGACCCGCTCGACCTCGCGGCCGACCACCCGGCCCACGGCAAGGGCCCGATCGCCGGCGCCGCCGCGCTCTGGGTCTGCCGCGCCGGCACCTGTCGACCGCCGGTCACCGCGGCCGGCGACGTCGCCGGCGCGCTCGCGGGCTGAGCGCCCTCACTCCTTGGGCTGCGGCCGGCGTCGAACCATCAGCACGGCCTCGCCGGTGACGACGGCGCGATCGCCGATGAAGCAGCCGGTGTCGAGCTTGACCCGCTTCTTCTCGACCTCGACCTCGGTGACCGTCACGCGGGCGCGGACGGTGTCGCCGGCGCGCACCGGGGCCATGAACTTCAGGCTCTGGCTGACGTAGACCGCGCCCGGCCCGGGCAGGCGGGTGCCGAGAACCGTGGAGATCAGGCTGCCGACCAGGATGCCGTGGGCGATCCGACCCTCGAACATGGTCGAGCCGGCGTACTCCTCGTCCAGGTGTACCGGGTTCGTGTCGCCGGAAACGCCCGAGAACATGAGGATGTCGGCCTCGGTGATGGTCTTGCCGAACACCGCCGACATCCCGACTTCCAGATCGTCGATATAGTACGCCGCGCTGTCGACCACCGCATCTTCCCTTCCAGCATGATTGGCTTGGCAGCTTATGCTGCGCTGCCACAGGCATGACAGAAAAGTGCCGCGGCGCCAAGGTACGAGCTGCGACCTTGGTGCAGCTCTTCCGCCGGGCCGCGGCAGCCGTCGCGGCGCGAGGTCAGTAGGTCAGACGGCGCGGCAGGGCCTGGGCCTGCTCGACCCAGTCGGCGCAATCGGCGGTGCTCGGCAACGCCTTCACCACCGCCT
>JAAAPF010000229.1 GCA_009908425.1 Alphaproteobacteria bacterium
CTGCGCACGCTCTTGGAGGCGGTGGAGATGCCGGCGCTCCAGCGGGTCGGCCCCGACCACGTGCTGACCCGCAGCTTCTACCTCTTGCAGGACTTCCCGGGCCGCTACGCCGGCGAGCGGGTCTGGGTCGACCGCCCGCAGCCCGGCGTCAACGACGGCGTCTCGTCCATCGTCATCGCCGCCAACGACTGGCTCGGCGCCTGGGCGATCGACGACGCCGACCGTCCGCTCCTGCCGGTCAGCCCCGGCGGCGAGCGCCAGCGCGAGCTCGCCCGCAGGGTCGGCGTCAACCTCGTCATGTACGCGCTCACCGGCAACTACAAGACCGATCAGGTCCACGTGCCCACGCTCCTCGAACGGCTCGGCCAATGACCGTCGTCGACCTCCTCTTCCGCCCGCTGGTGCCGCCCTGGCTTTTGGCGATCCTCGCCGGCGTGGTCGCGGTGGCGCTGTTGCTCGCCCTCTTCGGCCGGCTGCCGGCGGCGCACTGGCGCGTCCCGCCGCTCGTCTTGCTCTTGGGCGTGCTCGCCAACCCCGTGCTCTTCCGCGAGGAGCGCGAACCCTTGCGCGACGTGGCGCTGGTGGTCGAGGACGCCAGCCCGAGCATGGCCGCCGGCGATCGCCCGGAGCTCACCGACGCCGTGCTCGAGGCGGTCGGCACCGACCTCGCCCGCGACGAGGGTTTGGAGGTCGTCACGGTGACCGTCGAGGGCGGCGCCGACGGCACCGCGCTGGTGGGCGCGGTCGAGCGCGCGCTCGGCGAGATCGACCCCCGCCGGCTCGCCGGCACCGTGATCGTCTCCGACGGCCAGGTCCACGACGTCCCCGCCGAGCTCCCCGACTGGGTCGAGCGCCGCCCGGTGCACCACGTCATCCCCGGCGGGCCCGAGGAGACCGACCGCCGCCTGGTGCTGGAGGACATGCCGTCCTACGCCATGGTCGGCGAGGAGGAGCGCTTCACCCTCACCCTCGAGGACGACGTCGGGGCGGGCGGCGGCGACGGCGGACCCGAGCGCGTCACCGTGCGCCAGAACGGCCGCGTCATCCACGAGCTGGTGGTGGTGCCGGGTCGTAGCGTGCCGGTGCCGTTCGAGGTCGAGCGCGCCGGCGAGACCGTCGTCGAGGTCGAGGTCGCCCCCCGCGACGGCGAGATCTCGACGCTCAACAACCGCACCACCGCGTTCGTCACGGGCGTGCGCGACCGCCTGCGCGTGCTCCTGGTCTCGGGCGTGCCCTATCAGGGCCTGCGCGTCTGGCGGAACCTGTTGAAGGCCGACCCGGCGGTCGATCTGGTGCATTTCACCATCCTGCGCCCGCCCGAGAAGCAGGACGGCACGCCGGTGCGCGAGCTGGCGCTGATCGCCTTTCCGGTGCGCGAGCTGTTCGAGCTCAAGCTCGGCGAGTTCGACCTCATCGTCTTCGACCGCTACGCCCGCCGCGGCCTGTTGCCGCTGGCCTATCTGGAAAACGTCGCGCGCTACGTCGAGGGCGGCGGCGCGCTGTTGATCAACGCCGGCCCCGACTTCGCCACGCCCTTGAGCCTCGCCCGCACGCCGCTGGACCGGGTCATCCCGCTCGCCCCCTCGGGCCAGGTGATCGAGCAGCCGTTCCGCCCGCGGGTGACCGAGCTCGGCGGTCGCCACCCGGTCACCGACACCCTGCGCGCGCAGTGGGACGGCGACTGGGGGCCGTGGTTCCGCCAGATCGACGTCGAGCAGGGCCCGGGCCAGATCGTCCTGCGCGGCGCCGCCGACCGCCCGCTCCTGGTGCTCGACCGGGTCGGCGACGGCCGCGTCGCCCAGCTGCTGTCCGACCATGCCTGGCTGTGGGCGCGCGGCTTCGAGGAGGGCGGCCCCCAGCAGACACTCCTGCGCCGGCTGGTGCACTGGCTGATGCAGGAGCCCGAACTGGAGGAGGAGCGCCTGATCGCCGAGCCGGGCGAGGACGCCATCCGGCTCGAGCGGGTCACCCTCGACCCCGAGCCGCAGACCGCCACGGCGACGACGCCCACCGGCGACAGCTTCGAGGTCGAACTCACCCCCGGCGACGACGGCCGGCTCACCGCCCGCGTGCCGGCCGCGGAGCCCGGGCTCTACCGCTTCGATCAGGCGGACGGCCGCCGCGCCTTCGCCGCGGTGCGGCCGATGGCGCCGAAGGAGCTCGAGGACCTGCGCGCCACCGCCGCGCCGCTCGCCCCGCTGGTCGAGGCCAGCGGCGGCGTCCAGCGCTTCACCGACGAGGCCGGCATCCCCGAGGTCCGCCGCGTCGGCGAAGGGCGCACCGCCGCCGGCCGCGGCTGGATCGGCCTGGTCGAGAACGACCGCTTCCGCGTCGTCGGCAGCGCCGAGACCGCCCTCCTGCCCGCCTGGCTGGCGCTGATCCTGCTCGTCGGCACCCAGGTCTTCGCCTGGTGGCGCGAGGGCCGGCGGTAGGCGAAGGCCGCCGTCACAGCCGACGCGGATTGCGGTCGGCGCCCCGGCTGCTACCGATGACGGCACGACGTTTCGAGCTCGCGCCATTCGGACGGTAACTTCGCGCCGATGTCCGCATTCTTCTTCACGCTGGCGGGCGTTTTCGCCACCGCCGCAGCCGTGTTCAATGCGTGGGCGTTCGCCGGCGCGGTGATCTGCGCGCTGCTCGGCGCCTCGTGGATACAGTTCACCCAAGCGCTGGCGAAACCGGCGAGTGAACAAAGGACGCGGGCGTTCCTCGACGGCCCGACCGGTGAACAGCTCTACCGCCGCAACGTCGAGCGCGCGCTGGACTGGCTCGATCGCCGCTTGCAGCCGTCGAACGTCCAGGACGACGGGCTCATTCGCCGCTTGGCGCAGGCGCCAGACAGGGACGCCGCCGAGCGGGTGGCCCCAGCGCCTTTCGGCTGGCCGCTCCTGGATCTGACGCTGCGGTTGTCCTTGATTTATCCGGTATCGCTTCTGGCGGTGAATTGGGTTGCCGGCGCCGAGGCACGCGTGGGCGACCTAATAGTACTCCACGCCGATGCGCCGCTGTGGGCTCGACTGATCGTGCTTCTTGCGTTCGGGACGCTCCCCATCTCTTTTTTTTTCGCTAGGCCAGCGAGGCGGGCCTTCCAACATTTTGGGGTCGGTTTGGGCACGGCAGGCGCAGCCGCGGGCGGAGGTGCCAGCGGATACGCTATCGCGGTCCTGGTCGTCGGTGCCGGCGCGTTCGGAGTCGCGTTCGCTGGCAGAGGGGCATTAAGTGCTACGTTCGCTGTTTTTGTCGCCGTTGCCGCCGCAGTTACCGGCTTCGTCGCGGGCCCATTTGCAAGCGTTCTCGCATTGACACTCGGCTTGGCAATTGCTTTGGGGTGCGCCGCGGCAACTGGAAAGCTAGTTGAGAGAACGACTCGTCTCGACCTCGGCCTCTACGGGTACCTGCTGCTGGTGCTGTGCGGCCTCGCAGTGATGTTGGTGACTGTCGCATTCGCCCCGGACCCGGACGAGGCTGTCACGACCCTGTTGCTGTTCCTGGTCCTACTGCCGCTGGTGAACGCGCTGTTCGACTACCTGTCGATCGGCACGACCAGGGCGCTACTGCGCCGCGGCACGCGGCTGCCCGGCCGCGCGCTGGTCTTCGGCACGCTTGACGTCGGGCTGGCGCTGGGCTTCTTCGTGCTGCTGCGCGGCCTCCTCGTCGTGCTCGTCGTCGCGATGAACGCGGCCGCCGGGACCGACGTCGTCGATCTCCAGGGCCTCTTCGCCGACTTGCGCAGCGGCGAGCGCGGCGGCGACTACTGGTGGCTTTACGCCACGATCTTCTCGACGCTGGTGCCGACGCTCGTGCACCTCTCGATTGCGCTCTGGAGCCTCGGCGCCATGGTGCCGGGCGCGGTGCGGGGCTGGATCGCGCGCGGCGTCGAGGCGGCCGAGGGCGACGCCTATGCCCACACCGGCGCCGTGCTCGGCCTCACCGCGCTCGCGACCTGGACGCTCCTGGTCCCGCCCGTGCTCACCCTCGGCGCCGGCTGGCTTTTGGTGAGCTGGTTCCCGGCGTTGGGTGACGGCTATCTCGCGCTAT
>JAAAPF010000230.1 GCA_009908425.1 Alphaproteobacteria bacterium
CCAACTGGCGGACGACCTGATCGAATTCGACTGCCTGCATCGGATGGCTCCTCCGGATGGGGAGCCCTTGATCCTATCAGGTTGAGCCAATCTGTTCGAGCGCCAACACCCTATGCTGACATAGCCTTAGACTTTGCCCATGCTGCCGCGCCTTGTACATCATCGCCGGGACGCCAGCAGGCCGCGTCCGCAACGCGAACTTCACGCCTTGCGCGCCATCCAGGATGGAAAGGCTCGTGGCCGCAGCGAGTGGCCAAGTGAGCGCGCCAGCGACGGAACGGCCGATACGGAAGGCAGCCATACCCGCTCCCGCATGGGACGACGAACATTGACTTGCCTGACCGTGCAGAGAAGTTTGTGCGCCTGTCTGATCTGCGAACCGACAGTCACAGCTACCGCAGTGCGGTGCGAAGCCGCGCACTCCACGCCGTCGTTTTTCAGTGCAGCTTTACCGTTGAGTTAATCGAAGCGATCTCGCACAGCAATCAGTGACTTCGTCAGCAGCGCGACACGCTCATGATGGATCGTCGCGTTCGGAAACAACGCCTTCATCATAAACATGTCGATCATTTGACAATGGTCGGCGAAAGCCGCCGCCTCCGCGAAATCCGCGAACTTTCCTTTTTTGCCGACGCTGAAACGCGTGGTGAGCTGCGCCCGGGTCGGCGGCGGCAGCCATCCAAAAAAGGGCACGTTGAAATGCGGCTCGATCGGAAACCACAAGTACGGCGTCTGTATATAGAAGGATTTCGATACTCTTTGGATTTCGCGCGCGAAGGCCATCATGCGCTGGAGTCCGCCGACGTGCTCGATCGTACTGTTCGAATGACAAATTGCGAACTGTCCATCATCGAAGTGTGGCATGTCACAGCCGTCGCCGATGAGCACCCGGACCGGAAAGGGCGTTGATCGTTCAACGGCGTGGCGATCACCTGGGGTCACGATCGTTATATCGATTTTCTCATGAACTTCTTCTGGGAGTAGGCTCCAGTATTCGGTTACCCCGCCTACATCGAGTATTGAAAGGCGACCGGGGATCTGGCTCGAAGCGGAGGTAATCAGTCGCTGAAAGATCTTTAAGCGACTCGTTCGGAACCGTCTGCGGAGGCGTCGCAAATGCCGAGATTGAAACCAATTACGCGCGGTGGACGTCGCTTGTGTCGACATTTGAGTGTACTCGTAGATTAAGGTGAGATCATGCGCTACGCTAATGGGTGGTGCTGAGCGTGGAACATTCTGTTCGGCGAAAGACATTGCAATAGCGTGCGGAAACGGTGATTGACAGGCCAGCGGTCAACGGGATCGCGATGCGTTCGAGCACGGTCGCGAGCAGCGGTCGCTGACGGAGGCGAAGGATCCCGAGGGGAACGCGGCGGCCACCGGGCCCGAGGTCTGCATTGGCCATGCGCGTGACATGCCGGCTTGCCGGCGCGGCACGATCCGCCGTCGGTGGCGTTATCAAGTGCTGCTGACTACACCTCGCGTCCGACAAGCGGTTCGACTGCACCATCGCTGCGATTTCCCGATCGGGACGAAGGTATTATCTCAACTCGCCTCAGCAAAGGCTATGACGAAGATGTCTTTGCTGCCATTATTCTTATGGGCACCTCGAAAAATGCGACTGCGCGGGCCGTTTTGGGCCAGGGAGAGCACCGGATGACGGCTGAGCGGCGAGTTGGCGGCGATCGGCGGCGCTTTTCGGTTGTTTTTGCCCGGTCAGTCGCTGTCCGGACGCACGTCTTTCGTCACCGTCTCGCTCACGTCGGCCCGCGGGCGGCGGCGAGGCCGTCCAGCTGCACCGCCCGGCGCATGTTGTAGGCCAAGTTCTTCAGCCCGATCCGCGCCTTGGCGCGGGCGATGCCGATGCTGCGTACCAGCGTGCCGCCCATGTCGTTGGTCTGCGCGCCGAACACGTGTTCGACCCGGGCTCGGACCTTTGACCGGGTCTTGTTCCCCTGTTTCTCGCGCTTGCCGAGTGGGCGGTTGCGGTGCGCTTTGCGATGAACCCGGCTCTTCAGGCCGCGCTCTTCCAGCTTCTCTTCGATCTCGGCCGACCGGTAGGCGCTGTCCGCCCAGACCTCCGAGGCCGTGTTGTCGTCGTCGAGGATGTCGTCGATGACCTGGCTGTCGTGCGTCGCCGCGTCGGTCACCTGGTAGCGCCGGATCAGTTTGTGCCGCCGGTCGACGTTGACGTGGTTCTTGTAGCCGTAGTGCGACTTGCCGTGCTTCTTGGTCCAGCGCGCGTCGGTGTCCTTCTGGCGGGTCTTGGCCGGCTGGTCGGCCCACCCGTCGGGCGTCTCGCCGGCCTTGACGGCCGCATTTTCGTCGCGGTCGTTGCGCTGCTTGGGCACCGGCACGATCGCGGCGTCGATCATCTGCCCGCCCATCGCCAGCCAGCCCTGGGCCTTCAGGTAGGCGTCGAAAGCGCCGAACAGCGCGTCGACGACCCCGGCCTGGACCAGTTGCTCGCGGTACTGCCAGACCGTCGTCGCATCCGGCACCGGATCCTCCAGACCCAGGCCTAAAAAGCGCATGAACGACAGCCGGTCGCGCACCTGGTACTCGAACTGCTCGTCGGCGAGGTTGTACAGCTCGCACAGCACGAGCGCCTTGAAGATCACGACCGCGTCCCAAGGCTTGCGGCCCGCCTTCGACTTCCGGGTCTCCGGCGGCCGGCGCCAGACCGCTTCCAGCCGCGATCGGAAATCCGCCCAGGGCACGATCGCGTTCAGCTTCACCAGCGGATCCGCCTTCGCATCCAGCCCGGCGTAGCGCTTCGAGAGATCGAAGAAGCCCATCTGGCCCATCACCACCCCCGGTCGTCGCCCCGCTCCACCCGAGATTCTAACGGTATCCGGCTGGATCGCGACATTTTTCGAGGTGCCCATATGGGTTCTCAGTAGGATCGAAGCGGCCCCAGTCTCTAGGCGACACATCTCGGTAGCGAGCGCTTTCAAAAAAAGATTTCCTTCTTGGACAGGCCGACGGCCGGTCCGCGGTCCGGCGCGAGACCAAGGGCGCGA
Organism: Alphaproteobacteria bacterium; assembly: GCA_009908425.1. Taxonomy (GTDB): domain Bacteria; phylum Pseudomonadota; class Alphaproteobacteria; order Geminicoccales; family Geminicoccaceae; genus JAAAPF01. The sequence goes on from JAAAPF010000230.1 coordinate 3,024, forward strand.
GTCGGACACGTTTTTCGACACCGCTTTCCCCCCTCTCGCGCGACCAGTGGGCGTGCGCGTCACTCGTCTCGATTTCCGTTCTCCGTCCGAGAACGAACCCGCGGTCGTGGGATGGGTGCGGCTCGGCGCCGAGGCCGGCCCACGGTGCCGGCTGGTTGCGAGTGGTCAGGTATGTTATCCTACGATGTTTAGGCGTGCGCCCGGCGCGCGCGGGGTGACGGCGGAGACTCGGGTGTTGCCGAACGAAGCCAAATCGGGGGTTTTTCCTTTCGACGCGGGGGGTTGCGACGGCATCGGGGCGTTCGGCGCGGCGCGGCCGGCGGAGCTTCGTGCCGGCCGGCGCTCGGCGGCGGCGAGCGGGCCCGGCAAGCCCGACCACGAAACGAACCTGGAGCGGGTTTTTCCCCATCCAATTCTGCGGGTTGCGCGAAAATGGCGGGGTGCGTCGCGCCCGCTTGCGCCATCGCGCGCGCTTGACGGGGCCGCGGGCGGCGTCGACCTCTCCCGCGGCGGCGCGCGGCCGCTTCGACCCCGCTTCGGATGACGACGCCCATGCCCTTCGACAGCCTGCGCGATTTCATGGATCACCTCGAGAGCCGAGGCCGGCTGGTCCGCGTCAAGGCCCCGGTCTCGCCCCATCTCGAGATGACCGAGATCCACACGCGCCTGTTGGCCGAGAAGGGCCCGGCCGTGCTCTTCGAGAACGTCGAAGGCTACGACATGCCGGTCCTGATCAACCTCTTCGGTACCGTCGAGCGCGTCGCCTGGGGCATGGACCGCGAGCCCGACCAGCTCAGGGAGCTCGGCCGCACGCTCGCCTTTTTGAAGCAGCCCGAGCCGCCCGGCGGCTGGCGCGAGGCGATGGAGCTCGTGCCCGTGCTGCGCTCGGCGCTCTCTATGCGCCCCAAGGGCGTGAGCCGTGCGCCGTGCCAGGAGGTCGTGCTCCGTGGTGACGACATCGACCTCGGCAAGCTGCCGGTGCAGGGCTGCTGGCCCGGCGAGCCGGCGCCGTTGATCACCTGGCCGCTGGTGGTGACCAAGGGGCCGTCGAAGGAGAGGAGCGACGCCTTCAACCTCGGCATCTACCGGATGCAGGTGACGGGGAAGAACACGACGCTCATGCGCTGGCTCAAGCACCGCGGCGGCGCCCAGCACCACCAGCGCTGGGGGCAGTCGAAGCGCGAGCCGCTGCCGGCGGCGGCGGTGATCGGCGCCGATCCGGGGACGACCTTGGCGGGCGTGACGCCCGTGCCCGACACGCTCTCGGAGTACCAGTACGCCGGGCTCTTGCGAAACCGCCGGGTCGAGCTCGTCGACTGCGTCTCCCAGCCGCTCAGGGTGCCGGCGACCGCCGAGATCGTCATCGAAGGCGAGGTCAGCCTCGACGACTTCGGCGACGAGGGGCCCTACGGCGACCACACCGGCTACTACAACTCGGTCGAGCGCTTTCCGGTCTTCACCGTGACCGCGATCACGATGCGCAAACAGCCGATCTACCTCTCGACCTTCACCGGCCGCCCGCCGGACGAGCCGTCGGTCTTGGGCGAGGCCATGAACGAGGTCTTTTTGCCGCTCTTCACCCAGCAGTTCCCCGAGGTCACCGACTTCTGGCTGCCGCCCGAGGGCTGCTCCTACCGCATCGCCGTGGTGGCGATGAAGAAGGCCTATCCGGGCCACGCCAAGCGCGTGATGCTGGGCGTCTGGTCTTATCTCAGGCAGTTCATGTACACCAAGTTCGTCATCGTCGTGGACGCCGGCATCGACGCCCGCGACTGGAAGGACGTGATGTGGGCCCTGTCGACGCGGGTCGATCCCGCCCGCGACTTCACCATCCTGGAGAACACGCCGATCGACTATTTGGACTTCGCCTCGCCCGAGAGCGGGCTGGGCTCGAAGGTGGGCATCGACGCCACCGACAAGTGGCCGCCGGAAACCAAGCGCGAATGGGGCCACGAGCTCTACATGGAGGGCGAGATCGTCGAGCGGGTGAGCCGGCGCTGGGACGAGCTCGGCCTGCCGGGCTCGGGGGCGCCGATCTGGAAGCGCTGATCGGCGCGGCGTCCCGCGTTTTTCCGCCGCGGCGCACCTGCGCGATGCTACATCCGAGCCCACATCTGCACGCGAAGCGGCGGGAGGGGCCGGCGTGGCGCGATCGGCGGCGGACGAGTTGCAACGGGCGGTGGGGCTCACCCGCGAGGCGGGCGCCATCGCCATGCGCCATTTCCGCAAGGCGCACGCCGCCTGGGAGAAGGCGCCGGGCGACCTCGTCACCGAGGCCGATATCGCCATCGACCGCTTTCTGCGCGCCCGGCTCCCCGAGGGCGACGCCGACTGGCTGAGCGAGGAGACCAAGGACTCGGGTCACCGCCTGGGCGCGCCGCGGGTCTGGATCGTCGACCCCATCGACGGCACCCGCTCCTACGCGGGCGGCCGCGCCGAGTTCGCGATCTCGGTGGCGCTCTGGGACCGCGGCCGCGTCACCGTCGGCATCGTCTTCAACCCGGCGACCGACGAACTGTTCACCATCGCCGAGGGCGAGCCCCCGCGCCTCGCCGGCGCCCTCGTGCGCGTGCGCTCGTGGCGGCCGGGCGACACGCTGACGCTGTTGGTGAGCGGTCGCGAGGCGCGCACCGCCGGCTTCGAGAAGCACTTCGCCCGCGCCAAGGTGCGCGGGCTGGGCTCGCTGGCCTACCGCCTGGCCCGGGTGGCGGCCGGCCACGCCGACGGCCTGGTCTCGCTCAGGCGGGTGGCGGACTGGGATCTCGCCGCCGGGGCGCGGCTGGTCGAGGCCGCCGGCGGCGTCGTCACCGACCGTCACGGCGCGCCCCTGGGCTTGAACCGCCCGCGCCCCAGCCACGACGGCCTGGTCGTCGCCGCGCCGGCGCTGCACGGCGAACTGCTGGACCATCTGGCGCATCTGGGCTGAGCGGCGGTGGCGTCGCCGCCGTCGCCGTGCTGTGATACCCGACCCGATGCGGTGAAGCGAGGAGCGGTGCGGGTGGAGCGCTACGCGGCGCACGCGCTGGAGGCGATGGCGACGGGGCTGTTGCGCGCGGCGGGCTGCGGTGCCGAGGAGGCGGCGCTCGTCGCCGCGCATCTCGTCGGCGCCAACCTCGCCGGCCACGACAGCCACGGCGTCGGCATGCTGCCGGCCTATGTCGACCATCTCCGGCGCGGGCTCTACGTCGCCGACCGGACGCCCGAGGTCGTGCGCGACGCCGGGGCCGTGATCGTGGTCGACGCCCAGCGCGGTATGGGTCAGCACATGGCGAGGCGCGCGCTCGACCACGGCCTCGCCCGCGCGAAGGAACAGGGTGCCTGCGTCGTCGCCCTGCGCGAGAGCGCGCACGTCGGCCGCATCGGCGCCTATGCCGAGTACTGCGCCGCTCACGGCCTGGCGTCGGCTCATTTCGTCAACGTCGTCGACCACGCGCCGATTGTGGCGCCCTTCGGCGGCGGCGACGCCCGCTTCGTCACCAATCCCTTCTGTGCCGCGCTGCCGGACCCCGACGGCGCCGGCGCGCTCCTGGACATGGCGACCAGCACCATCGCCCTCGGCAAGGCGCGGGTCGCCCACAACCGCGGCGAGCCGGTACCCGACGGCGCCTTGCTCGACCGCGACGGTCGGCCGACGTCGGATCCGGAGGCGCTGGTCGAGCGTCACGAGGGTGCGCTCACCGCCTTCGGCGGCCACAAGGGCTCCGGTCTCGCCGTCATCTGCGAGCTGTTCGCGGGCGCCCTGAGCGGCGGGCGCACGAGCCAGCCCGAACACGCCCGCCATGGCAGCATCCTCAACAACATGGTGTCGGTGCTGATGGACCCGGACGCGTTCGGCGACGCCGCCGCGATCGCGCACGAGGCGCGCGCCTTCGGTGCGTACGTCAAGGCCTCGCCGGCGGCGCCGGGGGTCGACGCGGTGTGCCTGCCGGGCGATCCGGAGACGGCGTCGCGCCGCGAGCGCGCCGCCCGCGGGGTGCCGGTGGAACCCCGCACGTTGGAGCAGATCCGTGAGGCCGCCGTGGCGGTGGGGCTAGCCGCGGCGGACATCGATCGTTGGCTCGGAGGGTGAGGGGATGGAGCGGGTCGAAACCGTCGTCGTCGGCGCCGGGGTGGTGGGGCTCGCGGTCGCCCGGGCGCTCGCCCTCGGCGGTCGCGAGGTCGTCGTGCTGGAGGCCGCCGGCGCCGTCGGCACCGAGACCAGCTCGCGCAACAGCGAGGTCATCCACGCCGGCATCTACTACCCGACCGGCTCGCTCAAGGCGCGCAGCTGCGTCGACGGCAAATGGCGCCTCTACGACTACTGCCGCGAGCACGGCGTGCACCACGCCAACTGCGGCAAGCTGATCGTGGCCACGAGCCCGGACCAGCACGAGAAACTGGCGGCGATCCGGCGCCAGGCGGCCGCCAACGGGGTCGAGCTGGAATGGTGGGAGGCCGACCGCGCCCGCGCCCTGGAGCCCGACCTGCGCTGCACCGCGGCGCTGTGGTCGCCCACCACCGGCATCGTCGACAGCCACGCCCTGATGCTCGCGCTCGAGGGCGACCTGGGCCGGGCGAGCGGCGTCGTCGCCTTCCATTCGCCGCTGGAGGGGGCCGAGCTCACCGCCGACGGCATCGTGCTCGAGGTCGGCGGCGACGCCCCGATGGCGCTCGGCGCCCGCGAGGTCGTCAACTGCGCGGGGCTGCACGCGCCGCGGATCGCCGCCGGCATCCGCGGGCTCGATCCGGCCCACGTCCCCACCGCCTGGTACTGCAAGGGCAACTACTTCACGCTCGCCGGTAAGTCGCCCTTCGCGCGGCTGATCTACCCGGTGCCCGAGGCCGACGGGTTGGGCGTGCACGTCACCGTCGACCTCGCCGGCCAGGCCCGCTTCGGACCCGACACCGAATGGGTCGACCGCATCGACTACGACGTCGCGGTGGCGCGGGCGGACGCGTTCTACACCGCCGTGCGGCGCTACTGGCCCACGCTGCCCGACGGCGCGCTGCAGCCGGGCTACGCCGGCATTCGCCCCAAGCTCGGCCCCGCCGGCACGCCGGCTTCGGATTTCCGCATCGAGGGCCCGGCGACGCACGGGGCGGCGGGATTGGTGAACCTCTTCGGGATCGAGAGCCCCGGCCTCACCGCCTGTCTGCCGCTCGCCGACGCGGTCGTCGCCGAGCTCGACGCGGCCCGCCCGGACGCGCGCCGCGCGGCGTCGTGATCACCCCGGTGATGCCGGCCGTCGTCGCCCATCGCGGCGCCTCGGCGGCGGCGCCGGAAAACACCCTGGCGGCGCTACGCCTGGCGGCGGCGATGGGTGCGCGCTGGGCGGAGTGCGACGTCCGCCTCAGCGCCGACGGCGTCGCCGTGGTGCTGCACGACGCCACGCTCGAGCGCACGACCGACGGACGCGGGCCGGTCGCCGCGCGGACGGCCGCCGAGCTGGCGGCGCTGGACGCGGGCGGGTGGTTCGACGCCGCCTTCGCGGGCGAACGGGTGCCGACGCTCGCGGCCGTCACCGCCGAGGCGAGCCGGCTCGGGCTCGGGCTCAACCTCGAGATCAAGGCCGAGAGCGCGGCGGCGGCGGGGGCGACGGCCGACGCCGTCGCGCCGGTGCTCGCGGCCTGGAGCGGCGCTCTGGTCGTCTCCAGCTTCCACGCCACGGCCCTCGCGGCGCTGCGCGAAACGGCGCCGGCGCTGCGCCGCGGGATGCTGTGCCGCCGTCGCGTCGGCACCGCCGAGCTCGCCATCGCTCACGCCCTCGCGGCGGTGAGCCTGCACGCCGACCGCCGCGCCTTCGCTGCGGCGACGACCGCACGGATCGCCGCCGCGGGGCTGTGGCCGGTGGCCTACACCGTCAACGACGCGGCCGAGGCGGCGCGTCTGTGGCGCGCCGGCGTGGCGACGCTGATCACCGATACCCCCGACCGGCTGCTGGCGGCCGCGCCGCCGTGACCGGTGGTCCCGCGCCCCTGGTCGGCGGAGCGCCGCCACGTTCAACGGTAGCGTCGGATCAGACCGGCGAGCTGGCCCTGCACGCGCACCTGGTCGGCGCGGTAGACCCGGGTCTCGTAAGCCGCGTTCGCCGCTTCCAACGCCACCTTGTCGCCGCGCTTGTGCAGGCGCTTCAGCGTCGCCTCGCCGCCGTCGACCAGGGCCACGACGATGGTGTTGTTGTCGGCGGCGTCGCAGCGGCGGACCAGCACGAGGTCGCCGTCGTGGATGCCGGCCTCGACCATCGAGTCCCCGACGACCTCGAGCGCGAAGTGCTCGCCCTCGCCGAGCACGTACTCGGGCACGTCGATGCTCGCCTCCGGGTCCGAGATGGCCTCGATCGGCGTGCCCGCCGCGATCCGACCGTACAACGGCAGCGCCCGGTCCGGCGCCGGTTCGGCGACGCTCAAGCGGCCGAAATGGCCGCGGATGACGTTGTCGGCGTCGCCGTCGGCCCGGCTCGCATCGCCGTCGCGACCCGCGTCAGCCGCGTCCGTCGCCGCCAGGTCGTATCCGGTGGGCGGTGCGCGCAGCAGTTCGATCGCCCGGGCGCGGTGCGCCAGGCGTCGGATGTAGCCCCGCTCTTCCAGCGCGGAGATGAGCCGGTGGATGCCGGACTTCGATTTCAGGTTGAGCGAATCGCGCATCTCTTCGAAGGACGGAGAAACGCCGTTCCGCGCAACATATGCGTGAATAAATCGTAATAGCTCATGCTGTCGCGGCGTCAACACCGGTAACTCCCCTGTTCGGATCGCGTTTGTTCTACCTTCGTTCTCAGCCGGCGTCAAGTCTCATCCGTCCTTAATAACTCGTTAAGAGGCACCTGACCACCACCCCACGGTGGTGGGTTCGGCGTCAGAATCCGGGAAGATCGGCGAAACGCACTACTTTGACGAGAGCGCCGGCGGGTCGGGCCGCGGCGTGGGCGGGCCGCACCAGAAGCCCGTCGGCGTGCGCGAGCGTCGCCAGCATGGCGCTGTCCTGACGCGCGGCGGGATGCGCCCGCGGCCGCCCGCTCGCCCCGGCGGGCGCCAGGCCGCAGCGCAGGTAGTCGCGCCGTTCGCCGCCGGCGTCCAGCGGGGCCGCGAGCTCGGCGTCGATGGTCGGCAGGTCGCTCGGCGGCGTCCCGGTGAGCCGTTCGAGCGCGGCGCGGACGAACAGCAGCGCACAGACCAACGCCGAGACGGGATTGCCGGGCAGACCCAGCACCGGCACCTGGCCGAGCCGGCCGAAGAGCAGCGGCTTGCCCGGCCGCATCGCGATCTTCCAGAAGTCGAGCTCGAGGCCGGCGCCGCCGAGCGCGCTGCGGACCAGGTCGTGGTCGCCCACCGACGCCCCACCGGTGGTCACCAGGAGGTCGAGGCCGCGGGCGCGGGCGGCGAGGTCGGCGAGCGCCTCGGCGCGGTCCTCGACGATGCCGAGATCGAGCGGCGTCCCGCCGCAGCCCTCCACCACCGCCATGAGGGCGGCGACGTTCGAATTCGGCACCTGCGCCGGGCCGGCCGGCACGCCCGGGCGGACGAGCTCGTCGCCGGTGCCGGCGATGCCGACGCGGGGGCGGCGGCGCACCGGCAGGTGACCGTGGCCGAGCGCGACGGCGAGGCCGAGGTCGCGCGCGCCGAGCCGCCGCCCCGCCCGCAGCATCACCGCGCCGGCGGCGAAGTCCTGGCCGCGGCGGCGGATGTGGCGGTCGGGCTCGGCCGCGACGCGGACCCGCACGCGGGCGCCGTCCCGCTCGGCGTTCTCCTGGATCAGAATGGTGTCCGCTCCGTCCGGGACGAGGCCGCCGGTGAAGATCCGCCGCGCGGTGCCGGGCGCGAGCCCGCCGCCGGCGTCGCCGCCCGCCGCCGCTTCGCCCTCGACCGCGAGGACGGCGCCCGCCACCGCGTCGGCGGCGCGCACGGCGTAGCCGTCCATCGCCGAGACGTCGGCGGCGGGCTGGTCGCGGACGGCCGCGAGGTCGGCGCCGAGGACGCGGCCGCGGGCGGCGTCGACGTGCACCCATTCCAGCGGCAGCGGCGCCAGGGCGGAGCGGATCCGGGCTTCGGCCTTCTCGACCGGGATCACCGGGTGGCCTCGGCGCTCCACGTGCCGGAGCGCCCGCCCGCCTTGTGCACGAGGCGGACCTCCTCGACCACCATGCCGCGGTCGACCGCCTTGCACATGTCGTAGATCGTGAGCGCCGCCACGCTCGCCGCGGTCAGCGCCTCCATCTCGACACCGGTGCGCGCGCGCACCCGGCAGGTGGCCTCGATCCTGACGCGCGAGGCCGCGGGCTCGGGGGTGAGCCGGACGTCGACCTTGTCGAGGCCGAGGGGGTGGCAGAGCGGGATCAGCTCGCCCGTCTTCTTGGCGGCCATGATGCCGGCGAGCTGGGCGATGGCGAGCACGTCGCCCTTGGCGGCGCCGCCGGCCTCGATCCGGGCGAGCGTCTCCGGCGCCATGCGGACGGTGGCGGTGGCGGTGGCGGTGCGGTCGCTCGCCTCCTTGTCGCCGACGTCGACCATGCGGGCGTTGCCGGCGGGGTCGAGATGGGTGAGCTCGCTCAAGATCCGGCCTCGCGCCCCAACAGCCGGCGCGTGGCGGCGGTGACGTCGGCCTCGCGCAAGAGGCTCTCGCCGACGAGGAAGGCTTCCGGGCCCGCCGCCAGCATCCGCTGCAGATCGGCGTGGGTGTGGAGCCCGCTCTCGCACACCAGGAGGCGGTCCGGGGTCACCTTGGGCGCCAGGCGCTCGGTGGTGTCGAGGTCGACCTGGAGCGTCTTGAGATCGCGGTTGTTGATGCCGATCAACGGCGAGGGCAGGGCGAGCGCGCGGTCCATCTCGGTCTCGTCGTGGACCTCGACCAGCGCCGCCATGTCGAGGTCGCGCGCCTCCATGACCAGATCGAGGGCGAGGCCGTCGTCGTCGATGGCGGCGAGGATCACCAGGATGGCGTCGGCGCCGATCACCCGGCTCTCCATCACCTGCCAGCTGTCGACGATGAAGTCCTTGCGGAGGACGGGCAGGGCGCAGGCGGCGCGCGCCTGCTTCAGGTGCTGGTCGTCGCCCTGGAAGTACGGCCGGTCGGTGAGCACCGAGAGGCAGCTCGCGCCGCCGGCCTCGTAGGCGCGCGCCAACTCGGCGGGGTCGAAGTCGGCGCGGATCAGGCCCTTGCTGGGCGAGGCCTTCTTGATCTCGGCGACGAGCGCGAGGCCGGCGTCTTCGATGTCCTCGGCGAGGGCGCCTTCGAAGTCGCGGGTCTCGTCGTCGCCGAGCTCGGCTTCGAGGGCGGCGCGCGGCCAGCGGGCCTTGGCGGCCGCGACGTGCTCGCGCTTGGTGTCGAGGATCCGCTGGAGGGTGTCAGCCATCGGCTCGGCTCACGGCGACGAGGCGCTCGAGGACCGCGGCGGCACCGCCGTCGTCGAGGCGCCGGGCGGCGAGGGTGGCGCCGGCGGCGAGGTCGGGGGCGGCGTCCGCCACCACCAGCGCGGCCGCGGCGGAGAGCAGCACGGCGTCGCGATAGGCGCCCTTGTGCCCCGCCAGCACGGCGCGCATCGCCGCGGCGTTGTCGGCGGGCTCGCCGCCCGCGAGCGCGGCGGTCGGATGCGCTTCCAGCCCCGCGTCGGCGGGGGTGACGGTGAAGCGGCGCACCCGGCCGCCGGCGAGCTCGGCGACCTCGGTCGCGCCCTCGATGGCGAGCTCGTCGAGCCCGCCGGCGCCGTGGACCACCCACGCCTTGTCACTGCCGAGCGCGCCGAGCACCTGGGCGAGCGGCTCCAGCCAATAAGGGTCGAAGACGCCCAGGAGCTGGCGCTTCACCCCGGCGGGGTTGGAGAGCGGGCCCAGCAGATTGAAGATGGTGCGGGTGCCGAGCTCGACCCGGGTGCCGGCGACGTGGCGCATGGCGCCGTGATGCTTGGGCGCCATCATGAAGCCGATGCCGGCCTCGCGGATGCAGCGCCCGATCGCCGCGGGCACCAGCTCGGTCTCGACGCCGAGCGCCTGCAGCACCTCGGCGCTGCCCGAGCGCGAGCTCAGGCCGCGGTTGCCGTGCTTGGCCACGGGCACGCCGCAGGCGGCGACCACGATCGCCGCCGTGGTCGAGAGGTTGACGGTGCCGGCGCCGTCGCCGCCGGTGCCGCAGGTGTCGATCGCGCCCGGCGGTGCGTCGACGTGCACCATGCGGGCGCGCAGCGCCTCGGCGCCGGCGGTGATCTCGTCGACGGTCTCCCCGCGCACCCTGAGCGCCATCAGGAAGGCGCCCATCTGCGCCGGCGTGACGTCGCCCTGCATCATCAGATCGAACGCGGCGCGGGCGTCCTCGCGCGGTAGCGTCCGGCCGTCGGCGGCGGCGGCGAGGATGGTCTTGAAGCGGGCGAGCTCGCCGGTCATGCGGCCACCGGCTCGCGCGCGAGCTGGAGGAAGTTGCGCAACAGCGCGTGGCCGTCGCGGGTCTCGATGCTCTCGGGGTGGAACTGCACGCCGAAGATCGGCAGGCGGACGTGACCGAGGCCCATGACGACGCCGTCGTCGCTCCAGGCGGTGGCGGTCAGGCACTCGGGCAGGGTCTCCCTGGCGCCGTGGAGCGAGTGGTAGCGGGTCGCGGTGAAGGGGTCGGGCAGGCCCGCGAACAGGCCCTTGCCGTCGTGGTGGATGGCGCTGGTCTTGCCGTGCATCGGCGTCGGCGCCCGCTCCACCCGGCCGCCGAAGGCCTGAAAGACGCTCTGATGGCCGAGGCAGACGCCGAGCAGCGGCACGCCCGCCGCGGCGGCGGCGCGCACCAGCGGCACGCTGATGCCGGCGCGGTCGGGATCGCACGGGCCCGGGCTGATGACGATGCCGTCGCGGCCGAGCGCGAGCGCCTCGTCGACGCCGAGCGCGTCGTTGCGCCGGACCTCGCACCGCGCCCCGAGCTCGCCGAGGTAGTGGAAGAGGTTCCAGGTGAAGCTGTCGTAGTTGTCGAGGAGCAGCATCGTCTTCGCCGTTGCCGACCGATGGGGAAACAAACGCCCGCGCCCGCCGAGCGTCAAGCGCACCTTGGGGTGGCCGGGCGCGCTCAGCCGCCGCGGGCGTAGCCGGCGGCGTTGATGGCGGCGCGGATCAGCGCCTGCGCCTTGTTGCAGCTCTCGTCGTACTCGAGCGCCGGCTCGCTGTCGGCGACGACGCCGCCGCCGGCCTGGACGTGGAGCTCGCCGTCCGTCACCAGCCCGGTCCGCAGCGCGATGCAGGTGTCCATGCTGCCGTCGGCGCCGAAATAGCCGACCGCCCCGGCGTAGAAACCGCGGCGCACCGGCTCCAGCTCGTCGATGATCTCCATCGCCCGCACCTTCGGCGCGCCCGACACCGTGCCCGCCGGAAAGCCGGCGATCAGCGCGTCGATGGCGTCGAGGCCGGTCCGCAGCCGCCCTTCGACGTTGGAGGCGATGTGCATGACGTGGCTGTAGTACTCCACGGCCATCTTCTCGGTCACCCGCACGCTGCCGATCTCGGCGACGCGGCCGACGTCGTTGCGGCCGAGGTCCAACAGCATGGTGTGCTCGGCGCGTTCCTTGGGATCGGCCAGCATCTCGCCGGCGAGGGCGGCGTCCTCGGCGCGGTCGGCGCCGCGGCGGCGGGTGCCGGCGATGGGGCGGATGGTGACGACGCCGTCGCGCAGCCGCACCAGGATCTCCGGGCTCGAGCCCACCAGGGTGTAGCCGTCGAGGTCGAGGAAGAACAGAAACGGCGACGGGTTCAGCCGCCGCAGCGAGCGGTAGAGGCTGAACGGCGGCAGCTTGAAGGGCAGGGTGAAGCGCTGGCTCAAGACCACCTGAAAGATGTCGCCGGCGCGGATGTAGTCCTTGGCGCGCTCGACCATGACCTCGAACTCGGCGCGCGACAGGTTCGAGACCGGCTCGGGCCGCACCGCCGCCGGCGGCGAGGCGCCGCGCGGGATAGAGCGGCCGAAGTCGGTGACGACGTCGGCCAGCCGCTCGCAGGCGAGATCGTAGGCCGCCCGCCCCGACAGCGCCGGATCGGGCCGAACCGGCGTGACGATGGTGACGAGGTCCTCGACGTTGTCGAAGACGGCCACGACCGTCGGTCGCACCAGCACGGCGTCGGGCACGCCAACCGGGTCCGGATTGACGTCCGGCAGGCGCTCGACGTGGCGGACCATGTCGTAGCCGAGATAGCCGAAGAGCCCCGCCGCCATCGGCGGCAGATCGGCGCCGAGCTCGATCCGGCTCTCGTTCAAGAGCGCGCGCAGGCTCGCCAGCGGCGGCGTCGGGTCGACCTCGAACGCGGCGTGGTCGGTGCGGGCGCGGCGGTTGACCTCGACCGCGCCGTCGCGGGTGCGCCAGACGACGTCGGGCTTCATCCCGATCATCGAGTAGCGCCCGCGCACCGCCCCGCCCTCGACCGATTCCAGCAGGAAGCTGTAGGGCCGGCCCTCGGCGAGCTTGATCATCGCCGAGACCGGGGTCTCCAGATCGGCGACGATGCGGGCCGCCACGACCTGCGGCCGGCCGGCCTCGTAGGCCGTGCGGAAGGTCTCGAAGTCCGGCGATGGACTGCCGTCGGCGGGCGGGCGCGGGCTCACGATCGGGGCTCGCTCGGGAAATGCCGGGCCAGCGCGTTGCGGTCGACGCGCACCGGGTGGGTGTCCCGCAGCGCCGCTTCGAACTGGGTCAACAGATCGCGCTCGAAGCCGGCGCGCAGCTCCTGTCGCACGGCGTCGGCGACCTCCGGCGAGACCCGGGTCTGGGCGTCGGCCACGACGACCGCGGCGCCGGCCTCGGCGTCGACGACGTCGGGCGCGACCTCGCCGGGCTCGCCGGCGAAGAGCGCATCGTGGACCGCCGGCGTGCCCTGCGGCTCCGCGCGGCTGCGCGGCTCCAGCTTGCGGGTCTCGAGTTCGTATTCGGCGACGACTTCCGCGACCGCGCGGCCGGCTTCGAGGTCCCCGAGCGCGCGCTCGGCGACCTCGCGGGCGCGGCGGCGGGCCGCCTCGCTCCGCCACGCGGCGAGCACGCGCTCGCGCGCCTCCGCCAGCTCCAGCCCGCGCTCCGCCTCGATCTCGTCCACGCGGAAGACGTAGAAGCGGCCGTCGTCGGTCTCCTCAAGGAGCGACGGCTGGCCCGCGGGTTCCTCGAAGACCTGGGTGACCAGATCGCCCCATTCGGCGAAGCCCTCGAAGGTCTCGCCGTCGGGGGTCCGGCCCTCGCGGTCGAGACCCGCCACCGCGACCAGCGGCAGATCGAGCTGTTCCGCCGCCTCCTCGAGCGTGGCGCCGCCGCCGATGGCGTCGTCGAGCGCGGTGGCGAGATCGGGCAGCTGCTCGGCGGCGAGCCGGCGGGCCTCCTGGCGCCGCAGCTCGTCGCGGACCTCGGCGAAGGGCTGTCGTTCCGGCGGCAGGATCTGGTCGACGAGGAAGACGTGCCAGCCGAAGGCGCTCTGCACCGGGGGCGTGACCGCGCCGGCCTCGGTCGCCGAGAAGATGGGGGCGGCGAAGCTGTCGGGCAGCCCGGCCTCGGCGACGGGCCCGAGCGCGGACAGCGCCACGCCCTCGACGTTGGCGGCGACGGTTTCGGCCGACGCGCCCGCCCGCAGCCGGTCGAAGGCCTCGCGCGCCGCGGCCTCTTCCTGACCCCGCAGCTGGCGCACGACACGGCGCTCGGGGGTGGTGTAGCGCTGACTGTCGGCCTGGTAGCGCTCGCGCAGCCGCGCCTCGTCCACGCCGATGTCGTCCATCAACAGCTCGGGGCTCAGGAGAACGGCGGTGACGTCGCGGCGCTCGGGCGCCAGAAAGCGCTGCTGGTTGTCCTCAAGGTAGCTTTCGAGCGTGGCGTCGTCCGGCGCCCGGATGTCGCCGAAGCGGGCGTCGGGTACGACCAGCAGACGGCCCGAGCGGATCTCGGCGAGGCGCTCGACCAGCGGCCGGGTGAGCGCGTCCGGCAGGCCGACCGGCGGGCGGATCGCGCCGGTGAGCGCGTTGCGGGTGCGCTCGGCGCGGAGCTGCTCGGCGAAGGTGTCCTCGTCGAGCCCGCTCTGGCGCAACAGCTGGCGGAAGCGGTCCCGGTCGAAGCGGCCGTCGACCTGAAAGGCCGGCTCCCGGGCGATCAGCCGGCGCACCGCCTCGTCGGGTGCGGTGAGACCGAGCTCGCGGGCCTCGGCGTCGAGCAGCCGGCGGGCGGCGAGGGTCTGCAGCGAGCGCTCCAACAGCCCCATCGAGATCGCGTCCTCGCGCGAGATCGGCTCCTGCGACTGCTCCTGCAGTCGCCGCAGCGAACGGCGAAAGCTGTCGTCGAGCTCGGCGGCGGTGACCTCGAGCTCGCCGACCTCGGCCACCGCGTCGCCCGTCCCGCCGGTGAAGATGTCGCCGACGCCCCAGATCGCGAAGCTCAGGATCAAGAGCCCGAGGAAAACCTTCATGACCCAGCTGCGGGCGAAGTTGCGGATGGCGGCGAGCATGGTGTCTCCGAACGGCGCTGCGACGACACCGCCAGCATAGGGAGACGCCCGGCGGAGAACAACGCGGGGCGCGCCGTCACCGGCTCGTCACAGGTGGGCGCTAGCAACACCCTGTCCGAGGGGAGGATTGGAGATGCCGAAGGTCGACCGCGAGACCGCCGTCCGGGTGGAACGGCAGGCCTATCCCGGGCGGCTGCGTGCGCGCACCAACGGCTGCTGGCGGACCCGGCTGTCGGAGGCCGTGGACCTCACCCAGATCGGGGTGGGCGAGGTCGAGCTGGCGCCGGGCAGCGCCACCGGCCTGATGCACTGGCACGAGAACGAGGACGAGTTCGTCTACGTCGTCGCGGGCGAGGTGACGCTGGTGGAGGAGGGCGGCGGCGAGCAGGTGCTGCGCGCGGGCGACGGCGCCGGCTTCAAGGCCGGCGTCGCCCGCGGCCACACCTTCGAGAACCGCACCGGTCGGCCGGTCCGGCTGTTGGAGATCGGTCCGCGGACCGCGCCGAGCGACACGGCCCACTACGTCGGCCTGGACATGGTCTTGAAGCGCGAAGGTCGCCGCAGGGGCTTCGAGACCCGCGACGGCCGTCCCCTCGCGCCGGACGACGAGGTCGCCGAACGCGATCGGGCGTGAACCTCCGGCGCGGCCGGGGCTTTGGCCGGCCGGCCAGCCGTGCTACACGCCGCGCGAGCCAGCGAGGAGAGCTTGTCATGCGCCTGCCCCGGCCCGTCGTGCTCGGGAACTGGAAGATGAACGGCCTCGTCGACGACGCCCGGGCGCTGGTCGGCGCCGTGAAGGCGCGCGCCGGCGACGCGCCCACGGGCACGCTCGGCGTGTTCCCGCCGGCGACGCTGATCGAGCGGGCGCGGGAATGGGTCGCCGGTGCGCCGATCTTCGTCGGCGCGCAGGACTGCCACCACGCGCCCAAGGGGGCCTACACCGGCGACCTCGCCGCGCCGATGCTGGCCGAAGCCGGGGCGCAGGCGGTGATCTGCGGGCATTCCGAGCGCCGCCAGTACCATTTCGAGGACGACGCCACCGTCCGCGCCAAGGCCGACGCCGGGCTCGGCGCCGGTCTCAAGGTCGTCGTCTGCATCGGCGAGACCGAGGACGAGTATCTCGCCGGCAAGACGCTCGAGCGGCTCGACGCCCAGCTCGCCGGCAGCCTGCCCGAGGGGTCGACGGCCGGCGACGTGGTGGTGGCCTACGAGCCGGTGTGGGCGATCGGCACCGGCCGCACGCCCACGGACCAGGAGATCGAGGCGGCGCACGGCCACATCCGCGCCCGCCTGGTCGAGCGCTTCGCCGAAGGCGGCGACATCGCGATCCTCTACGGCGGCTCGGTCAAGCCCTCGAACGCGAAGGCGATCCTGGCCACCTCCAATGTCGACGGTGCACTGGTCGGTGGCGCCAGCCTCGACGCCGACGATTTCTGGGCGATCTACGAAGCGGGCTTGGGCGCGTCCGGCTGAGCCGGAGAGTCCGGGCGGCGCGTCGTTAGGGTGTTGGCATGGAGCAGGTGATTCTCGTCGTTCATCTCCTGATCGCGCTCGCGCTGGTCGGGGTGATCCTCTTGCAGAAGAGCGACGGCGGCGCGCTCGGCGGGCTCGGCGGCGGCATGGGCGGCGGCGGCGGCGCCAGCTTCGGCGGCCTGTTCACGGCCCGCGGTGGGGCGAGCTTTTTGACCCGCACGACCGCGGTCCTGGCGGCTTCGTTCATCGCCACCAGCCTGCTGCTCGCCATCCTCGCCACCGGCCGCGAGGAAGGCTCGTCGGTGCTCGACGAGATGCCGGCGGAGCAGCCCGCAGCACCGCAGCCGGCGGCGCCGGAGGCCGAGGCGCCGGCGGCGCCGAGCGAGCGGCCGAGCGAGCCGAGCGAACCGCAGGCCCCGATCGCGGACTGAGCGGGCCGACGGGCTTTCAATCTGTGGTGGAAAACGCGCGCGGCGCGCTTGCGCCGGCGCGAGCTTACGTCGATAACAGGGGCCCATGGCGCGCTTTATCTTCATCACCGGCGGCGTGGTCTCTTCGCTCGGCAAGGGGCTCGCGTCGGCGGCGTTGGGCGCGCTGCTGCAGGAACGCGGCTACCGCGTCCGGTTGCGCAAGTTCGACCCCTATCTCAACGTCGATCCCGGTACGATGTCGCCGTTCCAGCACGGCGAGGTGTTCGTCACCGACGACGGCGCCGAGACCGACCTCGACCTCGGCCATTACGAGCGTTTCACCGGGGTGCCGGCGCGGCGCACCGACAGCGTCAGCGCCGGGCAGATCTACGCCGAGGTGCTCACCAAGGAGCGCCACGGCGACTATCTCGGCGGCACGGTGCAGGTGGTCCCGCACGTCACCAACGCCATCCGCGACCGCATCATGCAGGACACCGACGACGTCGACTTGGTGCTGGTCGAGGTCGGCGGCACCGTCGGCGACATCGAGGGGCTGCCGTTCCTCGAGGCGATCCGCCAGATGGGCTACGAGCTCGGCCCCGGGAGCTGCGTCTACGTCCACGTCACGCTGTTGCCCTTCATCCGCTCCGCCGGCGAGATGAAGACCAAGCCGACCCAGCACTCCGTGCGCGACCTGCGCGCCATCGGTATCCAGCCCGACGTCCTACTCTGCCGCTCCGAGCACCCGATCGGCGAGGACGCGCGGCGCAAGATCTCGTTGCAGTGCTCGGTGCCGGCGGACGGCGTGATCCCGGCGCTCGACGTCGATTCGATCTACCAGGTCCCGATCGACTACCACCGCGCCGGCTTCGACGGGGCGGTGCTGCGCCGCTTCGGGCTGCCCGAGGCGGGCCGCCCCGACCTGGATCGCTGGCACGGCATCGTCGAGCGGGTGCGCCACCCCGAAGGCGAGGTGACGATCGCCGTCGTCGGCAAGTACACCGAGCTCATCGACGCCTACAAATCGCTCGACGAGGCCCTCGTCCACGGCGGCATCGCCAACCGGGTGCGGGTGCGCACGCGCTGG
>JAAAPF010000238.1 GCA_009908425.1 Alphaproteobacteria bacterium
GGCGCGGGCCGGGTACCGGCGCGGTGAAGGCCTCCAGCCGCAGCCGGTGGTAGCCGCCGGGACGGTGGACGCGGACGCGGCGCGGGTGCGACGGGGCGGTCATCGCGCCCCACCCTCGGCGCCGGCGTCGGTGGCCTCCAATCGGGGGTGACGGCGGGAGACGGGTGTCGGACGAGGACCCCGCGGCGGCGCGGCGGAGGCTGGGCTGGTGGTGGCGAGCGCGATCGGCAGGTGGGCGTCGGCGTCGCGGTGCCGGCTCGTCGCCGGGGTTACTCCTCGACGCTCTCGCCGAACGCCGACAATCCCTCGGCCAGGTAGTCGGCCAACAGCGGCATCCCCAACAGGTACTCGGCGGTGCGGTCGTTGTGCACCCGGTTGGCCTCTTCCAGCGCCTGGGCCCACTCTTCGGTGCCGTAGCTGCCGCGGCCGACCCAGGTCAGGGCGACGAGTTCGGCCTGCTCGTCCTGGTTGAACTCGTTGATGATCTCGCGGAGTTCGCCGTACATCGCATCGGCTTCCGGGCTCTCCTCGAGGTCCTCGTCCTCCAGCAGTTCGTCGCTGGTGTGCGGCCCGGTCGCCTCGAGCTCCTCGTCCTCCTCGCCGTTCTCCATCCCCGCGTCGAAGATACGCGCCTTCTCGATGACGAAGCGGACCTTGTCGGGGTCGATCGTGAACATGCGTCTCGCCTCTCAACGTCGCTCGGGCGGATCGCCGGTTATCGTGTTGGTGGTGCCACCCGTTCCTTCGATCCGGTCGTTGTGAACGACGCCGCCGGGTGCCGCAAAGCAATCCGGCGGTCCGATTTCTCGACTTTAGCGCAATGGCCGCAGGCCCGGTTCGCCGCGCGCGAGGACGCCCGCCGGCGCCCGCGGCGGCGCCGGCGACCGCCCCCGCCGCGCGGTCGGCGCGGGCGCTCGCGGCCGTGTCAGCCGCGCCGCTCCAGCGGGACGAAGGGGCGCTCGTCGGCGCCGACGTAGAGCTGGCGCGGCCGGCCGATCTTCTGTTCCGGGTCCTCGACCATCTCGTTCCACTGCGCCAGCCAGCCCACCGTCCGCGCCAGCGCGAAGATCGCCGTGAACATCGACGTCGGGATGCTCATCGCCTCCAGGATGATCCCGGAATAGAAGTCGACGTTGGGGAACAGCCGCCGCTCGCGGAAGTAGTCGTCTTCGAGGGCGATCCGCTCCAGCTCCTTGGCGATCGCCAGCTTCGGGTTGTTCTTCTTGCCCAGCAGATCGAGGACCTCGTCGGCGCTGGACTTCAAGACGCCGGCGCGGGGGTCGTAGTTCTTGTAGACGCGGTGGCCGAAGCCCATCAGGCGGAAGGGGTCGTCCTTGTCCTTGGCGCGCTTGATGAACTCGGGGATGCGCTCGACCGAGCCGATCTCGGCGAGCATCTGCACCACCGCCTCGTTGGCGCCGCCGTGCGCCGGGCCCCACAGCGAGGCGATGCCGGCGGAGATGGCGGCGTAGGGCGAGGCCCCGGTCGAGCCCACCAGCCGCACCGTCGAGGTCGACGCGTTCTGCTCGTGGTCGGCGTGGAGGATGAAGATCTTGTCCAGCGCCCGCGCCAGGATCGGGTCGACCTTGTAGGGCTCGCACGGCACCCCGAAGGTCATGTGGAGGAAGTTGCCGGCGTAGGACAGGTGGTTCTGGGGATACATGAACGGCTGGCCCAGCGAATACTTGAAGGCCATGGCCGCGATGGTCGGCATCTTGGCGATCAACCGATAGGTCGCGATCAACCGGTTGTGCGGGTCGTTGATGTCGAGATCTTCGTGGTAGAAGGCCGAGAGCGCACCGACGACGGCGATCATCACCGCCATCGGGTGGGCGTCGCGGCGAAAGCCGCGGATCAGGGTGGTGATCTGCTCGTGGACCATGGTGTGGTAGGTCACACCATTGACGAAGTGCTCGCGCTGCGCCGGTGTCGGCAACTCGCCGAAGAGGATGAGATAGCATACCTCGAGGAAGTCGCTGTGCTCGGCCAGGTCCTCGATCCGATAGCCGCGATGCAGCAGGATCCCCCGGTCGCCGTCGATGTAGGTGATCTTCGAGCGGCACGCCGCGGTCGAGGTGAAGCCGGGATCGTAGGTGAAGCAGCCGGTGTCGTTGTACAGTTTACGAATATCGAAGACGGCGGGGCCGACGGTGCCGGAGAGGATCGGCAGTTCGGTGGTGCGGTCCGCAGCTGTCGCCAACTGGGCGGCGTTGCCGCTCGACTTGTCGGTCATGTCCCGTCGTCCTCCATTCGGGCGGCACCGCGGGCCATTGCTGCGGCGGCGCCGCCACCGGTGGGCGGACCATAGTGTCGCCCCCGGCGCCGATCAATTCGGCGCGGGCTGCGACCTTTCGGGTGTCAGGCGCGACCGGCGACGGCGTCGTCGAGCCGGGCCAGGACCTCGTCGCGGCCGAGGGCCACCATCACCTCGAACAGCCCCGGCGAGACCCCGCGGCCGGTGAGCGCGGCGCGGATCGGCTGGGCGAGCTTGCCGAAGCCGACGCCCAGCCGCTCGGCGACGGCGCGGGCGTGGGCCTCCAGCGCCTCCTGGGTGAACGCGGGCGCGTCGCCGACGAGCGCGGCGCGGTAGTCGGCGAGACGGGCCCGGCCGTCGTCGTCCAACAGCTTGGCGGCCTTGGCGTCGAGCGCGAGCGGGCGCTCGGCGACGTAGAACACGGCCGCCTCGGCGAGGTCGTCGAGCCGCCGAGCGCGCTGCTTGAGTCCGCCCATGCCGGCGCGCAGGCGCGCCTGGCCGGTGGCGTCGACGGGGTGGCCCATGGCCTCGAGCCGCGGCACGACGAGGTCGACCAGCTCGTCGTCGTCGCGCAGGCGCAGGTAGTGCGCGTTGAGCGCGGTCAGCTTGTCCAGATCGAAGCGCGCCGCCGCCCGCCCGCAGCCGTCGAGATCGAACCAGCGGACGGCGTCCTCGGTGGAGATGATCTCGTCGTCGCCGTGGCCCCAGCCCAGCCGCAGCAGGTAGTTGCGCATCGCCTCCGGCAGAAAGCCCATCTCGCGGTAGGCGGCGACGCCCAGGGCCCCGTGGCGCTTGGAGAGCTTGGCGCCGTCGGGGCCGTGGATCAGCGGGATGTGGGCGAAGGCCGGCAGCTCCCAGCCCAGCGCGGCGAACACCTGGGCCTGGCGAAAGGCGTTGTTGAGATGGTCGTCGCCACGGATGACGTGGCTGACGCCCATGTCGTGGTCGTCGACGACGACCGAGAGCATGTAGGTCGGGCTGCCGTCGGCGCGCACCAGCACCATGTCGTCGAGCTCGTCGTTCTGGACGACGACGCGGCCCTGGACCCGGTCATCGATCACCGTCTCGCCGCTCCGGGGCATCTTGATCCGGATGACCGGATCGACGCCCGGCGGCGCCTCGGCCGGGTCGCGGTCGCGCCAGGTGCCGTCGTAGCGCACCGGGCGCTTCTCGGCGCGGGCGCGCTCGCGCATCGCCTCCAGCTCTTCCTGGCTGCACCAGCAGCGATAGGCCCGGCCCTCGGCCAGCATCCGCATCGCGCATTCGGCGTGCCGCTCGCGGCGGTCGTACTGGTGGACGGGCGGCTCGTCGGGGACGAGACCGAGCCAGTCGAGGCCGTCGAAGATGGCGTCGATCGCCGCGTCGGTGGAGCGCGCCCGGTCGGTGTCCTCGATCCGCAACAGGAACTTGCCACCGTGGTGGCGGGCGTAGAGCCAGTTGAACAGGGCGGTGCGCGCGCCACCGATGTGCAGGAAACCGGTGGGCGAGGGCGCGAACCGTGTGATAACCGTCAATAGAAAACCTTCGTCAGCCTGGCGACAGATCGCGGGCGCAACGGGATAGCACGATCCGGTTGGACCACAAGCGCGCCATCGCCGGCGGCGTCGCTCCCGCCGCGGCGGTCGTCCGGCTCGGTCGCCGCCTGTTGGGCGGCTTGCGCGCCCAGCGCGAGCGCCGCCTGCTCGCCGTCCCGATCCCGCTCGCCCTCGGCATCGCG
>JAAAPF010000233.1 GCA_009908425.1 Alphaproteobacteria bacterium
CGGCACCGGGGACGCGCCCGCGGCCGGCGCGCCGGTCGCGACGGCGCCGCCGCTCTCGAGCTTGCGCAGCAGCTCGGCCGGCGGCGGCAGGTCGCCCATGCAGGCGAGGCGCACGAGCAGCATCTCGGCCGCGGCCGCGCCGTCCGGGGCCTGGCCGACCTCGTCGAGCCCCTTCAACAGCACCTGCCAGGCGCGCGCGAGCACCGCCAGGCCGAGCTTGGAGGCGAGATCGGCGCGCTCGGGCGCGGTCGCCTCGGGGTCGAGCTTGTCGCGGGTGAGCTCGTGGGTGAGGCCCAAGAGGTCCTCGACGACGGTCTTCGGATCGCCGCCCGCCGCCATCAGCTCGCGGAAGAGCGTCAGCGCCGCCTTCGGCTCACCGCCGGCGACGTGGCCGAGGAGGTCGAGGACGTAAGCGCGATCCACCAGGCCGAGCATCGCCCGCACGCCGGCGCTCTCGACCTTGCCCTCGCCGAGGGTGATCGCCTGATCCAACAGCGAGAGCCCGTCGCGCGCCGAGCCGCCGGCGACCTTGGCGAGGAGCGCCAAAGCGTCCGCTTCGGCTTCGGCGCCCTCACGCCGCGCCACGTCCGCCAGATGCTCCTGCAGCACCTCCGGCTCGATCCGGCGCAGATCGTAGCGCTGACAGCGCGACAGCACGGTGACGGGGAGCTTCCTGACCTCGGTGGTGGCCAGGATGAAGCGGGCGTGCGGCGGCGGCTCCTCGAGCGTCTTCAACAGGCCGTTGAACGAGGCCTGCGACAGCATGTGGACCTCGTCGATGATGTAGACCTTGTAGCGCCCGTCCGCCGGGGCGTAGCGGGCGTTGTCGACGAGGTCGCGGATGTGCTCGATGCCGTTGTTGGTGGCGGCGTCGATCTCGAGGACGTCGATGTGGCGGTCCTCGGCGATGGAACGGCAGGGCTCGCAGACGCCGCAGGGCTCCGGCGTGACGCCGCCGGTGCCGTCTTCGCCGATGCAGTTGAGGCATTTGGCGATGAGCCGGGCGGTGGTCGTCTTGCCGGTGCCGCGGATGCCGGTGAGCAGATAGGCCTGCGCGATCCGCCCCGAGCGGAAGGCGTTGGTGAGCGAGCGCACGAGCGCCTCCTGGCCCACGAGTTCGCTCAGGCGCGTGGGACGATAGGCGCGGGCGAGAACGCGATAGGGCCGGGCTTCGGCGTCCAAGGGCGGCTCGGGGAAGAGAACACCGACGACGGGGTGGAGAACTGACGCGACCCGGACCGGGACCCGCTACGGCTGCTTCCTTCCGGACCTGACCGGGTTCGCGAGGGGTCCGTCCGCGCCAGCCCTCCAGCCGTCATAGTCGGGTCTAAGAGGGCCGTTCGCAAGGAGGCAGGACGGCGATGGGGAGAAAAATGGCGGTCGGGATCGGCCGCCGTGCGCCCACGCCGCAGCTCGGCCGGGCAGCGGGCGACGGCCGGGCGAGCTCGCGGGCGGCGCTTGTGAAACGGTCGGTGACCGGCGACCATCCGGTGTGGACCGAGGCCGAGGAGGCGGGGATGAGGACCCTCGAGCTGGAACGACGGGTGGCCCTCGCGGCGCGCCTCACCACCTTCGTGGCGGTGCTGGCTTCCTCCGTCGGCGCGTTCTTGATGATCGGCATCGGCGTCACCGAGACGGTCATGGCCGCCCGCATGCTCGCGCTGCCGACACAAGAAGGCCTGCCGCGGGGCGATGCCATCGCGGTTCATCTGATCAGCGCGCTCGATCGCTTTCTCATGGCCGTCGTCCTCCTCTATTTCGCGTTCGGCGTCTACCTGCTGTTCGTCCGTCCCGATCGCCGCTCCGAAGAGCTCGGAATCCCCCATTGGCTCCGCGTCGAGGGGATCGGTCAACTCAAACAGACCTTGGCTGAAGTCATCATCGTCATTCTGTTCGTCCTGTTCCTGCGGGTCGCCTTGGAAAGCTACATCGCTCGCGGACCTGAACTGTCATGGCCGGCGGTGCTCAAGCTGTTGATCCTGCCGGTATCGATCTTTCTGTTGTCCGCAGCGCTGAAACTCGCGGAGTTGCATCCGAAGAAAGGCGAACCCCGCGATTCCAACAAGGAGTGAGGTGCCGCGAGGCCTCGCTGGCGGCCGGCGACGGCGCGAGCCCTTGGCGGCGACGGTCGCCCCGGGGCAGGCTGCGGGCACCATGCCCGAGATCCTCAACCCGCCCCCGCACCGCTACGCCGATCCCGCCTTCGAGCGCGCCGCCCTTCGGCGCAAGGACGCGGCTTGGCTCGCGGCCCGGCGTCGTGACCCGCGCACCCGCGTCGTCACCCTGCACGGCCTCGACCCGGTGGTCGACGGCAGCGCCGCGCCGCGTCTGCGCCTGACGGCGCTCGCCGAGCTGGGCGAGACGCTCGGCGACGACGCCCCGTTTCTCGGCGAGCACCACGGGGTCGCGGTCTTCGTCCGCACCATCGACGCCGCGCACCCCGCCGCGGGCGCCGCCGTCGCGCTGCGCCGCGTCGGCCCCGTCCTGCCGGCGGACGAGGCCGCGCTCGCGGCCTACGCCCGGGCGCTGCGCTACTGGCACGACACCCACGGCTTCTGCAGCGCCTGCGGCGGTCGTACCCGCGTCGAGGAAGCCGGCCACGCGCGGGCATGCGGCGCGTGCGGGCGCACCGTCTTTCCGCGCACCGACCCGGCGGTGATCGTCCTCGTCGCCTGCGACGAGCACTGCCTGTTGGGCCGCTCGCCACGCCTGCCGGCCGGGATGTACTCGACGCTGGCGGGGTTCGTGGAACCCGGCGAGAGCCTCGAGGACACCGTCCGCCGCGAGATTCGCGAGGAGGCCGGCGTCGACGTCACCGGCCTCGCCTATCGCTCCTCGCAGCCCTGGCCGTTTCCGGCGTCGTTGATGCTGGGCTTTCACGCCACCGCCGCCGCGCGCACCCTCGCCTTCGAGGACGACGAGCTCGAGGACGCCCGCTGGTTCCACCGCCGCGAGTTGGTCGACCCGTCGAGCCGGCCCGTCGCCCTTCCCGCCCCCGACAGCATCGCGCGCTGGCTGATCGAGAGCTGGCTCTACGGGCGCTGAGCCGGCGGGTCGTCGACGCCCGTCAGCCGCCGCGCCGCCAGATGCGCGAAGCGCAGCGTCACCGCCTTGCGGCGCGCCGCGCTCAAGGGGTGCGTCGGCGCCTCGGCGACGATCTCGGCGGCGTGGTCGTCGGCGACGACGACGCCGGTGCCGGCGGGCAGGCGGGCGCGCGGGAAGGCGATGTCGACCGCGAAGTAGAACCGGTCGCAGAAGTCGCGGTAGTCCGGCCACTTGTGGTCGGCGGCGAGGTCGGCGCTGCCCGACTTGACCTCGACGATCGCGAGGCCGCCCTTGCGGTCGAGCACCACCAGATCGGCGCGGCGGCCGTTGGCCAGCGGAACCTCGGCGAGCACGGCGGCGCCGAGGTCGCCGAAATGCCGCGCCACCCCGCGCACGATGCGCGGCGCGCGGGCGCGCGTCGGCAGCGTTCGGGCGTCCCCGCTCGTCCCCAGTTCGTCCACGGTGCGATCCCCCGGAATTCGACGTCGACGCGATCTCCGCCTTAGCTTTCGGGTGAGCGGCTTGCTAGCGTTCCGGCATGGACCAGGACGTCACGCCCCCCTCCGCCGGCGGCGACCTCCCCGATGGGGCCGCCGGCTTTCGCGTACTGCCCCACTCGCTCGAGGCCGAACAGGCGCTGTTGGGCGCCATCCTCGTCAACAACGAGGCCTATCACCGGGTCGCGGACTACCTCCGCGCCGAGCACTTCTACGAGCCGGTCCACGCCCGGCTGTTCGACGCCGTTCACCGCCGCGTCGCCGACGGCCGCCTCGCCGACCCGGTGACCTTGAAGCGGCTGTTCGACGAGGACGAGGCGTTGCGGGAGGTCGACGGCGGGGCGTATCTCGCCGCCCTCGCTCGCGCCGCCGAGGCCATCGTCAACGCCGACCATTACGGTCGCGTCGTCCAC
>JAAAPF010000185.1 GCA_009908425.1 Alphaproteobacteria bacterium
CCACGCGTCCGCGAGCTGGCGGCGAACCGGCGCGCTCGGCAGGCGCAGCGTGGCCCGCGCCGCGCCGACACGCAGGGTGCGGGTCTCCGGCTCCACCGTCGCCGCCGAGGGTGCCGCGGCCGCCGGCGCCGCCGCGCCGGTGCCGCCCGTCTGCCGGAGGAGGCCGGCGGCGGCCCAGCCGGCGAGCTGGTCCCACACCTCTGCGCGCACGGCCTGGACCGCCGCGGCCTCGCTCACGCCGCGTTGCACGGCCAGTTGCTCGGCGATCTCGTCGGGATCGAGACCGGCGCCGGCGTGCAGCCAGAGCCACGTCGCCGTCGGGTTCGGATGGTAGAGGACACCCTCGTCCTCGGCGTAGAGCGCGAGCTGGTCGGGTTCGACGATCTCCGCCGCGCGGTAGCGACAAAACCGCGGCCGCCGGACCCGCCGACCGGCGACGGCATCGGCGAGGACGATGTCGGCGAGCCGGGGAGCGGCGAAGAACGGCAGATGACGCTCGGGCTCGGCGTGCGGGTAGAGCCGCTGCCAGCCGCCGGCATGGGCGCGTTCCGCCTCGGCCTCGGCGGCGAGGCGCGCCGGGCCGTCCGGCGCCGGATGGTCCGGTCCGGTGTGATTGAACCGGAGCATCGCCACCATGTCGTGGACGAGCTGGCGCTTGATCCCGTACTCGACCTCGCCACCGTCCTCGGGCGCGGCGCAGACGTCGAGCGACGGGCTCAGATTGCACTCCATGATCCACGGCTTCAGCCGGGCGTCGATCAGGCAGTCGATGCCCAAGAGCTCGTAGCAGCCGCGGCTGTCGCCGCCGACCTCGGCGAGGCGGGCGCGGAGCGGCTCGCGCGCGGCGATCGCCGTCAGCGTCACCAGGTCGTGGATACGGTCGAACAGCGCCCCGTCGTCGTGACCCTGCTCGCGCAGCCAGGGGCGGTACTCGGCGAAGGGGATGAAGACCACGGGCGCGGCGACGCTCGTGTTGGTCTCGTTGATGTCCGGGTTGGTGAGATGGCTGAAGATGTTGGTCCGATCGTCGAGGTCGTACGGCTCGGAGGCCAGCTTGGCGAAGCCTTCGTGGTAGAGATAGACCCGCAACGGCTCGACCGAGGTGATCAGCACGTAGAGCCGGAGCACGTATTTGTGGCCGCGAATGGTGTGCGGCTCGTGGAGGTAGCGCTGCACCATCCAGCGCCGGCCGGTCGGCACGGCCGCCGGGTCCTCCACCAGGCGGATGTGGCGGCCCTTGGAGGCGTTCTTGGGCTTGAGGATCCACCGCGCCTCCGGCTCCGCCAGTGCCGCCGCCTGGAAGGCGTGATAGGCCTCGGGCATCGCGAACGTGTCGGGACAGAAGCCCATCCGCTCGGCGCCCTCGCCGTCCGCCCCCTCGTCCGCCAGCATGCGCTCGCGGACGGCCGCGAGGGTGGCGGCGAGACGGCTCTTCACCGTCAGCGCGTTGTTGCCGGGGATGTGGTTGACCCACTTCTCGGCCGTGAGCGCCTCGAAGGCCCGCGGCTTCGGCATGCCGGTGAACCAGCAGGCGTCCCACGCGTCCTCGTCGCCCGGCTCCCAGAGTTCGGGATCGAGCGCTTCGCGAAAGAACCGGTCCTGCGCATCGTGGCGGTTGCCGCCGAGCCAATAGCGCCGCTTCGTCGTGGGCGTCGCCTCGCGCATGGTGCCCCCGCCTGCTGCCGTGGTCGCACGTCGCACCTTAGGCAAATGCCCGCCCGCCGCCACGGGAGCCGACCGGGAGCTGACGTGATCGTGAGCCGGTTCGGGGTTACCGCGGGGCGCCGCGTCGGCGAAGGTGCGGCGTGGATCAACGGCACGAGGGAGGGCCGTCATGGCCGACTTGGATCAACGCCGCCTGTCGCTGCTCGCCTCGGTATCGCGCGGGCTGCTGTGTGCGGCACCCTTCATGGTGGCGGCGGGGACGACCGATCTCGCGCCGGCCGCGGCGGCGAGCGAACCGGCGGGCATCGTCGTGGCGCAGGCCGAAGCCGAAGCGGAAGCCGAGGGCGAAGCCGAAGCGGCAGCCGAGGCCGAAGCGGAAGCCGAAGCCGAAGCCGAGGGTGAGGGCGAAGCGGAAGCCGAGGGTGAGGCCGAAGGCGAAGCCGAGGGCGGCTGAGCCGGCCGAGACGTGGATGCGGGTCCCGGCTGCGCGCGCGCATCCGGCCCGACCTCCGGTGTTTCTGCTTCGTGGCCGAAGCGCAACGGACGCGGCCGAAACGCCCGCAGAGCCGTGTGGCCTGCCCCCACGTCACGCCGAGCGAAGCCGTCCCACCCTCCACCGAGCGCCGACGGGCGCCGAAGCCGAACGCCGGCTCCGAGTTCACCGCCGCGCCGATCGGTGCCGGGTGTCCCGAGGTTCGGGAAGGGGGGCGGTCGAGTGCTGCGCGAGACCTCGATCTCCTCGGTGAACAGCCTCACCTCGTTCGCGCACCGAACCAAGGCGCCGAATAGGGACCGGCCCTGCGCGCCGCGATACGCGTGCCATGTACGCGCTTAGGTGACGACGACGTAATAGATGTACTAAACGCCGCTAATTGACGGTCCAGCTTTTCACCGCTTGTGAAGTCGTCCGGGGACGACCGCGGCGCGCCGACAAAAGGTTGCCGAGGGTACCCCGTCGGCGAGGTTCCCGGCACACGTCTCCGCTTGCGAGGCGTCGGCGAAGGCGTGATCGTCGCGGACGGTGAACCGCGGGACGTCGGCGCCGACGTCGAGCGCGAGCCCGAAGGTGGCGGCATCCACGGCCGCCTCGAGTTCCCGTAGCTCGCGGCCGCCGGGGAGGTAGTCGTCCTCGGTGAGGTCGGCGAGCTTGTGCCCCATCAGCCGCTTGCGGACCACGAGCTCGACGCCGGCGCGCGCCAGCCCGGTGTTGAACGTCGTGCGCAGGGCGTGGGCGTCACGGCCGACGGCGTAGGTGCCGATGCGCTTGCGGTAGTACGTGAACTTGCGCGTGAACCGGCCGACCATGTCGTCGTCGGCGTCGAAGCCGTGGCAGTCGTCGAAGAGCCGAGGGCCCTCCTCCCGCTTGTCCTGCACCCAGTCGACGAAGCCGAGCTCGAGCAGGAAGCGGTGGAGCGGGATGCGCCGGCGGGACTGGGCGTTCTCGAGCCGTTGCCCCGGTCCCGCCCGCACGTCGACGCACCAGACGCCGTGGACGCGGACGAGGTCGGCGCAGCGCAGCTGCAGGGCTTCGCGTAGCCGCAATCCCGCCAGCCAGGCGAGCAGGAACACCCAGTAGAGCGAGTCGCGGATGACGAGGTCGCCGCGGTCGCCGCGGCGGTGCTCGGAGGCGCAGCCGGTGTGGACCGGGCCGTCGAGATGGGCGACCAGGCGCTCGGGCTCCCAGGCCACCCGGCCGGGATGCCGGCGCTCCTGCTCGAGCCGCTCGATCTGGGCGCGGTCCAGCGGCTCGACCTCGTCCAAGGGGTTGGGGCCGGCGAAGCGGCGGCGCTTGCGGGCGAGGTCGATGGCCTGCTCGAGGCGGGCCAGATGCTTCTCGACGGTGACGACGGCCATGCGCGCGACCCGCTCCTGGGCGAACCGCGCCTCGGCGCTCGGTCGGGTGAGCTCGCGCCGCGCGCAGGCCGCGTCGAGCTCGGCGCGGAGCTCGGCGTCCCGAGCGTCCGCGCGCTCGATCTCGGCGCGCTTCGTGAGCGGCGTGCGGCTGTTGGCGGTGTGGCGATTGTTGCCGTGGGCCTTGCCGTGGGCGCGGGGCACCGTGAGCAGCGTCCGCCGCCACAGCTCGACGATCTCGGGCGTGAGCGCGTCGAGCCTCGGGTTCTCCTCCGGCTCCGTGAGCAGCTCGCAGGCGAGCGTGCGCGCGCCCTCGACCTGGCGCAGCATGCTGGTCTTGCCCTCGGCGACGAGCTTCTCGGTGAGCAGGTCGAAGGCGTCGGCGACGCGGATGGCGGGCGCCGCGTCGGTCGCCGCCCCCGCGCTCGGCGCCCCC
>JAAAPF010000237.1 GCA_009908425.1 Alphaproteobacteria bacterium
CCAGCACCTCGCCCGCGGCGCTCGCGGCCTTGAAGCGGGGCTCGAGCCCGATGCCCTCGATCTGGCCGCCGGCGAGCTCGGCGGGCTCGCCCGCGGCGTCGGTCTCGAACAGCGAGAATTTGAGGCTCGACGAGCCGGCGTTGATGACCAGGACGAGATCGCCCATCGCTGTCCCTCCGGATGCCGCCGGGGCTCAACCCATGACGTGGTAGCCGCCGTCGATGTAGATGGTGTTGCCGGTGACGAGATGGCCCGCGGGGGTGGCGAGCGCCGCGGTGGCGATGCCGACGTCCTTGATGGTCACCAGCTGGTGGCGCGGCGCGCGGGTCTCGGCCCGGGCCAGCAGCTCGTCGAACTCGTTGATGCCGGAGGCGGCGCGGGTGCGGATCGGGCCCGGCGAGATGGCGTGGACGCGGATGTCCTTGGGCCCGAGCTCGTGGGCCAGATAGCGCACGCTGCACTCGAGCGCGGCCTTCACCGGCCCCATGACGTTGTAGTGCGGCACGACCTTCTCGGCGCCGTAATAGCTCATCGCGAAGATGGCGCCGCCATGGTTCATCAACGGCTCGGCGAGCCGCGCCATGCGCACGAAGGAGTGGCACGAGATGTCCATCGCCTGGGCGAAGCCGGCGCTCGACGATTCCAGCAGGCGGCCGTGCAGGTCCTCCTTGGGCGCGAAGGCGATCGAGTGCAGCGCGAAGTCGATGCCGCCCCAGCGCTGCTCGGCGGCCTCGAACACCGCCTCCAGTTGACCTTCCTGCTCGACGTCGCAGGGCAGGAAGATCGGGGCTTCGAGCTCCTCGGCGATCGGCTCGACATAGGGTTTGGCGCGGTCGTTCAGGTAGGTCAGCGCCAGCTCGGCGCCCAAGAAGCGGAAGGCCGCCGCGCAGCCGTAGGCGATCGACTGGCGGTTGGCGATCCCCAGGACGACGCCCTTCTTGCCCTCCAGCGAGCGCGCGTGCGGATCGAAGCTCAAGATGTCGCTCTCGCTCATGCCGGCTCTTCTCCGATGCGCGCTCCGCGGGGTCAGCCTAAGGCGGATGTGTGCCGCTGGCGTTGCAGGGTCGACGGCCGACGCTCCGACATTCGTCCAAGATCGAAACGCTGCCTGCGCGTCCACCGTCACGAAGCCGTCGGGTGTTTCGGGTAGACGACCGGAGCGGCGCCGGTCGGCGCCGGTGCGCCCGCGCGCCGTGGACCGGGGAGACGAGCCGAGGATGCGCCTGTCGATCGTTCTCGTGACGGTGTTCGTCGTCGCCGCCGGCGCCGCCGCCGCCCGCGATCTCGGCCCGCGGCCGCCGACCCTCGTCGGCGACGCGGCGCGCGCGCGCATCGACGCGCTGCTCGCCCGCTACGACCCGGACTACCCGCTGCAGCATCCGCGGCGCGAGGCCCGCCTCGACCGGCTGGGTGAGGAGCTGTTCGCGCGCACCGTCGCCGGCCTCGACACCCGCTGCTCGCAGCAGATCTTCGTCGAGGCCAAGTGGCTGGTGGGCTACACGGCCTGGTGGCCCCGCATCGACGCCCGGCTCGACGAGCTCGAGAACAGCTTCGCGATCGCCGATCAGTCCTTCGCCGCCGAGCCCTATTACCGGGACGGCTTCTACGGCCGCTGCGCGGTCGAGGCCTTCATCCGGCTGGAGGCGACGATCGAGCGGTACTTCGTCTTCGCGGATCGGGGCGAGCTGCCGCCGACGGCGCACGGGCCGATCGCGGCGGTGGGTCACGAGCCCACCATCGTCGACGAGCTCGGCGCGCTCTTGCGCTCCGATCCGGCGCGGCTGGGCGAGGACAACCGCTCGCGGCTGGGCGGTCTCGTCGGCATCCTCGCCACCGGCGCGCGCGAACGGGCGGCGGTGGAGCTCTGGCGCGCGACCGCGCGCGACGGCGCGATCCCCGCCGACGCGATGGCCGCGCGGATCGCCGAGCTGAACCGCTTCATCGACGCCTGGCAGGATCCCGAGACCGGCTATTGGGGGGCGTGGTACCGCGACGGCGAGGACGGCTTCGCCACCACCGACCTCTCGATCACCTACCACATCGTCAAGGCGCGCCGGGGCGAGGTCGCGCACTGGCCGCAGCTCGTCGCCACCACCTTGGCCATCCGGGACGACGCCTACCCGTTCGGCTGGCTCAGCGACGGCCGCTGGACCAACCACAACAACTACGACCTCGTCCGGCTCTTCGAATACGCCTGGCCGCATCTCGACGACGGGCAACGGGTCGAGCTCGGAGCGCTCATGCAGGACATGCTCGACTGGTCGTTCGCGAATTCCATCGACGAGAGCTTCGCAGGTTTCAAGTTCCAGCCGGAGCTGTCGAGTTCGGTCGGCGCCGAGCTCTACTTCGGCGTCGCGTTCCTCGACGCGGTGGGGTACTTCGACGCGGCGCCCTGGCACGGCGGCCTCACGCGCCCGGCGCCGGCAGCGCCGGTCTGCGCGCGGCTGATCGACCACGCCGCCCGGCTGGACGAGGACGACACCTACGTCGTCGGCGCGCTCGCCAAGCTCGACCGCGCCTGCGCGGCCCACCTCGACCGCTGAGGGTGGGCCGTCGCCGCTCGCGACCGGGCCGCGCCGGCCGGCGCGGTGAGCGAGAGGTCCGCCCCGGTCGTCGAGCCGGTGCGGTCGCGCGGGCGCTACTGGGCGTCGCGCGGCCGGTCGGGGTCGGCGCCGACGAGGCAGTTCACCGTCTCGCCGCCGGGATCGTTGATCTGCTCGCTGGTCGGTTCGCGCAGGCCGCGGGTGAGCTCGAGATGGGCGTGGAGCCAGGCCTTCATCGCCTCGCCGAGCTCGAGCGCCGCGCCCGCGCGGGTCGTCGCGTAATGCGTCAACAGCTGCTCGGCCTCCGGGCGGCGGTCGTCGTCGATCAGCGCGCGTGCGGCCGCCTCGACCCAGGCGAGGTCGGCCGTGCTGGCGTCCTCGAAGCCGGTCAGCATCCGGGTCACCTGCGGCCGGTAGGTCCGCGGCGCCTCGCAGGTGTAGTAGAGCACCTGCTTGAAGGTCCGCCCGACGAAGTCGGTGGCCTCCTGGACCTGGAAATCCGGATTGAGAAAGGACGACGCCGCCCCCTTGGTGAGATAGCGGTGCATGCCGTATTCGAGCGGGACCTCCCGCACGCCGAGCCACCACGGCACGAAGGGGGCCGCGACCGAGCCCGTGGGCGCCACCCAGATCTGGACCAGGGCCGGGTCGACGCCGGCTTCCAGGCTCACGACCTGCCCGTAGCCGGCCTCGTCGTCGGCGATGCGGTGATCGCGCACGCGCGCCATCATCTCGCGCTCGCTCACCGGCGCGAGGTCGCGGAGCTCGGCCTCGAGCTCGGCCTGGGTCACGTACTTGAAGCCGCCGGTGCGCGCCTCGCGGTCGTCCTGACGGCCGTAGACCGCGAAGACGTCGAACGGTTCGCCGCCCGCCGGGTCGTACCAGCCCTGCTCGACCGCGAACTCGACCAGGTGGTCGGCGCCCATGTGGTCCGGCGAGTCCGCGAAGTCGGTCGGGAA
Organism: Alphaproteobacteria bacterium; assembly: GCA_009908425.1. GTDB lineage: Bacteria > Pseudomonadota > Alphaproteobacteria > Geminicoccales > Geminicoccaceae > JAAAPF01. The sequence continues at coordinate 3,503 of JAAAPF010000237.1, forward strand.
GTCCTCGATGTAGCCGGGGTAGAGCACGCGCACGGCGTCGGGCCCGAGGCGTTCCGCCGCCCACAGCCCCCGGCCGCCGGCGAACTCCCAGACCACCCAGCCTTCCTCGGCGTCGGCGATCAGGTGGGTGTTGCCGCCGTAGGTGGCGTAGCCGTGCTCGGCGATCAGCTCGCCGATGAGCTCGACCCCCTCGCGCGCCGTCGTCGCCCGCTCCAGGACGATGCGGGCGAGATCGCTGTACTGCAGCCCGCGCTGCGGCGTCGGCGTCATGTCGACGAGCTCGGCGCGGTTGGGCGCCCAGACGTCGCGCACCGCCACGCCGTGTTCGTTGACGCCGCCGTTGGTCAGCGGCGCCGGGAAGCCGGCGTAGTCCGAATAGGACATCGAGAGATAACGGTGGGTGCGCGGCGCCTGCGGGATCTCGACGAGCTCGCCCGGGATGCGG
>JAAAPF010000003.1 GCA_009908425.1 Alphaproteobacteria bacterium
GGTGGCCAGGAGCACCGAGAAGACCACCAGCCCCCAGGCGTCGTCGAGCGCCACGATGCCCAGCAGCGTGTCGGTGTAGCGCCCCTTCGCGCCCAGTTGCTCGGTGACGTTGATGACCGCCGCGGGGGCCGAGGCCGGCGCGATCCCGGCGAGCAGCAACGCCACCTCGACCGGCACGCCCACCGCGAGCAGGCCGAGCAGCACCGCCAGCGACACGCCGACGACCTCGAAGGCGGAGATGGTCAGCACCTGGGTGCCGACCTCGCCCAGGGTCTCGCGCGAGAGCTTGCCGCCCAAGAGGAAGCCCACCATCAACAGCGCGAGGTCGCTGATCAGCGGGTACCAGTCGGCCGCCTGCGCCGGCAGCAGGTCGAGCCCGGGCGGGCCGATGGCGACGCCGAACAGGACCAAAAGTGTCACCCGCGGCAGCGGCAGGGCGCGCGACAGCAGGTCGCCGACGAGCCCCAACAGCAACAGCGCGCCGAGGGTGGTGATGATCAGGGCGAGGTCGTCCATGGCCACCCTTGGGGAGGGATCACCGCGCGACGGCCGGGACCGCGGCGCGCTCGAAGGTCCCGCGGCTAGTCCGGCTCGCCGGCGTGCGAGCGCGGGCCCAGTGCCGCCGCGGCGCGGGCGCGGTCGGTGACCCGAGCCCAATCGCCGCTCGCGACGGCTTCGGCCGGCGCCAGCCACGAGCCGCCCACGCTCAGCACGCTGGCGAGCGCCAGGTAGTCCGGCGCGGATGCGGCGCCCACGCCGCCGCTCGGGCAGAACCGCGCCTCCGGCAGCGCGCCCGTCAGGGCGTTCAAGAAGGCGATGCCGCCGAGCGTTTCGACCGGGAAGATCTTGACCGCGCGATGGCCCCGGTCGAGCAGCGCCATGACCTCGCCCGGCGTCGCCGCGCCGGGCAGCAGCGGGACGTCGTGGCCGGCGGCGGCGTCGAGCAGTCGCGCCGTGGCGCCGGGGCTGACGGCGAAGGCGGCGCCGGCCCGGGCGCAGGCGTCGAGCTGGGCCGGATCGCGTAGCGTGCCGGCGCCGACCTTCAGCTCCGGCCGCGCGTCGCGGATGGCGCGGATGGCGTCGAGGGCGGCGTCGGTGCGCAGCGTGACCTCGAGCGTGGTGAGCCCGCCGGCGGCGAGCGCGTCGGCGAGCTGGAGCCCCATCGCCGGCGTCTCGACCGTGACCACCGGCAGCACCGGCCCACGGACGAGGAGCTCGAGCAGGGGATCGGCGGCGGACACGGGCGGCCTCCTCGACGACGACCGCCGCACCCTAGAGCGCCGACCGGCGACGGGAAAGACGGCGCTCGCCGTGCTTGGTCGGCGGCGGGCGAGGGTGTATCGCAGCGCGGTTTCGTGTCCGCGGAAGCGAGGAGTGCATGTCCGATCCCGGTATCGCCACCGACCAGCTCAAGAGCATCGTCGAGCGCCTGGAGAATCTCGAAGACGAAAAGCAGGCCGTCGCCGAGCAGATGCGCGAAGTCATGGCCGAGGCCAAGAGCCAGGGCTTCGACACCAAGATCATCCGGCAAGTCCTGAAGCTCAGGAAGATGCAAGAACACGACCGCCAGGAGCAGGAGACGTTGCTCGACGTCTACAAACAGGCGCTCGGGATGAGCTGACGGGGGTGACCGGGGGTGCCGCCGACCGTGGGCGGAGCGGCCGGCGACACCTGAGCACCCTGCCCACCGCCCGCCTAAGATCGGCTTAATCGCGCCGGCGTGCCGGCGACGGATTGACGGGGCTCAAGGCTCGGGAACGCCGGGCGGCCTAGCGTGGTTGAGCGGTCGGCGCGAACGGCGGCGCAACGCGGGTGACGAGGTCGATGAGCGCGAGGGAGGACACGGCGACGGGGCGTATCGTCGCCATTCAGGGCTCGGTGGTGGACGTCGCGTTCGGGGGCACGCCGCCGCCGGTGGACCGGATGTTGCTCTCGGGCACCGACCGCGACGTCGTCATCGAGGTGGCCACGCTCTTGGGCTCGCACACGGTGCGGGGGCTCGCCCTCAACCCCGCCGCTGGCCTCGCCCTCGACATGGCCGTGGTCGACACCGGCCGGACGATGACGGTGCCGGTGGGCGACGGCGTCCTGGGCCGCATGCTCAACGTCTTCGGCGAGGCGATCGACGGCGAGCCCCCGCCCAGCGACGTCGAGTGGCGCAGCATCCACCGCCGCCCGGTTCCGCTCTCCCGGCGCCGCGTCTCCTCGGAGATCTTCGAGACCGGCATCAAGGCGATCGATCTGCTGTGCCCGCTCGAGCGCGGCGGCAAGGCCGGGCTCTTCGGCGGCGCCGGCGTCGGCAAGACGGTGCTGATCACCGAGATGATCCACAACATGGCCGGCTCGTACGAGGGCTTCAGCCTCTTCTGCGGCATCGGCGAGCGCTGCCGCGAGGCCGAAGAGCTCCATCGCGACATGCGGCGGACCGGCGTGCTCGACCACACCGTCATGGTGTTCGGGCAGATGAACGAGAGCCCGGGGGTGCGCTTTCGGGTCGGCCACGCCGCCATGACCATCGCGGAGTATTTCCGTGACGACGCCCGGCGCGACGTGCTCTTGTTGATCGACAACATCTTCCGCTTCGTCCAGGCGGGCTCGGAGGTCTCGGGGCTGTTGGGCCGGATCCCGTCGCGGGTGGGCTATCAGCCGACGCTGGGCACCGAGCTGGCGGCGCTCGAGGAGCGCATCGCCAGCACCGCTTCGGGGGCGATCACCTCGGTGCAGGCGGTCTACGTGCCGGCCGACGACTTCACCGACCCGGCCGCGACCCACACCTTCGCGCATCTGTCGGCGTCGATCACGCTCTCGCGCAAGCGCGCCAGCCAGGGACTCTACCCCGCCATCGATCCGCTGCAGTCGGCCTCGAAGATGCTGACCCCGAGCGTGGTGGGCGAGCGCCATGACCGCGTCGCCCGCGCCGTGCGCCACGCGCTCGCCGAATACGAGGACCTCAAGGACATCATCGCCATGCTCGGGCTCGAGGAGCTCTCCGAGCGCGACCGCGCCACCGTCGCCCGCGCCCGCAAGCTGGAGCGTTTCCTCACCCAGCCCTTCTTCTCCACCGAGGCCTTCACCGGCAAGGAGGGCCGGCTGGTGAGCCGCGAGGACACCATCGACGGCTGCGAGCGCATCCTCGCCGACGCGTTCGAAGACCGCGGCGAAGGCGACTTCTACATGATCGGCGCGCTCGACGAGCTCGCGGCCGCGCGCGACGAGGCAGCCTGATGCGCCTCGAAGTGCTGCTCCCGACCGCGGTGTTGGTGGATCGGCAGGTCGACAAGGTCGTCGCCGAGGCCGCCGACGGCCATTTCGGCCTGCTGCCGCGCCACGCCGATCTGGCGACCGCGCTGGTTCCGGGCATCCTCATCTACGTACCCGCGGGCGGTGCGGAGGTCTTGCTCGGCGTCGACGAGGGGATCTTGGTCAAGTGCGGCGAGCGCGTCACGGTCTCGGTGCTGAACGCCGTCCACGGCGACGATCTCGCCATGCTGCGCGCCGCCGTCCACACCCGCTACGTCGAGCTCGACGAGCACGCCCGCACCGCCAAGAGCGCGCTCGCCCGCCTGGAGGCGGGCGTGGTGCGGCGCTTCATCGAGCAGGAGGAGCGACGGTGATGGCCGACCGGTCGGACGAGCGGCGGCGCACCGAGAACGTCGGCGAGCGCATCGGCCGCAAGGCCGACCGCAAGCGCAAGGCCCGCGACGAGCCCCGGCGGGGCCTGTGGTTCGGGCTCGGCATGTTCGGGCTGGTCGGGTGGTCGGTGGCGATCCCGACGGTGGCCGGCATCGCGCTCGGCGTTTGGCTGGATTCGCTCTTCGACGACCGGGTGTCGTGGACGCTCACCTTCCTCTTCGTCGGCGTCGTGCTCGGCTGCGTCAACGCCTGGTGGTGGGTGCAGCGGGAGAGCCGCCATGATTGAGACCCCGGCCGGTC
>JAAAPF010000296.1 GCA_009908425.1 Alphaproteobacteria bacterium
TGGCGCTCGCCCGGCAGCGCGCCCGGCACGACGACGCGTGCGCCGCGATGGCGGGCGAGGCCGTCGCCCTCGTCGCCGAGCGCCTCGACGACGACCTCGGCCTCGCCGCCACGAGGCGCCCCCTTACTCCTGGAGGACAACGAGGCTGATCCGCTCGCCGGCGGCCATGTCGAGCAGCATCAGGTAGGCGCGGCCGTCGGCGTCCTCGAGCACCAGGAGCGCGCGATCACCCTCGAAGCGGACCTCGCGGATCTCCGCCCCCGCCGGCGCGACGACCGGTGCGGCGGGGCCCTGCTCGCGCTCGACCTCGGCGGCCCGCTCGGCGTTGCGCTTGTCGATGAAGAGGTAGACGAAGAGCGCGAAGGTGAGGACGAGGGCGACGCCGGTGACCGCGACGAACCCTTTGAGCATCTTGATCCACGGCGCCATCGCCGCCGCGGCGGCGGCCTCGTCCTCTTGATCCTGTTCGCTGTCCGCCGGGTTCTCGCGCATGCCCCATCGTCTGCAAGCGACGGCCGACGACGACCGTCAACGTCTCGACCGGTTCCTCGCCGCGCACCTCGCGCGGCTGTCGCGGGCGCGGCTGCAGGAGCTGGTGCGCGAGGGTCGCCTCCGCCTGAACGACGCGGTGGTAGTGGACCCCGCGCACCGGGTCAAACGCGGCGACGTGGTCGAGCTCGACGTCCCGTCGCCGCGGCCGAGCGAGCTCGTCCCGGAACCGATCGCGCTCGACGTGCTGTTCGAGGACGACGACCTGATCGTGGTCGCCAAGCCCGCCGGCCTGGTCGTCCACCCCGCGCCGGGGCACGACGCCGGCACGCTGGTGCACGCGCTGTTGGCGCACTGCGCCGGCGGGCTCTCGGGCATCGGCGGGGTCGAGCGGCCGGGCATCGTCCACCGCCTCGACAAGGACGTGAGCGGGGTGATGGTCGCGGCCAAGACCGACACCGCGCACCGTAACCTCGCCGGGCAGTTCGCCGTCCACAGTATCGAGCGGGTGTACGAGGCGATCGTCGCCGGCCTCGCCCCGGCGCGCCGGCGGATCGAGGGCGCCATCGGGCGCCACCCCAAGGACCGCAAGCGGATGGCGGTGGTCACTCGGGGCGGCAAGCCGGCGGTGACCCATCTGGAGCGCCTCGCCGCCGCCGGCACCCTCGTCTCGCGGGTCGCCTGCCGGCTGGAGACCGGGCGCACCCATCAGATCCGGGTGCACCTCGCGCATATCGGGCACCCGATCCTGGGCGACCCGCTCTACGGCGGCGCCCGGGTGCGTGCACTGCCGTCCGCCCTGAAGGCGGCGCCGGCGGCGACGGGCCGGCTCGCGCTGCACGCGCGAGTGTTGGGCTTTCACCATCCGCGTACGGGAGAATGGCGACGCTTCGAGCGTCCGCCCCCGGACGCATTCGAGACTTTGATGGAACGGGCCGGGCTGTGTAACCTTTAAGCAGATGGGCGTATCGGAGTTCAGCCGGTGTTCAGTACCGGTTTGGTTCCCTATCCCACGTAATCCCTATCGGGTGGAGACGTACGTACATGACCAGCCTCCCCGTCGTTCCCGTCGAGGGTTCCGGCCTCTCGCGCTATCTCGCCGAGATCCGGCGCTTTCCGATGCTGGAGCAAGAGGAAGAGTACGTGCTCGCCAAGGCGTGGCGCGAACACGGCGACGTGGATTCCGCGCACCGTCTGGTCACGAGCCATCTCCGCCTCGTCGCCAAGATCGCGATGGGCTACCGCGGCTACGGTCTGCCCATGAACGAGATCATCTCCGAGGGCAATGTCGGCCTGATGCAGGCCGTCAAGCGCTTCGACCCGGAGCGCGGCTTCCGCCTCGCCACCTACGCGATGTGGTGGATCCGCGCCGCGATCCAGGAGTACATCCTGCATTCCTGGTCGCTCGTGAAGATGGGCACGACGGCGGCGCAGAAGAAGCTCTTCTTCAACCTCCGCCGGCTCAAGAGCCAGATGCAGGCGATCGACGACGGCGACCTCTCGCCCGAGCACGTGCGCAAGATCGCCGACCATCTGCAGGTGACCGAGCAGGAGGTCGTCGACATGAACCGGCGCCTCGACGGCCCCGACCACTCCCTCAACGCCTCGCTCAGGAGCGAGAGCGAGACCGAGTGGCAGGACTGGCTCGTCGACGCGACCCAGAGCCAGGAGCAGACGCTCGCCGACGAGGACGAGCTCGACCACCGCCGCTCGCTGTTGGCGCGGGCGATGCACGTCCTCAACGAGCGCGAGCGCCACATCCTCGCCGAGCGTCGCCTCAAGGACGAGCCGCAGACGCTGGAGGAGTTGAGCCAGCACTACGGCATCAGCCGCGAGCGGGTGCGCCAGATCGAGGTGCGCGCCTTCGAGAAGCTGCAGCGGGCGGTCAAGGGCTACGAGGCCGAGCTCGCCGCCGCGACCGGCAGCCCGGCGCTTGCCGAAGCGCCGGCCTGAGCGGCCGGCTCGCCGCGAGTTCGCCGCACCGCCTCGAAAGCCACCGCCGGTCACGCCTGCCGGGCGTGGCCGGCGGCAGCGGTTCCCGCCCCTCAGGCGTGGCCGGCTTCGCCGGAGAGAAGGCCGGGGGTAACGCCCAGCTTGGCGAGCGCCCGCTCCCATTTGTGGGCGTGATCGGTGCCGAACAGGATCTCCTCGTCGGCCGGGACCGACAGCCAACCGTTGGCCTGAATCTCGGAATCGAGCTGACCGGCGGTCCAGCCGGCGTAACCCAGCGCCATCACCTTGCGCGTGGGCCCCTCGCCGCGGGCGATCGCGCGCAGCACCTCGATCGTCGCGGTCAGCGCGACGTTGTCGGTGATGACCATCGTCGACTCCTGCACGTAGTCGGCGGTGTGCAGCACGAAGCCGCGACTGCTCTCCACCGGCCCGCCGTAATGGATCGGTGCGTCCTCCGCCGCCCCCGGCTCGATCTTCAACTGGCGCAGCAGCGCGGGCAGGGTGAGGTCGTCCATCAGCTTGTTGACGACGAGCCCCATCGCTCCGTCTTCGCTGTGGGCGCAGACGAAGATGACGGTGCGCTCGAAGCGCTCGTCGGTCATGCTCGGCATCGCCACGAGCAAGCTGCCCGTCAGATCGCCGCCGTTCCAGTCGTCTTCGTACATGCCCAAAGGGTAGGTGGCGCCGGGGTCCGCTTCAAGCGCTCGCCCCCGCGGCCGAGGTCGTCTTTTCGGGCGTGACGCCGCGGCGCGTGGGCTCTAGGGGGAAGGCGGGTTCGCCAACGAGGGGAGACACGCCATGGCCATCGCCATCGGGGACAAGCTGCCGGCCGCCACCTTCAAGAAGTTCGGCGCCGACGGCATGGTCGACATCGGCTCGGACGACCTCTTCACGGGCAAGAAGGTGGTGCTGTTCGCGGTGCCGGGGGCGTTCACGCCGACCTGCCACGAGCAGCACCTGCCGGGCTTCGTGCGCCACGCCGCCGATCTGAAGGCGAAGGGGGTCGACGAGATCGTCTGCGTGGCCGTCAACGACCCGTTCGTCCTCAAGGCCTGGGAGGAGCAGAGCGGCGTCGGCGACGCCATCAAGCTGCTCTCGGACGGCAACGCCGACTTCACCCGCGCCGTCGGCATGGACGTCGCGCTGACGGGGCCGTTCCTCGGCACCCGCTCGAAGCGCTACGCCATGCTGGTGGAGGACGGGGTCGTGAAGGACCTGATGGTCGAGGACAACCCGGGCGCCGTCAGTGTCAGCGGCGCCGAGGAGTTGCTCGCCAAACTTTGACCGCACGGCGCGTCACGCCCGCGCCCGCTCGATCGCGGCGCGGGCGAGCGCGTCGGCGCGCTCGTTCAAGGGATGGCCGGCGTGGCCCTTGAGCCAGCGCCATTCCACCTCGTGGCGGGTGCAGAGCGCGTCGAGCCGCTCCCACAGATCGCGGTTCTTCACCGGCTGCTTGCCGGCGGTCTTCCAGCCGTTCTTCTTCCAGCTTTTGATCCAGCCGGTGATGCCGCCCTTGAGGTAGCCGCTGTCGGTCCAGATCACCACCCGGCTCGGTCGCTTGAGCGCTTCCAGCGCGGCGATCGCGGCCATCAACTCCATGCGGTTGTTGGTGGTGAGCGCCTCGCCGCCGGAAAGCTCGCGCTCGTGGTCCTGCCAGCGCAGGACCGCGCCCCACCCGCCCGGCCCGGGATTGCCCGAGCAGGCGCCGTCGGTGTGGATCTCGACCGGCTCAACCGAGGCCATAGGCGCCCGGCCCGCGGATGCCGCGGTGAAAGCGGTTCTTGACGACGTATTCCAAGGGGTCCTTGGGCGTGACCAACGCGCCTTCGACGTGGTTGAGCCAGTCGAACAGCCGGGTCAGCAAAAAGCGTAAGGCCGCGCCGCGGCACAGCACGGGCAACGCTTCGACTTCGGCGTCGGCGAGCGGCCGCACCCGGCGGTAGCCGGCCGTCATCGCCCGGGCGTTGGTGGTGTTGAAGGCGCCGTCGCGCTCGAAGCACCAGGCGTTGAGGCAGATCGCCAAGTCGTAGGCGAGCTGGTCGGTGCAGGCGAAGTAGAAATCGATCAGCCCGGTGACCCCGGCGTTCTCGAAGAAGACGTTGTCCGGGAACAGATCGGCGTGGATCACGCCGCGCGGCAGCGCCTCCGGCCAGATCGCCTCCAGGCTCTCGAGCTCGCCCGCCAGCTCGGCGGCCAGCCCCGGCGCCACCTCCTCCGCGCGCTCGCCGATGCGGTCGAACAGCCGCCGCCAGCCGGCGAGCGCGAGGTCGTTGGCGCGCGCGCCCGGATAGTCCCGGCCGGCCAGATGCAGCTCGGCGAGGGCGGCGCCGAGCGCGCGGCACTGCGCGGCGGTGGCGCGCCGCACCGAGCGGCCGTCGAGAAAGGTGACGCAGGCGGCCGGCCGGCCGGCGACCTCGCGCAGCACCCGGCCGTCGCGGTCGGCGAGCGGGGTCGGGCACGGCACGCCGCGGGCGGCGAGGTGCTCCATCACGCCGACGAAGAACGGCAGATCGGCCGGGTCCACGCGCCGCTCGTAGAGCGTGAGGATGACCCGGCGAACGGTGGTCTCGATGAAGAAGTTGGAGTTCTCGACACCCGCCTGGATGCCGTGCCAGCCGACGAGCTCACCGAGCCCGTAGTCCTCGACCAGACGGCGGATCGTCGCCTCGTCGAGCGGCGTGTAGACCGCCAAGCGGCCTCAAGACGCGCGGCGGGTCGGCACCGGCGGTGCCCGAAAGACGACGTCCTCCGTGGTGACCTGCACCTCCTCGGCGGTGACCTCGAAGCGCTCGCGGCAGGCCTCGACGACACCCTGCACGAGGATCTCGGGGGCGGACGCGCCGGCGGTGAGCCCCAGGGTGCGCACGCCGTCGAGCCAGGCCCAGTCGATCTGCTCGGCGGTCTCGATCAGCCGCGCGTGGGGACAGCCGGCGCGCTGCACGACCTCGACCAGCCGCATCGAGTTCGAGGAATTGGGCGCGCCCACGACCAGCACGGCGTCGGCGCGCTCGGCGACCTTCTCGACCGCGGCCTGGCGGTTGGTCGTCGCGTAGCAGATGTCCTCGCGCCGCGGCCCCTCGATGTTCGGAAAGCGCGCCTGCAGCCGCTCGACGATGGCCTTGGTGTCGCTCACCGACAGCGTCGTCTGGGTGGCGAAGGCGAGGCGGTCGGGGTTCTCGACCTCGATGCGGTCGACGTCGGCCTCGGTCTCGACCAGCACGACGCCGCCCTCGGCGACCTGGCCCATCGTGCCCTCGACCTCGGGGTGGCCGGCGTGGCCCACCAGGATCACCTGCCGACCGGCGGCGTGGTGGCGCTCGACCTCGCGGTGCACCTTGCTCACCAGCGGGCAGGTCGCGTCGGTGTAGAGCAGGTTGCGCGCCCTGGCCTCGGCGGGGACCCGTTTGGGTACGCCGTGGGCGGAGAAGATGACGAGGGCGTCGTCGGGCACCTCCTCGACCTCGTCGACGAAGACCGCGCCCTTCTCCTGGAGCGCGTTCACGACGTGCTTGTTGTGGACGATCTCGTGGCGCACGTAGACCGGCGGGCCGTGCGCCGCGAGCGCGTTCTCGACGATCTCGATGGCGCGGTCGACCCCGGCGCAGAAGCCCCGGGGCCCGGCGAGAAGGATGGAGAGCGGCGGTTTCGTCATCGTTCCGTCACGGTCCTCTTGCACGGTCGCGCCTTCGACGCAGTTTGCGTGACCTAGCACAGGCCACCCATGGCGCTCCACCGCGACGAGGCGACGTTCGGCGAAGGCGAGGACGCTCAGCGTGCGCGCGAGGTGCTGGCCGCGTTCCTTCGGCTCGGCCTCACCTCCTTCGGCGGGCCGACCGCGCACATCGGCTATTTCCGCAGCGCCTTCGTCCAGCGGCGGCAATGGCTCGGCGAGGACGTCTTCGCGCAGTACTTCGCCTTCGCGTCGCTCCTCCCCGGGCCCACCTCGTCACAGCTCGGCATGCTGATCGGCCTGCACCGCGCCGGTCCGCTCGGCGCCGGCGCGGCGTGGCTCGGCTTCACCCTCCCCTCGGCGCTGCTCTTGATGGTGGCGGGGCTGGTCGGCGTCGGCCTGGAGGAAGGCCGCGCCGGTTGGCTCGCCGGCCTCGCCGCGGCGGCCGTCGGCGTCGTCGCCTGGGCGGTCTGGGGCATGGCCCGGGGGCTCCTGCCGGACTGGCATCGCCGCGGCATCGCGCTCGCCGGCTTCGCCGTGACCGCCGTCGTCGCCGGGGCGCCGGGCCAGTTCCTCACCCTCGGGCTCGGTGCCGCCGCCGGCGCCCTGCTCTTGCGCGACCGGCTGCCGCCGCCCGGCGAACTCGCCGCGGCGCCGGTGCCGGCGTGGTTCGCGACCGCCGCTCGGGTCGGTTTCGTCGGGGTGACGGCGGCGATGGCGACGGCCCTCGTCGTCGGCGCCGGCGGGCTCGTCGGGCTCGCCGCCGGCATCGTGTACGCCGGCACCTTCATCGTCGGCGGCGGCCACGTCGTCCTGCCGCTGTTGGAGAGCACGGTGGTCGAGCCCGGCCATGTCGGCCCCGAGCTCTTCCTCGCCGGCTACGGCCTCGCCCAGGCGGTGCCGGGCCCGCTCTTCACCATCGCCGCGTTCTTGGGCGCCGCCGCGCCGGCCGGCGGCGCGGTCGCCGGCCTGGTCTGTCTGATCGCCATCTTTCTGCCGTCGACACTGTTGATGTTCGCGGTGCTGCCGGCGTGGCGCCGGATCCAGAACTGGCCGGCGGTGCGCCCCGCGCTCGTCGGCATGGGCGCGGCCGTCACGGGCCTGCTCGCGGCGGCGCTGGTGATCGTCCTGATCCCCGAGGCGATCACCTCGCCCGGCACCGCCGCGGTCGCGATGATGGTGCTGGCGCTGGTGGCGAGCGGGCGGGTGCCGGCTTGGCTGACCGTGCTCGCCGCCGCCGCGGGCGGGGCGGCGCTGGATGTCGCCGGGCTCATGTGAGCCCCGCGTCACCATGCCCCGACAGCCGGTTGCGCCGCAGCACCCCTGCCGTTACCGTCCGCGCTCCGCGCGACAGTGAGAGGTTTCGTTCATGAACCGTCCCACCGCCAAGCCGGGGAACCCCCGCTTCGGCAGCGGACCGACCGCCAAACGTCCCGGTTGGACTCCCGCCGCGCTCGAGGGCGCACTCCTCGGCCGGTCCCATCGCGCCGGCGAGGCGAAAGCCAAGCTCAAGGCGGTGATCGACCGCTCCAAGGCGATGCTCGGCGTGCCCGACGACTGGGTCGTCGGCATCGTCCCGGCCTCCGATACCGGCGCCTACGAATGCGCCATGTGGTCGCTGCTGGGCGCCCGCCCGGTCGACGTCGTCTCCTTCGAGAGCTTCGGGGCGGGGTGGATGACCGACGCCGCCAAACAGCTGAAGCTGGACGATATGCGGCGCTTCGAGGCCGATTACGGCGAGCTGCCCGACCTCGCCCGGATCGACCCGGCGCACGACGTCGTCTTCTGCTGGAACGGCACGACCTCCGGCGTGCGCGTGCCCGACGACGAGTGGATCTCGGACGATCGTGAGGGACTCACCCTCTGCGACGCCACTTCGGCCGTCTTCGCGATGGACCTGCCCTGGGCCAAGCTCGACGTCGTCACCTGGTCCTGGCAGAAGGCGCTCGGCGGCGAGGCCCAGCACGGCATGCTGGCGCTGAGCCCGCGCGCGATCGCGCGCCTGGAGAGCTGGACGCCGCCCTGGCCACTGCCGAAGCTCTTCCGCCTCACCAAGGGCGGCAAGCTCAACCACGGCATCTTCAAGGGCGAGACCATCAACACGCCGTCGATGCTGGCGGTCGAGGACGCCCTCGACGCCCTCGACTGGGCCGACGGCGTCGGCGGCCTGTCGGGCCTGATCGCCCGCACCGACGCCAATCTCGCCGCGGTCGAGTCGTGGGTGGCGCGGAGTTCCTGGATCGACTTCCTCGCCCGCGACGCGGCCACCCGCTCGCCGACCTCGATCTGCTTGAAGATCGTCGACCCCGAGGTCGCCGGCCTCGACCGCGACGCCCAGCAGGCCTTCGTCAAGCAGCTGACGACCATGCTCGCCGACGAGGGTGTGGCCTACGACATCACCGCCTACCGCGACGCCCCGCCGGGGCTGCGCTTGTGGGGTGGCGCCACGGTCGAGACCGCCGATCTCGAGGCGCTGTTCCCCTGGCTCGACTGGGCCTTCACCGAAGCCAAGCGGCCGCTCGCGGCCTGAACTCATCCGCACGCGCGCTGCGACCCATCGCCCCGCCGGCACCGCGTCGGCGGGAGGGGGCGCTCGCGACGCCGGGAGACCCGAGATGACCCAACCCCGCGTCCTCATCGCCGACAAGCTCAGCCCGCGCGCCGCCGACATCTTCGCCGAGCGCGGCATCGAGGCGGTCGTGCAGACCGGCCTCGCCCCCGACCAGCTCGCGGAGATCATCGGCGAGTTCGACGGTCTCGCCGTCCGCTCCGCCACCAAGGTCACCGCCGCCACCCTGGAGCACGCCCCGCGCCTCAAGGTGGTCGGCCGCGCCGGCATCGGGGTCGACAACATCGACGTCCCCGCCGCCACCGCGAAGGGCGTGGTGGTGATGAACACGCCCTTCGGCAACTCGGTGACCACCGCCGAGCACGCCGTCGCGATGATGTTATCGCTCGCCCGCCAGATCCCCGCGGCCGACCGTTCGACCCGGGCCGGCAAGTGGGAGAAGTCCCGCTTCATGGGGGTCGAGGTCACCGGCAAGGTGCTGGGCATCATCGGCACCGGCAACATCGGCTCGATCGTCGCCAGCCGGGCGCTGGGCCTGAGGATGCGGGTGATCGCCTACGACCCGTTCCTCTCGCCCGAACGGGCCGAGGACCTGGGCATCGAGAAGGTCGACCTCGACCAGCTGATGGCGCGCTCGGATTTCGTCACCGTCCACACACCGTTGAACGACCACACCAGGAACCTCATCGACGCCGAGGCGCTCGCCGGCGCCAAGCCGGGCCTGCGCATCATCAACTGCGCGCGCGGCGGCATCGTCGACGAAGCGGCGCTCGCCGACGCGCTCGCCTCCGGCAAGGTGGCGGGCGCGGCGCTCGACGTCTTCGTCGAGGAGCCGGCGCGCGAGCACCCGCTCTTCGACTTCGAGGAGGTCGTCGTCACCCCCCATGTCGGGGCCTCGACCGGCGAGGCGCAGGAGAACGTGGCGCTGCAGGTGGCCGAGCAGATGGCCGACTACCTGACCACCGGCGCGGTGGTGAACGCGCTCAACATGGCCTCGGTCTCGGCCGAGGAGGCGCCGAGGCTGCGGCCCTACATGCAGCTCTGCACCCAGCTCGGCAGCTTCGCCGGCCAGCTCACCCGCACCGGCCTCACCGGCGCCCACATCACCTTCGGCGGCGACGCCGCCGAGCTCAACACCCGGCCGCTGGTGGCGAGCATCCTGGAGGCGCTGCTCAGACCGATGACCGACAGCGTCAACATGGTGAACGCGCCCCTGGTGGCGCGCGAGCGCGACATCGACGTGCAGGTGACCACCCGCGAGCGCGTCGACGGGTACACCACGCTGGTGACGCTGGCCGTCGACACCGAGAACGGGACCCGCACCGTCTCCGGCACCCTGGTGCAGGACGGCGCCGCGCGCATCGTCGGCATCCGCGGGATCCGCATGGACGCGGAGCTCGGCCCGCGCATGCTGTTCGTGCGCAACAACGACGCGCCCGGCCTCATCGGCAAGCTCGGCACCATCCTCGGCGACGCCCGCCTCAACATCGCCAACTTCCATCTCGGCCGCGAGAAGGCCGGCGGCGAGGCGATCGCGCTCCTCGAGGTCGACCAGGAGGTGCCGGCCGAGGTCGTCCGCAGCATCCAGGCGATCCCGCAGGTCATCCAGGTGCAGCCGATGCGGTTTTGAGCGGTGGCGCCGGCGGACCCGCTCGACCTCGACGGGGCGCGCGTCCTCGTCACCAACGTCAACGGGTTCGTCGGCCTGCCCGCCGCGGCCGCCTGCGCCGCGCGCGGCGCCCACGTCCTGTGCCACGACGCCGCGTTCGCCGACGCCGGCACCCGCGCCGCGTTCCGTCGGACCCATCCGCGGCTCACGCCGCTGCACGCGCAGACGCCGGCGGACCTCGCCCACGAGACCGGACCGCTCGCCTGCGCCATCTTCAACGACGACCACCCGGCGCCGCGGGCGCCCCTCGCGCCCGCGGCGGTCGACGAGCTCCGGGGCGCGCTGGAGGCGCTGTGCGTCGAACCGTTCGCGCGGGCGGCGGAGCTGGTGGCGGCGATGCGCCGGCGCAGCGGCGGCAAGTTCGTCTTCGTGACCTCGGCCGCGCCGCTGCGCGGCATCGCCAACTACGCCCCCTACGTCGCGGCGCGCGGCGCGGCCAACGCGCTGGTGAAGACCCTCGCCGTCGAACTCGCCGCGGACGACATCAAGGTGGTCGGCTTCGCGCCGAATTTCGTCGCCGGTCCGACCTACTTCCCCGACGAGCTGCTCGCCGATCCCGCCAAGCGGGCCAAGATCGAGGCCAACATCCCGCTGGGCCGGCTGGCGTCCCCGGAGGAGGCGGGCGCCGCCCTCGCCTTTCTGGCGTCGCCGGCGGCCGATTTCCTCACCGGCGCGGTCCTGCCCTTCGCCGGCGGCTGGGCCTGAGCGCGGCGTTCAGGCCGTCCGTCCGCTCAAGCTGTCCAACAGCGACGGGTGCAGCTCGATGTGCTCCTGCGCCGCCTCCAGGACGCTGTCGTCGAGCGTCGGCGGCGACAGGTCCACGCCTTTGGCGAGCCGCTTGACGATCTCGTCGATCGCCGTGATCCGCGCGTATTTCTTGTCGTTGGCGGGAATCGCCAGCCAGGGCGCCCGCTTGGTCGAGGTTTGCGCCAACATGTCGTTGATGGCGTCCTCGTAGGCCTCCCACTTGCTGCGGTTACGGAAGTCCTCGTAGCTCAGCTTCCACCGCTTGAGCGGGTCGTGGATGCGTTCCTCCAGCCGTCTGAGCTGCTCGTCGGGGCTGATGTGGAAGAAAATCTTGATGACCCGGGTGCCGTGGTCGCTGAGCATGCGCTCGAAATCGTTGATCTCCTGAAACGCCGCCTTCCAGCGCTTGGGCGGGGTGAGTTCCTCGACGCGCTCCACCAGCACCCGGCCGTACCACGAGCGGTCGAAGACCGAGATGGCGCCGCGGGGTGGCAGCATCGGCCAGAAACGCACCAGCCAGTGGCGGTCGAGATACCACGGCCGAGGCGCGCCGATCGGCCACACCTTGAAGCTGCGCGGATCCAGCGCCGCCGAGATCCGCCGGATGGTGCCGCCTTTGCCGGCGGCGTCCCAACCCTCGAAGACGACGACGGCCGACTGCCCGCCGAAAAGATAGGCCTGCTGGATCTGGGTGAGCTTGAGCTGCAGCTTCTTGAGCTTCTTGTCATAGGCGGAGCGCTTGATCGACTTGTCCAACGGCAGGTCTTCGAGCACCGACCCCGCGGCCTTCTTGCCCATGTCGTCCTCCTCCGGCGCGGCTGGCCATCGCCCGCACCCCAGCACATCATGGCCGCGCCCGGCAGACAGCCCGGCCGAACGTCGACCGGCCCGGGCGCAGCGGGGAGACGTGACGGTGGCATCGAAGTTTCATCGCGTGGCCGCGGCACCGCGGCCGGTCGCGCCCTTCAGCCACGCCGTCGAGTGCGACGGCTGGGTGCTGCTCACCGGCCAGATGCCCACCGACCCCGCCGCGCCGGATGCGGCCCTACCGGCGGGGATCGAAGCCCAGACCCGCCGGGTCATGGACAATCTCGGCATCGTGCTCGGCGAGCTTGGCCTCGACTTCACCGACGTGGTCCAGTGCCGGGTCCATCTCACCGACTTCGAGGCCGACTACGCCTCGATGAACCGGGTCTACGCCGGCTATTTCGCGCCCGACCGCCTGCCGGCACGCACCTGCGTCGGCGTCACCGCGCTCGCCGTCGGCGCGCGCGTCGAGATCGACCTGGTGGCGCGGCGCCCCCAGGCCGCGTCGCGATGAGCGGGAGCCGGGCCGCCCGTACCCCCGCCCCCGAGCGTCGGTTTCGGCCCGGGCGGCGATGCGGAGCGGACCATCGACCTTAGGTCGTAGGGACCGCGGCGCCTCAGGACCCAAGGTCGTCGCCGGCCGCCGCGGGACTTGCGGCGCCCGGTGTGCCGGGCATAGTCCCGGCCCGAACGACGCTGGACGGACACGATGGCGAACGTGGCGGTCGTCGGCTCGCAATGGGGCGACGAGGGCAAGGGTAAGATCGTCGACTGGCTGAGCGAGCGCGCCGACGTCGTGGTGCGCTTTCAAGGCGGCCACAACGCCGGCCACACCCTCGTCGTCGGCGGCGAGACCTACAAGCTGTCGCTGTTGCCCTCGGGGGTGGTGCGCGGCGGCAAGCTCTCGATCGTCGGCAACGGCGTCGTGGTCGATCCCTGGGCGCTCTTGGACGAGATCGAGCGCCTGCGGGCGCAGGGCTTGGCGGTGACCTCGGAAAACCTGCGGATCGCGGAAAACGTGCCGTTGATCCTGCCGCTCCACGGCGAGCTCGACCGGTTGCGCGAGCGCGCCCGCGAGGGCTCCAACGCCGGCACCGGCAAGATCGGCACCACCGGCCGCGGCATCGGTCCCGCCTACGAGGACAAGGTCGCCCGCCGCGGGCTGCGCCTGTGCGACCTCGCCGACACGGCGCTGTTGGAGCGCAAGCTCCACGAGCTGTTGCTGCACCACAACGCGCTCCGCCGCGGCCTGGGCGAACCCGAGGTCGACGGCCGCGAGCTCTCCGAGCGGCTGGCCGCGGTCGCGCCCAAGCTCCTGCCCTACGCCGAGCCCGTCTGGCTGCGCCTCGCCGAGCTCCGCCGCGCCGGGCGGCGCATCCTGTTCGAGGGGGCGCAGGGCGCGATGCTCGACATCGACCACGGCACCTACCCCTACGTCACCTCCTCCAACACCCTGGCGGCGCAGGCGGCCCTGGGCTCCGGCATGGCGCCGGAGGCGGTGGGCTACGTGCTGGGCATCACCAAGGCCTACACCACGCGGGTGGGCTCGGGCCCGTTCCCGACCGAGCAGGACGACGACGTCGGGCGCCGGCTGGGCGAGCGCGGCCGCGAGTTCGGCACGGTGACCGGCCGGCCCCGGCGCTGCGGCTGGTTCGACGCCGTGCTGGTGCGCCAGGCGGTGAAGGTCGGCGGCATCGACGGCTTGGCGCTGACCAAGCTCGACGTCCTCGACGGCATGGACACGCTCAAGATCTGCACCGCCTACACCCTCGAGGGCCAGACGCTCCACCACCTGCCCGCCGGCATGGGCGCGCAGGCGCGGGTGCAGCCGGTCTACGAGGAGATGGACGGCTGGTCGGAGAGCACCGAGGGGGCGCGCAGCTTCGCCGACCTGCCGGCCGCGGCGGTCAAATACGTCAAGCGCCTGGAGGAACTCGTCGAGGCGCCGGTCGCGCTGCTCTCCACCAGCCCCGCCCGCGACGACACCATCCTGGTGACCGATCCGTTCGCGGACTGATCGCGGTCGGGTCGCTCGCGGCCTGCGGCTACGCGCGCCTCGCGCCGCCCACCCCTCGTCTCGTAGGGTTCGCGCCCTACGTCTGATCGCGAGGTCGTGAAACGAGGGGGTGTCATGTCGTCGTCCGCATCCGTCTGCACCGCCGCCCGCCGCGATCCGGCCCGGGTCATGCGGCTGGCGCGCCTGGGATCGCTCCACTCGTGCCGGCTCTCGTTCGCGCGGGTGATGTTGCGCCGGCTCGCCGGTGACGGGTGGCGGGTCGAGCGCCCGACCTGGGCCGTCGACGACACCGGCGCGGGCACCGCGATCTACACCGCCCGCGGTCCCGAGCGCTGCTACTCGCTGGTGGCGGTAGCGCCCGGCGACCGCACGGCGCGCACCACCGAGCGGCGCGACGAGGTCGCCTGCGTCCTGGTCGACGGCGTCGCCGCGCCCGACGATGTCGCCCGCCTCCAGGCGGCCGTCGCGGACGGCGGCGAAACCCGGCTCGGCGCCCGCGATCTCTGCCTGGTGCGCGCCCGGCGCTCGACCCGGCTGTTCGAGACCCTGGTGACGAGCCTCGCGGCCGGCGGCCAGCCCGAGCTCGACGAGGTCGAGCGCGTCGGCTACGCGCTGCGCACCATCTCCGTCCACGCGTCCGGCAAGCTCGGCTCGGCCGACCGCGACCACCTCGCCGACCGCGCCGAGTTCGCCGCACCCTACCAGGTGGAGATGCTGACGCTCTATCTGATCCGGGCGTTTTCGGTGGATCTGGTCGATCACCTCGCCGCCCGGCGGGCGCCGCGCACCGCCACCGCGCTCGGCTGCGAGCCGCGCCGCCGGCTCGGCGTGGGCAACGCCACCGGTCCCGGCCTCGCCCCCTTCTTCATCAACCACCCGCTGTTGGCCGACCGCTGGTTCGGCGTGCGGGAGGAAGCGCTCGCGCGCGTGCGCGGCTTGGAACGCGCCACGGTCGACGCCCGGCGGCGGTTCCACACCCATCTCGGTGACGCCCGCGCGCACGTCGCCAGCTGGTCGTCGACGCACCCGCTGCAGGCCCGAAAGATCGCAGCCCTCGACGACGACCTCGCCCGCCTCGACGCCCACGTCGAAGCGCACGGTCTGGCCGAGCGCCATCCCTGGGACGCCCTCTGGCGCTGGGGCGAGAGCGAGCTCTCCCTCGAAGGCCAGGAGTTGCTGGCGAGCCTGGTGATGGATCCCTACGGCGATCTGGTCGACGACCTGGTCGAGCAGATGGCGGTGGACGAGCGCGCCGGCGGCCGGCTCGACGGCCGCATGCGCGTGGGCGACTTGCGCGCCCTGCTGGGCGACGTCTACGACTGGGCGCTCGCCATCGACTTCGACGATCCCGACGCCCGCGCCCACCTCTGGTACGCCGACGCCGCGACCGGCGAGGCGCGACTGGCGCCGCGCGCCACGCTCGATCCCGAACTCGAGCGACCCTGCGCGCCGGCTTACGACGTCCAGGCGCTGGCGCGCGCACTCGACCAGGTCGCCGACGACGTCACCGTCGCCGAGTTCGTGCTGCGCCGGCCCGAGCAGCGCGGCGCGGTGCGCCGCGCCCAGCTCGCCCGCCGCCACGCCTACGCCGAGATCCGCGACAACACCCTCGACGCCGACCTGCTCCCGCTCGATCTGTTGCGCGCGAAGCTTGCGTTCATGGGCGCGACGCGGTTCGATCCGAGTTCCGATCGATGGGTGCGGGTCACGTTCTACCAGGGTGCCCCGCTCGCCGACGAGCTCGAGAGCGCCGATGCCGACGGCTGGATCTACGCGACGCCGCCCGCCGCCCACGCGTGAGGGCTCGCTAAGCGAGCTCGAAGCGCTGGTCCGCGACGCCGCCCACGGCGCCGGCCTGAGCTGGTCGCTGGCCGAGGAAGCCGGCACCGCCGTGCGCTGGCTCGCCGCCCGCCGGTTGCCGGGTGCCGTCCTCGCCGCCGACTGGCTGGAGCGCCGCGCCGCGCTCGATCCCGCCGGCCTCGCACCCGGCGGCGGGCGCGGGGTGTGGCTGCCCCAGGGCGAACAACTCTGTCCCTTGCTGGCCGGTACCGCGCTGGCCGATCACGGCCGCGGCGAACTCGTGCTCGGGGCGGTGGCGGCGCCGCTCCTGCTCGCGCCCTTCGCCGCACTGGCTGCGCGCGCCCGCGGCATCGGCCTCGAGCTGGCGTGGGAAGGTGCCCTCGTGTGCCTCGCCGTCGACGGTGAAGGCTGGCGCGCCGAGGGCCCGGAGCTCGCGGTCGAGCGCGCCGCCGGGGTGTCGCTCCATCCGGCGAGCGCGGCGGTGCAGCCCGGCCGGCCCAAGCCCGTGCGCCCGGAGCTGCCGCTCGCGCTCTGGCGCCGCCTGGAGGCCCTCGCCGCCCGCAGCCGGGCCGCGCGCGGCGATAGCGGCGACGACTGATCCCTCAGCTCGGTGCGTCCATCGCCGCGCCGATGCGGGCGTACTCCTCCGCTACCAGCATCCGACCCCAACGGCGCTCCAGCCGACGGCGCACGAACTGGCCGCGGGCGACGTCGAGATAATGTTCGAAGAAGAGGGCGTTGAGCCCGGCGGCGGTGACGGCCCCGACGACCGGGACCGCCCGCGCCGCCGCCTTCTGGCTGACGACCACGCCGAAACGCCGGGCGAGGGCCTGCACCAGCGCGGAGGCGGCGGAGCTGCCGCCGCCCCAGACCGCGGTCAACGGCCCGCCGCCGCGGGCGAGCTCGACGGCGAGTGCGGCGCGCAGCTCGAAGAAGCCGGTCTCGGCGGCGTCGTCGGCGGGGCTGGGGCTGCCGAGAGCGAAGATCTCGAGGCACGCCAGGCGGGCGTCCAGCGCGTCGAGGTCCTCGCCCTCGCGGCGCGCGGTATCGGCGATCGTGCGCAGCAGCAACACCGTCGTCATCGGTAGCTCGAGCACCAGCCCGGCCGGTCCGAAGAACCCGCCGGCGGCGCCCAGCCCGACCGACATCGCGCGATGGCGGGCCGCCGAGGCCGGCAGCGGGGTCAGGCTGGTGACGGCGAGGTCGAGCGCGCGTTCGAGCGCGGCGTCGGTGGCCTTCTCCAACCGCATGCGCAACCCCGGCGCCAGGCGCTGGAAGCCGGCCTCCAGCGGTGCGCCCAGATAGTGCGAGGTGCGGGCGGCGAAGCTCGGCCGCTCCAGCCGCAGCCAGGCCGCGCGCAACTCGGCCACGTCCTCCGGCGGCAAGCGGTCGGGGACGACGAGAGCGGGGTGAGCGTGCGACACGGTTCGGCTCCGCCAAAGACCTCGTTGGAGGATATACCGGAGATCGGGCCGACTGACACGAGGGCGACGTCGCGCACCCTACCGAAAGATCGGTTCGGCCCTGAGCGGACCCGGCGCCGTCGCCCCTCAGCCGCCGTAGCGTTCCAGAAACGCCTCGGCGGTGAGGCCCCGGAAATCCCCGAGCGCCGCCGCCAACCGGTCGTGCGGCCAGTCCCACCAGGCGAGCGCGATCAGCCGCGCGCCCACCGCCTCGCTGACGCGGCGGCGGATCGGCGCCGCCGGCACCCCGCCGACGATGGTGTAGGGGGCGACGTCCTTGGTGACGACGGCGCCGGCGCCGACGACCGCGCCGGTGGCGACGCTCACGCCCGCCATGATGGTGGCGCCGTGGCCGATCCACACGTCGTGGCCGATCGTGACCGCGTTGGACCGCCGCCAGGCGAAGACCTCGGCCTCGTCCTCCCCCATGGCGTAGTCGGCGGCGCGGTACATGAAGTGGTGCTGGGCGGCCCGCCAGGTCGGGTGCTCGCCCGGATTGACGCGCACCATGCGGGCGAGCGAGCAGAACTTGCCGATCGAGGCGTAGATCAGGTCGCCGTCCTCGACGACGTAGCTGTAGGCGGCGAGGCTGGTCTCCACCAGCTTGGTACGCGCGCCGACGGCGGTCCAGGGGCCGAGCCGCGAGCGCCGCACCTGCGCCGTCGGGTGGATCGAGGGCTCGCGGCCGAGCGGCGGCTGGCGCGCGTCGCCGCCGGGATGGTCCTCGATCGGGGCGAACTCGTCGCTCACAGGCTGCGCTTGCCGATGAAGCGTTCGCGGATGAGCCGCGACAGATGGTCGATCACCCCCACGGTGATCAGGATCAAGAGGATGATGAACGCGGTCTGGTCCCAGAGGTTGGCGCGCATGCGCTCGGACAGCTGCAGCCCGATGCCGCCGGCGCCGACGATCCCGAGGATGGTCGCCGAGCGGGTGTTGCTCTCGAAGAAGTAGAGCGAGAGCGAGAGGAAGACGGGCATGATCTGCGGCAGTGCCCCGAAGCGGTAGAGCTGCAGGGTCCCCGCCCCGGTCGCCTTCACGCCGTCGAGTTGCTTCTTGTCGACGTTCTCCACCGCCTCGGAATAGACCTTGGCGAGGGTGCCGGTGTCGCTGGTGACGATCGCAAGCACGCCGGCGAGCGGGCCGAGGCCGACGGCGCGGACGTACATCAGCGCCCAGATCAGCTGATCCACGCCGCGCAGGACGTCGAGGACGCGGCGCACGGCGTGGCGGAAGACGCCGACGCGAACGACGTTGGCCGCCGCCAGAAAGCCCAGCGGCACCGCCAGGATCGAGGCGATCAGCGTGCCCATGAACGCCATCGCCAGCGTCTCGAACAGGCCGTTGAAGATCGCGCCGAAGTTCCAGCTCCAGAAGTCGTTCCAGACGAGCATCGAGCGGACCACGATCCACATGCGGTCGAGCCCGGTGATCAGCTTGGCGAGGCTGAGGTCGAACAACCAAATGCAGAAGACGACGTAGGCCAGCCCGATCAGCCAGGGTGCGGCGCGTTTGGCCCGGGTGACGAGCCGGTCGTCGAACAGCTCGGGAAAGCGGGCGTGGATGGCGTCGTCGCCGAGGCCGGCGGTGCTCACATCAGGTTCTCCCTGCCGATGGCGCGGTGGCGCAGCCGCTCCGAGATCAGGTCGGTACAGGTGACGGTCAGCACGATCAGGATCACGATGGCGCTGACCTCCTCGTAGTAGTTGAAGCTGATGACGTAGTGCAGCTCCTGGCCGATGCCGCCACCGCCGACGAAGCCGATGATCGAGCTCGCGCGAATATTGATCTCGAGCCGCATCCAGATGTAGCTGAGAAAGTTCGGCCAAACCTGCGGCAGCACGCCGTAGCGCATCTCCTCGAACCAGTTGCCGCCGGCGGCGCGCACGCCGTCGAGGGCGCCGTGGTCGACGTTCTCGTTGACTTCGGAGAAGAGCTTGCCGAGCGCACCGGCGGAATGGATCGCGATGGCGAGCACGCCGGCGGCCGGGCCGATGCCGAACGCGTAGACGAAGATCAGCGCGAACACGACCTCCGGCACGGCGCGGCAGAACTCCAGAAAACGCCGTGAGAGCGTGAAGATCCACCAGTTCGGCGCCAGGTTGCGGCTGGCCGCGAAGCACAGGAGCAGGGCCCCGATCGCCCCCAAAAGCGTCGAGAACAGCGCCATGTTGATGGTGGTGAAGAGGAGCCCGGCGTATTTCGGCAGGTTGAAATACCAGTAGGCGAGCGAGCCCGCGGTCTCGACGTCCGCGAACAGGTGCTCCGGTCGCAGCACCGGCAGGGTGTCGTAGAGGTAGCCGCCGATCTTGGGCAGGCCCTCGGCCAGCCGCTCGGGAAAGAAGGTCGAGACGTCGATCGCGACGCCGAGGATGACGACGAAGATCGCCCAGAACAGCAGCGTCCGGCGCCGCCGTTGGGTGGCCACCTCGGCGTAGTGCCGCTCGAAGGTCGCGACCGGATCGCCGTCGAAGGTCGAAGCTGTCGATGCCATCGCGTACGCGGGCGACCGCGGCCCGGGGCCCGCGGTCGCCCACCCCATCCGGTTCAGCCGCGACGCGACTCGATGGTCGCGCGGCGCATGTTGATGATCGGCTCGTAAAACTCGTGGTTTACCGGCACGAAGCCGTTGGCCTCACCATCCGCGATGTTGGCGAAGCACTCGCGGTCGTTGTAGGAGAGCCACAGCAGGAAGTCCTGGTAGGTCTGCTTGACCTCCGGCGGCAGGTCTTCGCGTACCACGGTCGGCCCGTTGGTGATCAAATTCGACTGCCAGATCAGGCGGATGTCGGACATGTCGAGGGCGTCCTTCTCCCACATCGAGCGGAGGTT
>JAAAPF010000311.1 GCA_009908425.1 Alphaproteobacteria bacterium
GCGTCAGCGATCCAAGCGAGGAGGTCGTCGCCGTCGTCGGCGCGATCGGCGAGCACGGCCTCGACGGCGAGCATCTCCACCGTGCCGAGCAAGGGAAGGGCTGTGGGCGCGTCGCCCGCCCGGCCCGCGGTCAGGGCGAAGCGAAGCGGGTTGCCGAGGCCGTCGGCGAGGCCGTGGAGCTTCGTGGAGAACCCGCCCCGTGAACGCCCGAGATCCGGGTATCCTTCACTTGGACACCTCCGGAAACCGGCTGGTTTTGGGCGCGCCGGCATGATTCGATGGCGTTGAGGAGATAGCGAGCGAGGCGGGAATGGCGCGTCGGCAGGGTGGGTTCTGGGACGTCGAGCATCGGCTTGTTCAGCTCTCGGAACGGGGCGATCCGCTGGAGAAGCTCGCGG
This sequence comes from Alphaproteobacteria bacterium, assembly GCA_009908425.1. Lineage (GTDB taxonomy): Bacteria > Pseudomonadota > Alphaproteobacteria > Geminicoccales > Geminicoccaceae > JAAAPF01. The sequence continues at coordinate 399 of JAAAPF010000311.1, forward strand.
CGACGGTGAATTTCGAGATCTTCCGGGCCGATCTCGAAGCTGCGCTGGGGCCGCGGGACCGCACCAAGGGCGGCCGGCTGTAGAGCGTCAACCTCGTTGGCCGCCGTGTTGCCTGGCAGGTGTCGCCTGCTTAGCATCCCTGCGACGGGCAAGGGTTTCTGAACGATGGTGCGAGCGGGCAAGCGCCCTCACCCCGCGGGCGTCCCGCAACCGTCGAGCGAGAACGCATGAGCCAGCCGCATTCCGTCATCTTCGTGCAAGTCGTTGAGACATATAAGCAACCGCTGGGCGATTTTTGACGGAACGGCGTTGAAATCGCTGGAAAATCGTTGGACTTTTAATCCGCGGGTTCGGGGTTCGAGTCCCTGTGCACCCACCATTAAGCTATTGAAAAGGCGATATTTTTTTAGTCCTCGGCCGGAGATCGTTCCGTCAAACGGGCTACAGCGGACCCACCTCCGGTATCCCCACGCCTGCCCGAGCGCGTGGAGTGGCACGTCGTCGAAGCGCGCGCCCGCGCGCATGGTGCCGTCGCTGACGTCGGGGCGGCTCGTCAGCGCGACCTCGCCCGCGGCGATAACCGCGTCGCGCCACTTGGTCAGGCGGGCCACCGTCAAGCGAGTTCGCGCGACACGAGTTCGACGTCCTCGCCCTTCCGCAGAGCCAGCACCGCGCCCTGCTTGCACTCGGTCGACATCCGCCGCTTCGGTCCCGGATCGCCGCGTCCGCCTTGCGGTCCGGTATGGTCACCTCCCCGCTCACCTCGAACAAGCAGAGCGCGCTTTTTCGGCGAACCGTGGACCCCAGGAACGACGCCGGGCGCGCGCTCGGCCGATCAGGGGACGGCGGCGGCGCACGAGCGCTTATTGGCGCGGGCTTTGCGTCCGATGGCGCGCCAACGACAACAAGGCCAAGCCATGAGCGACGTTTCCGCCGCCGAGCGCGGCTATCTCGGCGTGCTCCGCGCCGAGCCGCGCTTGTTGCCCATGCTCGTCATCGTGACCCTCGTCATGAGCGGCATGGGCGTGATCAGCCCGGTCCTATCCCTCTACGCCGCCGCCTTCGGGGTCGGGACCACCCTCATCGGCACCACCATCACCGCCTTCGGCGTCGCGCGCCTCTTGGTGAACATCCCAACCGGCTTTTTGGCCGAGCGCTTCGGCCGGCGGCGGCTGATGTGCGCCGGCGCGCTGGTCTTGTGTGTGGGCTCGGTCGGTGCGGCGCTGGCCGACAGCTTCGCGAGCCTGGTCGCCTGGCGCTTCGTCCAGGGCCTGGGCTCCGGCTGCTACATGACCGTGGCGATGGCGGCGGCCGCCGACCTCTCTACGCCCGGCAATCGCGGCCGCGTCATGGCGCTCTATCAGACCGCGATCCTGGTGGGCGCCGGTGCCGGTCCCGTCTTCGGCGGCATCATCGCCGAGGTCTTCGGCTTTCGCGCACCGTTCTGGGCCTTCGCGCTGGTCACGCTGGCCGCCTCGGTCTTCGCGCTCGCGGGCTTCACCGAGACGCTCGCCGACCGCCGCGAGCTGGACGGCGCCGAAAACCGGGGCGGCAAGGGTGGGCTTGGTCCCGCGGTCCTCCTGGAACACCGCGCCTTCGCCGCGGTCACGCTCGTCACCTTCGGGATCTTCTTCACCCGCACCGCGGCACAGTGGCAACTCACCCCGCTGATCGGCGACGCCCGCTTCGGGCTCTCGCTCGCCGCCATCGGCTTGGCGCTGACGGCGCAGGCCGCGGCCAACCTCGCCATGCTGTCGGTGGCCGGGCGTCTCGTCGACCGCTTCGGCGCGCGGCGGGCCATCGCGTGGTCCACCTACGGGCTGGCCTCGAGCCTCGTGCTCGTCGCCCTGGCACCCAGCCCCTGGCTCTTCTTCGTGGCGGTGATGCTCGTCGGAGTGAGCGTCGGCGTCTCCAACCCGGCGAGCACCGCCTTCGCCGCCGACAACGCGCCGAACGGCCGTTTCGGCCCGGCCATGGGCGTACTGCGCACGGTCGGCGACGCCGGCTTCGTGCTTGGCCCCATCCTGGCCGGCCTGGCGGCGGATCTGCTGCCCGCCGGCTACACCGGCGGCATGGTCCTCAACGCCGCGGTGGTGGCGCTCGGCGCCCTCGCCTTCGCGCTCGCGACCGGCGGGCGCGACGCTGCCCACCGCGAGGGCAGCGTCGAACACCACAAGGCATGATCGTATAAGTTGCCCTTATGATGGCCCGGCTCACGGCGCGATGGGGGCGGTCGGCGGCGGCCGATTCCGCCACGCTCGGCGCCGTCTCCGGCATTGGCACGCTCTTTGCGGCCATGGGCGAGACCCGCGGTTGTGAGCGCCGGAAGGAAACACGGATGGCCGACACGCTAGGTGACGTTCCGCCGCCGTCGAAGATCCACCTCAAGCAGGTGAGCCAGATCTTCGAGACACCGGGCCAGCCGGAGGTCCTGGCCCTCGACCGCATCGACATCGACATCGCGCCCGGCCGCTTCGTCAGCCTCATCGGCCCGTCGGGCTGCGGCAAGTCCACCATCTTCAACGTCATCGCCGGCCTGCTCGCCCCGAGCGAAGGCTCGGTGGAGATCGATGGCGAAGACGTCACCGGCTATATCGGCCTCGTCGGCTACATGCTGCAGAAAGACTTGCTGCTGCCCTGGCGCACGGTCCTCGACAACGTCATCCTCGGCATGGAGATTCGCGGCGTGCCGGTGCGCCAGGCGCGCGAGCGCGCCCGCCCCTATCTCGAGCGCTATGGCCTCGCCGGCTTCGAGCGTCAGTACCCGCCGGCGCTGTCGGGCGGCATGCGCCAGCGCGCGGCGCTGTTGCGCACGCTGTTGTGCGACACCGAGGTGATCCTGCTCGACGAGCCCTTCGGCGCGCTCGACGCCCAGACCCGCTCGGCGATGCAGGAATGGCTCTTGCGTCTCTGGGAGGACTTCGGCCGGACCGTCATCTTCGTCACCCACGATGTCGAGGAGGCGGTCTACCTCTCCGACGAGATCTACGTCCTCTCGCCCCGACCGGGGCGCGTGCGGGCGCATCTCGAGGTCCCGCTCGCGCGTCCGCGACCGCGCAGCATCGTCACCACCGACGTCTTCGCCCGCCTGCGCGAGCACTGCGTCGAGCTCCTGGGGCCGGCGCCGACCGACCTGCCGGCGGACGTGGCGGCCTGACGACCCGCGCCCGGAGGACACGCCCATGATCAATGTCGGCCACCTCGCCACCATGCTGCCCGGCGGGCGCGTCGTCCGCCGCGAGGACGGGACGGTCGTGGTCCCGCCGGTGACGCGCCGCCGCCTGCCGGTGCAGCGACGCTGGCACACCGCCCGCATCGCCGCCTGGCAGCTCGGCATCCTCGTCTGCCTCATCGCGTACTGGGAGGTCGGTGTCCGCGTCGGCTTCATCGACGGCTTCTTCTGGTCGCAGCCGAGCCAAGTCTGGACCAGCCTCGTCACCTTTGTGGGGGAGGGCGACGCGCTCGTCGACACCTGGTTCACCTTCCGCGCCACCCTCCTCGGCTTCGCGGTCGGCACCACCGTCGGCGCCCTGATCGGGCTGTCGTTCTGGTGGTCGCGCAACTACGCCACGATCGTGCAGCCCTACCTCGTCTGCTTCGAGGCCATGCCGAAGCTGGCGCTCGCACCCTTGGTCGTCCTCGTCTTCGGCATGGGGTTGTCGTCCAAGGTGGCCATGGGTGTGGCGCTCACCATGGTGGTCACCACGCTCACCTGCTTCGCCGGGGTCAAGGCCGTCGATTCCGACCAGGAGCGCCTGTTCTACTCGCTCGGCGCCCACCGGATTCAGGTCTTCAACAAGCTGGTGCTGCCCTCGGTGCTGCCGTGGATCATCTCGGTGCTGCGCATCAACATCGGCCTCGCGCTCACCGGCACCATCGTCGGCGAGTTTATCAGCTCCCAGCACGGGCTGGGCCGGCTCATACTCTACGCCGGCGAGGTCTACGACATCGCGCTGATCTGGGTCGGCGTGCTCGTGCTCTCGGTTCTCTCGATCGCCCTCTACGTCATCGTGGGCCAGCTCGAGCGCTGGCTCATCAAGGGCGTCGCCCACGGGGCGGCCACCGGCGCCGCCCGTTGACCCGATCTCCCTCAGAGCGTGTGAAGCAATGGTTCGGTGCCGCCGGTGGTGATGTTGGGTGAGCATCGGCCGGGGCGAAGCGGCGTCCGGTTCGGCCGAGCCGGCGCCGGGCTCCGTGCCGGCCGCTCTGGCACGGGGCGAGGCCGGCGGCTCATGCCGGTCTCGCCGCCGGTGCCGCCGGTGGGGCGATGAGGCGGGTGAGGTTGTGGCCGATGGCGTGCCAGAGCGCGATCGCTTTGGCCTTGGCGCGACCGCGCACGGGCATCTGTTGGAGACCGCGCCCGCGCGCCCCGGCGTTGACCCACTCGCTGGTGGCGGCGCGTTGCTTGTAGATCGCTCGGCCGTCCTCGCTCGTCATGCGTTCCCGCCAGTTCGCCACGGGTGGCGCGTCGCCGGGACGCGGGCCGGCCGGGCGGCCGTCGCGCCGCTTGGGCGGCGGGGCGTAGAGCGCGATGTTGCGGGCGTCGAGGTCCTTCACCGCATGCAGCGAGACGAAGCCGCCGTCGGCGAGCCACGCGCCGGGGACGGTGTCGTAGCGGTCGGCGAGCTGGTCCACCATGGGCACGAGCTGCGGCTGGTCGTTGCCGCCGTTCGCCACGTCGACACCGACCACGACCCCGCTTTCGACGTCGGTGGCGTACTGGACGTTGACCGCCGGGCGCCAGCCGCCGTCCGCCATCTTCATGACGCGCACCTCCGGATCGGTCGTCGACGCCCGCCGCGCCCGCCGCTTGTCGCGCTCTTCGTCATCGGCGGCGTCGTCCGACCGACCGCCATCGGCGCGCGACGTGCCGCTACCGCCGCGTGCGGCGTCCGCCGCTTCCACCGCGTCGAGCGTGCGCAGCGCCGCCTCGACCCGGTCGAGCCGCTCGGCCGCCGCCCGCTCGCGCGCCGCCCGCCGGCGCCGGTCCGCCTGCGCCGGGTCGGCCTCGAGTTCGGCCTTGAGCGCGTCCACCTGCGCCTTCGCCTCCTCGCGACATCGCTCCAGGCTCTGGCGGCGCCGGAACGAGGCCGCCCCGGCGGAGGCGCGCACCCGCATGCCGTCCTGCGCCACCCGCTCGAGCGTCACCAGGCCTTGGTGCATCAGCCCCGCCACGCTCGCCGTCAGCACGCCGTCGAGCCAGTCCACCTGCGCCACCCGGAAGTCCGACAGCGTGTGGTGGTTCACCGACACCCCGCCGCACAGCCAGCGATAGGCCACGTGCTCCGTGCACAGCCGCGCCAGCGCCCGGGCGCTGCCCACACCGTCCACCGTGGCGTAGAGCCAAAGCGCCACCAGAATCTTCGGGTCGATCGCCGGCCGCCCGGCCCGGTCCTCGCTCGCCCGGATCGACGCGTAGAGCGGCGCCAGGTCCAACCCCTCGACGAAGGCCCAAACCGCTCGCGCCGGGTGCTCCGGCGCCAACAGGTCGTCGAGGCAAACCGCCTCCAGCGCCACCTGCCGCCGGTCCGCCTCCAGCACCCGCGGTCGCCCCGACGCCTGCGACCGCTCCCGCCGCTGCTCCGGCAGATCCTCGAACAGCTCGCTCATCGCCGCACCTTCGCCCACGTCAGCCGGATCACGCCGCGATTCCAGCACAATCAGGCGATTTTTTCACGGGCTCTCAGCCAAGGAGGACACCGATGACCCGTATTCGCGCCTCGTCTCGCCGCGCCTGGCTCGTCGCCGGTGCCGCGCTGGTCACATCTCTCACCCTCGCTGACCCTGCCGCGGCGCAGCGCGAGCTGGTCGTGGCCGAGCCGGTGCACAGCCTCGGCTATCTCCCGATGTACGTCGCCATGCACAACGGCTACTTCGCCGACGAGGGCCTGGAGCTCCAGGTGATGACCACCAAGGGCGGCGGCGCCCACACCAACGCAGTGCTGACCAAGCAGGCCTTCGCCTTCATCGGCGGCCCCGAGCACAACGCCTTCGCCAAGGCCAAGGGCGCCGAGCTGCGCGCCGTCGTCAATGTGGTGAACCGCGGCAACGTCTATCTGGTCGCCAAGGACGGGCTTGAGCTGCCCGAAGACGACTACGGCGCGTTCCTCTCAGGCAAGACCATCGCCACCGGCTACTTCGGCGGCACGCCGAACTCGATCACGCGCTATCTGATGCACACCTGGGAGCTAGAGCCGGGCCGCGACGTGACGCTGTTGGAGACCTCCACCCCGGCGATCCTGGCGGCGGTGCGCGCCGGTCGCGCCGAGGTCGGCGTCATCTCCGAGCCGATGCTCACCCAGGGCGTCGAGGAGGGCATCTGGGACGAGCCGTTCTACAACGTGCCGGCGGAGCTCGGCCCCTACACCTATTCCACGATCAACGTCCGGCTCGAGTCGATCGAGGAGGAGCCGGAGGTGGTCGAGGGCTTCGTGCGCGGGATCATCCGCGGCCTCGAATACACCTACGACGATCCCGAGGGCGCGGTGGCGATCGCCAAGAAGGAGTTCCCGGCGATGCCCGAGCGCGACCTCATGGCGACTATCGAGCGCTCCTATGCCGACGAGCTCTGGAGCCCCGACGGCGTCATCCTGCCGGAGGCCTGGGACACCGGCAGTACGGTCGTGCGCAGCGTCGAAATCCTCGAGAAGGATGTCGCCTTCGACGAGATCATCGACATGCAGTTCGTCGAGGGGGTCGTTGCCACCCTCGGCAACTGACGCGCCCCCTTTCCGGCACCGCCGGCCGCGCGCCGGCGGCCGCTCCCCCAATACGGAGAACCGCACCATGGCCGAGCGCATCTGGGACCAGTTTCTGACGGAACGCGACAAGGCCGTCTTTGCCGCCTCGGGCTACGGCGCCCGCGCCGGCTTCGGCAAGCGCCCCGCCTTCATCATCGTCGACGTCAACTACGCCTTCGTCGGCGACCAGCGTGAGCCGATCCTCGAGAGCATCAAGCGCTGGCGCAATTCCTGCGGCGAGGAGGGCTTCGAAGCCACCGACGTCATTGCCGACGTGCTCCACGCCTGCCGCGCCAAGCCCATCCCGGTGATCTACACCACCGGCGTGCGCCGCCCCGACGGCTGGGACGCCGGCAGCTGGGCCTGGAAGAACAGCCGCAACCACGAGGACGTCTACCCCCCGCAGCCGACCGATCTCGACGGCAACGCCATCGTCCCGCAGATCGCGCCGGCGCCGCAAGACATCATGATCTGCAAGCAGAAGCCTAGCGGCTTCTACGGCACGCCCTTGGCCGGTTACCTCGCCCACATGCAGTGCGACAGCGTCATCGTCTGCGGCACCACGACCAGCGGCTGTGTGCGCGCCACCGTCATCGACGCGTTCAGCCTGAATTACCGGGTCAGCGTCATCGAGGACGGCTGCTTCGACCGCGCGCAGGCGTCGCACGCGATCAACCTGTGCGACATGAACGCCAAGTACGCCGACGTGATCCCTTCGGGCGAGGTGATCGACTACGTTCAAAGCCTGCCGAGCGGCCTCTTCGACGGCCTGATGCCGGCGGCGCCCGACGCGGCGGCCGCGCAGAAGGTTGCCTAGCGAGAGCGCGCCCGCGAAGGCGCCGTCGGTCGAGGCCGGCGGCGTGCGCCGCGGGCTCGATCTCAGACAGCTCGAGATCTTCGTCGAGGTGGCGGCGGCGGGCAGCATGACCGGCGCCGCCCAGCGCTTGGGGATCTCCCAGGCCGCCGTCTCCCAGCAGATCGCGAAGCTCGAGGAGCGCCTGGGCGTGGCGCTGCTCGAGCGCGGCTGGCGGGACGTCCGGGTTACCGCCGCGGGGGCGCGGCTGCGCGATCAGGGTCGCCATCTCTTGGCCGAAGCTCGAGACCTGTGCGCCGCCCTCGACGACTACCGCGACTTCGAGCTGCCGAGCCTGCGGCTGCACGTCCTGGAGTCGCTGGCGAGCGTGTTGGTACCCGAGCTGGTGCCACGGCTGCGCAGCCGGGTCGGCCGGCTCGACGTCTACTGCGCGCTCCAGTTCGAGAACGAGGACGAGCTGATCTTCGCCAACGACTCGGTGGCCATCACCAGCGTCGCCCTCGACGCCGTCCGCGGCGGCGGCACCCGGGTGCTCCTGACCGAACCCTGCGTCGCCGTCGTGCCCCCGGACTACGCGGTGGAGCCCGCCGTGGCGGCGGCGACGCTGCAGCGCCTCGCCGACCGGTTGCCCTTCCTCAAATACTTCGCCCGACGCCGCATGGCGGGGCAGGTCGAAACCGCGCTCAGGGCCGAGGGCCTGACGCCTACGAGCGTCATGACGGTCGACAGCTCGCCGGCGATGCTCTCGCTCGTCGGCGCCGGCGTCGGCTGGACGATCACCGCCGCCTCCTGCCTCTTGACCCGCTCGCCCGGCTTCGACGACGTCGCCGTGTTGCCGCTGCCGCGCTCGCAGGTCCGCCGCAGCATCGTCCTCATCGCCGACGACGAACGCCTGCCGATGGTGCCGGAGTGGCTCGTCGGCGAGTCCTTGAGCGTGCTGGAACGCGAGGGGCTGCCGCGGCTCGCCAAGCTGGCCGATTGGCTACCGTCGATGGTGAGCCTGGGACGGCCCTGAGATGAGACGCCACCGTCAGACGGCACGATCGTCGCCGGCGGCGAGCCGCGCGTGGACGACCCCTCGAGGTGGGTGACGAGCCGCTCCGTCGCGGGTCGGTGTCGAGCTCGGCCTCAGCACTCCGTCGAGTCGGCCGAACTGCGCCACGCGGAAGTCGGACAAGGTGTGGTGGTTCACGGAGGCCCCGCCGCGCAGCCGGCCATGGGCCACGTGCTCGGGACACGGCCGCGGCGACGCCTGCGCGCGCTCGCCGCTGCTCCGGCAGATCCTCGAGCAGCTCGCCCCCACCACACCCGCGCTGCGCTCTCAGACGAAGATGCCGTCCACCTCCGCGCTGCCGCTCAGCGCGTCGGCGTCCAAGCTGGTCGTGTCGACGCCGCCGGGATCGCCGCCCATGCCGAAGCCGATCGACTGTCCCGGTGCCAGCGACGTCGCCCAACTCCGATCGCTCGCGAAGGTCGTGCCGGCGGCGCCGTCGTCGACCACGAAGGCGTTCCACAGCTGCTCGGGCGGCGTCACCGCGGGCAGGGTGACGGTCCAGTCGGTGACCGCACGCTCGGCGGTGTTGGTGAGGGTGACGTCGAGCTGATACCACCAATCGCTGACCTGCACCTCGACGCTCACCTCGACCGCGGCGATGCCGTCGCCGGTCGGATCGCTCGGCGCGGGCGCGGGCGACGCGGCGTCGTCGCCGTCGTCCGCCGGCCGGGTCGGTTCCGGGTCCGCCTCCGGCGCGGGTTCGGGGTCGGGTTCGGGTGCGGGCGCGTCGTCGTCGAGGATGGTGACGGTGGCCCCGCCGCCGTCACGTGCCGCCCCGACCACGTCGTCGAACCGCAGCGCGAAGGTCTCGTCGCCCTCCGCCGCGTCGTCACCCAGAACCTTGACGGTGACGGTCTTCTCGGTCTCGCCCGGGGCGAAGCGGACCACGCCGGCCGCGGCCTCGTAGTCCTCGCCGGCGACCGCGGTGCCGTCCTCGGTGCCCCAGGCGGCGGTGACCGCCTCGACGGCCGGCTCGTCGAAGCTCACCACCACCTCGGCGAGCCCGCGCTCGGCGACCTCGACCGCGCCGGGTCCGGCGGTCGGATCGAAGTCGGTGCCGGCGGCCCGCAACTCGGCGAGGGCGTCGAGCTTCGCCTGCACCGGGGTGCGCCAGTCGTCGGCGAGGATGCCCCCGGTGTCGCCCGAGTTCGGGTTCCACGCCCAGTAGGTCCAGCTCAGCCCGGTCTCGCCGGCGCGCAGGTCGGAGCGGCCGTCGATGTCGAAGTCGCCGGCGAGATAGGCCGCGAAGGCGTCGAGCCACTGGCGGTCGCGGACCTCCTCGTAGCGGTTGCCGAACTCGCCGACGAGCACCGGTGCGATGCCCTCGCGGTGGATGTAGCCGAAGTTCTCGTCCCAGATCGCCGGCAGATTGGCGGGGTAGTCGGGCTCGGCGAACCACGGCTGTTCGTAGACCTCGGGCGAGTAGGCGTGCGCCGAGTAGACCAGCTTGTCGGCGCGGTCGAGCTCGACCGGGCGGTCGGCGACGCCCTGCAGGTTGCCGCCCCACCAGTAGTCGTCGCCCTGATAGGCCTGCACGCCCTCGACCACGATCAGCCACTCGCTGCCGGTTGCGAGGATGGCGTTGCCGGCGCGCTCGGCGGCGGCCGCCCAGTCGGCGCCGCCCTCGCCCCAGCTCGCGCCGTGGGGCTCGTTCCGGAGATCGGCGCCGATGACGGCGGGGGCGTCGGCGTAGCGCTCGGCCAGCATCCGCCAGTCGTCGAGCCAGCGCGCCTCGCCGTAGTCGGCGGTGTACCAGAGGCCGTTGGCCTCCGGCCCGTCGCCGGCGGTGCTGCGGTGGTTGTCGAGGAGGATGCGCAGCCCGAGGGTGTCGGCGTGGGCGACGATCTCGTCGAGGATCTCCAGCGCGGTCAGCCCGGCCAGATCGGGGTTGAGGTCGTAGTCGATGTCGACCGGCATGCGGCCGACGTCGAGCGCGGCGTTCGAGAACGGCAGGCGGATGGTGTTGAAGCCGAGCTCCGCCATCTGGCCCATCATCTCCTGCCAGTTGCGCAGGTGCAGGCCGTCCGGTGCGAACCGCTCGGTCTCCATGCCGAACCAGTTGACCCCGGCGAGCGTCACCGCCTCGCCGTTCTCGTCGACGATGCGGTTGCCGGCGGTCGACAGCGGGCCGAGCCCGCCGGTGGCGACGGCGGCGCGGTCGCCCTCGGCGACGGCGGCGTCGCCGACGGCGAGCGTCGGCACGTCGGCGCTGGTGACGACGCCCCGCGCCTCGTCCACCGCGACCTCGGCGCCCACGGCCTCGACCAACCGCACGCCGACGGTCTCGTCCGGCTCGATCGCGGCGTCGTCGCGGGTGGCGACGCGGACGACCGCGGCGGTCTCACCGGCCGGGATGGTCACGGTCTCGGTCGCGGCGACGTAGTCGCCGCCGGCGCCCGCCGAGCCGTCCACGGTCTGGTAGTGACGGTGACGGGCGCCTCGGCCGCCCGCGACAGCGCGAGGGTGAAGAGCAGCTCACCGCCCTCGCGCACCGGCTCGGCGTCGACGAGCTCGAGGGTCGGTGGCGGGGTGGGCTGCTCGTCGCCGACCGCGGGCGGGGGCGCGCTCGCGCCGCCCGGCGCCGTGATCGCCAACGCCGCGTCCGATTCGCCCGCGGCCTCGAAGCCGAGGGTGAAGGTCTCGCCCGCCGCCAGCGTCGGCTGCCAGGCGGGGCCGGCGAGGCTCAGGCCGCCGTCGCCGGCCGGCGTCGCCGTCGCCCGCCACAGATTGGTGACCTCGAACCCGGCCTCCAGCAGTAACGCCCAGTCGAGCGGCGCGGCACCCGCATTCGTGACGGCGAGTTCGGCGATGAAGCCGCCCTCCCAGTCCTGTCTAACCGTATAGACGACCTCGAGCGCCCCGAGCCGGTAGGATTTCGCATACGACATCTGTTCGACGACCTCGACGAAGACCGTCGCGCCCGGCGGTGCGGCGCGACGGCAGTGGACACGACGGTAAGACCCGGCCGGCGGCTCGCGACGCCCGTTCGCGACCCGCCGAGCCGGAGGTGATCAACGGTGGGGGTACATCGCCTCGCGCACCGTCGACAGGGCGAAGCGGGCATCCTCGGAGCGGGTCTCGCGCCAGAGCTCTCGAAAGAAGCGGTCGGCGGCGTAGAGCTCGCCCATCTCGTAGAGGATCCAGCCCTCGAGCGTGCCCATCGACGCCGCGGCCGGAAACCGCTGCCGCCGCTCGCGCAAGAGCGCGTGGGCGCGTTGCGGGTCACCGTCCTCGAAGCTCGCCACGATCCGACGCTCCAGCTTGGCGCGCTCGATGTCGGCGACGTCCGCCGCCGAGAGCGTGTCGTCGACCGCCACCTCGTCGTCGCGACCGGCGGCGATGAGGGCCAGCGCGCGGCCCTTCTCGGCGCTGGCGCGGGCGTCGGGCTCGGGGCTGGCGGCGGCGCGGGTGAAGGCGGCTTCGGCCTCGGCGGCGCGCTCCTCCGCCAACAGCGCCCAGCCGCGCACCAGCTCGCGGTCGTCGGCCTCGACCTCGGCACCCGCGACCTCGGCGTAGCGCAGGGCGCGCTCGCTGTCGCCCTCGTCCAACGCCCGCCAGGCCTTGGCGAGCCGGGTATCGGTATCGCCGGCGGCGGCGAGCCCGGCCAGCGCGTCGGGATGGCGCGCCGCCAGGCGGCGTTGCTCGTCGGCGCGGCCGAGCCGGCCGTAGGCGTGGTGGAGACCCTCGAGCGCCTTCGTGGTGCGGCGCCAAGCCAGCGAGCGTTCGAACCAGTCCGCCGCCGCTGCCGGCGCGCCGCCGTCGAGGTGGTGATAGCCCAGCACCATCGCCGCGTTGGCGTTGCGGCGCTCGCGCGCGTGCTCGGCGAGCCAGGCGAGGTCGCTCGCCGACGCCCGGTCCGCGCCCACCGCGCGCAGGGTCCGGTCCAGGCGCGAGAGCTGCACCGGACCGGTCTCCCCGCTACCCAGTCCGTCCTGACGAATGCGCGCGAGCCGCTCGAGCTCGGCCTCGTCGTGGCCGCGCTCGGCCTCGATCGCGAGCAGGGCCTCCAGGCGCTGGGGATCCTCGCGCGCGATCGCCTTCTCCAGGGTGGCGAGCCGGAGCTCGGTGTCCTCGCACTCGTCGAGGACGCGGTGGTAAACCGCGAAGGCGGCGTCGGGACGTTCGAGCGCGGCGTAGGCCTCGGCCACCGCCCAGAGCGCCTCGATGGTGACGTCGGCGCAGGTGAACCGACCGCGATGGGCTTCGTAATAGGCCACCGCTTCGGAGAACGCGCCGTCGGCGACCGCCGGCAGGACGATGCGGCGGCTCTGCATGGCGTCGGTGAGCCGCACCAGGTCCGCCGGCGGCGTCCAGGTCGGGTGCAGCCGTCGCAGGACCCGGAGTTCCTCGCGCACGGACGCGTAGTCCCCGGCCTCGAAGGCGGCCCAGAGATAGCTGGTGTCGACCTCCGGCGCCGCGCCCGCGCCGGCGGCGGCGCCGGGGGGCGCGGCGGCGAGCACGTCGGGCAGCTCGAAGCCGTGCGGCGCGGCGGGCTCGCCGCGCCAGGGGGTGGTCGCGGCGTGGGGAAAGGTGAAGGCGGCCGCGGCCGCCGTGATCACCACGCTGCTGGCGATCACCAGATGGGTTCGTTTCATCGCGGCATCTCCGTCGCGGCGAGCTTGGTGAGGAGGAGGAGGACGTTGGCGTAGTAGTCGTGGTCGTCGCGCTGGAGCGGGAGCAGCAGCTCCGTTCCGCCGACGACGTGCTCGGCGAGCAGCAGGATGGCCTGGCCACCGAGCGACATCGGGTAGTCGGCCGTCTCGCCGGTCGTCAGGTCGATGGTGGCGGGGACGGCGCCGATGGCGGGGTAGCGCCCGGCCCAGCCCACCACCGGCCGCAGCCGGTCGCGCACCGCGGCGGTCGGATAGGCCCAGCGCAGGTAGAGCGGCACCCGTACCGCGTCGAAGCCGAAGGCGAAGGAGAGGTCCGCGGCGGGCCCGACGCGCTCGCCGATGGCGCACCAGTCGGGCACGAGACCGGTGCCGCCGGCGGCGAAGCCGTCGACCAGCTCGACGCCGGTGCGGGCGAGCCGATCCCACGGGCCGGCGATGTCGGCGGCGGCGAAATCGGCGAACGCCGGATAGACCCAGTAGGACGGGTTGACGACGATGCGCTCGCCGCGGACGAAGCCCTCCACCCCGGGCAGGAGCAGGCGGCCGTCGCCGCGGCGGACGACGCAGCGCGCGACCACGTCGGCGAGGATGCGCCGGGCTTCCTCCTCCCAGGCCGGCTCGCCCCAGCGGGCGGCGGCCCGGAGCAGCCCCCAGGCGACGAAGATGTCGCCGTCGGAGGCGTTGTTGTGGTCGGCGATCTCGCCGGCGGCCGGATCCCACATCCACGCCAGCAGCGCGTCGTCGCGCACCTGCAGGGTGGTGCGGGCCCAGCGCCACAGCGCCAGGAACGCCCCCGGATCGTCGAACGCCGTCGCCAGCACCATCGCGAAGCCCTGGCCCTCGCTGTGGCTGCGATCGCCGTTGCCGGTGTCGAGGACGCGGCCGTCGGCGGCCATGAAGCGGGCCTTGAAGGCGTCCCACTCGGCGCGCTGGAGAAACGCGCGCGCGCGGGCGCCGCGGGGGACGGCGGCCGCGGTCACGCCCGCCGCCACCCCCGCGAGGAACCCGCGGCGGGCCGAGGCCGGCCCCCTCGGGCTCATCGGGCGTCTCCACGGCCGAGTGCGCTCGAGATCGCCACGCCGAGGCCGATCGCACCGGCGACCACGACCAGGAACCAGCGCGCCGGGTTGGCCGCGAACCAGTTGGCGTACCAGAGCGACACCGAGCTCAGGCTGACGTCGGTCGGCACCGCCACCGGCAGGACCGGCGTGGCGGTGGCCATCGGCTCGGCGTCGAGGCGCCAGGCCGCGGCAGTGCCCTCCAGCTGCGCCCAGCGGTCGGGCCGCACGAGGTCGGCGACGGCGCGCTCCAGCACCTCGGGGTCGACGGCGACGACGAACAGCTCCGCGCCCAGTTCGCCGTTCGCGCCGTGGCGCGGCAGGCCGGCGAGCGCGGCGTCGAAGCTGCGGTCGCGCGGCAGTCGCGTGACCTCGGCGACCTGATCCAGCCGGAAGAAGGCGGTGGCCCGACTGCGCCACTCGGCGAACCGTTCCGGCGCCAGCTGGACCGGCTCGAAGGCGCGGAGCGCGGTGTCGAGACCGCTCGCCGCGAGCGCGCTCTCGGCCAGCGAGCGGACGATGCCGGTGCGCTCGACCTGGTCGAGCTCGTCGAGCCAGGCGGAACGCCGGGCCGGCGTCGTCGCCGGGCTCGACTGGGCGATGCGGGTCGCGTCGTCGCCGCCGAGCACGACGTCGGCCAGCCCGGAGGCGGTGGCGACGCGCGGGTCGAGCAGGTCGGCGGTGCCGATCCAGACGCCGTGGGGACGCTCGGCGGGATCCGCCAGTCGCATCTCGAGCTGCGGCAGCGCCTGTTCGTGGCTGGCGGCGACCCGCCCGGCGAGGGTCCACGCCGCGGCGATCACGCCGGGATCCGGCGCGGCGACGGTGAAGCCGAGGGCGCGGCCGCCACCGCGGCCGAGCGGGCCGTCGCCGGTGAGGAGGGCGAGGTCCGGGTAGCGGTTGACGTCGACCAGCGGCGGCACCTCGAGCTCGCTCTCGGCGAAGACCTCGACCCAGGCGTCGGGGGTGGTGGCGCAGGCGTCGGCGTCGCGACCGACGAGCCCGGCGCGGAAGGCGATCTCGTTGGCGCCGGGGCGAAAGCCGGCGAGCTCCAGCCGCACCCGCCGATCCCGCACCATCGCCCCGTCCGGGTCGTCCAGCTTCAGCTGCCGCACGACGCGGCCGTTGACGAGGACCTCGAGCACGGCGCCCGCCGGCAGACCCGGCGCATGGGCGTAGTCGAGGCGCAGGGTCAGCTTGCGGTTGTCGAGCGCCATCAGACCGGCGGGCATCATCACCCCGAGGCGCTGGGCGGCGGCGTCGAAGCGGAGCACGCCCCGATTGTCGAAGCGGTAGCGGGTGTCGCTGCGCAGGGTCCGGCGCGGCGTCGTGTTGGGCGCCAGCGTCTGCGGCAGCTCCGCCCACGCCGCGTCGGGCAGGACGAGGTCGCGGTTGGCGAGCGTCGCCGCCGCCATGTGGACCTCGGCCTGGGTGCGACCGGAGAGGACGACGACGACGCTCTCCGGCGCCGCGGCGAGCCGCTGCAGACCCACCACCGGGCGATCGATGCGCTCGACCAGGCCGGCGGGCAGGACCTCGGCGAGCTCGTCGGCGGTGCCGAACAGGACGTTGACGCCGGCGGCCAGCGCCTCGGGACGCAGGCGCAGGCGCGGACCCGCACCCTCCGTCGCCGGCAGCGGCCGGACGACCCGGTGCCGCACCCGCAGGCCGGGCTGCTCGCGCCGCAGCGAGAGCGCGCCGGCGAGGTTGGCGCCGGTGGTCAAGAGCGCGTCGTCCGGGGTCCGCGTGGTGAGCAGGGTCACGCCGCGGTCGGCGATCCCCCAGCGCCAGCTGGCGCGGTCGAGGTCGGCGAGGGTGGCGGCGTCACCGGGCGCGGTGGTGGCGAGCTCCAGGAAGGACTGGCCGGCGCTGAAGCCGGTCCAGCTCTCGACGTCCGGACGCTCGCAGCGCATACCGCGGGTGTAGCGCCCGACCAGCTCCAGCGTGTTGCGCCCGGCGCGGACGTCGTCGGTCGGCAGCGCGATGCGCGCGTCCTGCTGGCGTCCCGTCGGCACGACCGGCAGCCGGTCGACGAGCTCGCCGTTGAGACGGAGCTCGAGGCCACGGGGATCGGCGTCGAGCTCGGGGCTACTGACCCAGCCGAGCTGGAGCTCGAGCGCCTCGACGTCGGTGTTCGGGGTCACCACGAAGTCGAAGGCGGCGCGCGGCCGGTCGACGTCGAGGGTCGGCAGATCGCCGTCGCGGGTGAGCGAGCGCAGGGTCACCACCCGCGCCTCGCTCGCGCCCGGCGATACGGTCGGCGCGGCCTCGGCGGTCGTGGTCGGCGTCGTCGCCGCTGCCGCGGCGGTGTCCTCCTGCGCGGCCGCGGCGCGACCGAACAAGAGGACGCCCAACAGCGCGAGCACCACCGCGGCGGCGGCGAGCCCGCCCGCGCCCGCCGGCGCCGTCGCCGGTGCCGGGCGGCGCGTCGCCCGCCGGCCGGGCGCGCGCACCAGCACGCCCGCGATGTCGCGGAGCTGGCGCAGCCCGATCACCGCCAGAATCACGAGCCCGGTCAACAGCGAGCGGCGGTGGCGGCGGCCGGCCTGGAACGCCACCCAGCGCTCGCTCGAGCCGTAGAGGGTGGCGATCTGCGTGCGCTCGTCCTCGATAGTGGCGGGCGCGAACGCGACGCGATAGCGGCTGGAGCCGTCGGCCTCGCGGCGGGCGTCGAGGACGGTGCCCTCGAGGTCGCGACCGATGCCGTCGAGGCCGTGCTCCACGCTGAGCCGCAGCCGCTCGCCGCGAACGAAGCGGTCCGTGGCGCCCGGCTTGACCAGGACGTCGGCGTGCTCGCCGTTGCTCCGCTCGATCAGCGAGGCGATGGTGGCGTCGCCGCGCCGGGCGAAGGCGCGGGTGCCGACGGGCATCCACAAGCGCTGCATGGCGGAGCCGCGTTCGAGGGTGGCCCCGAAGGCGGCGGTGACGACGACCAAGTTGAGGGTGTTCCAGGTCAGCACGATGGCCAGATGGGTGACGTTGAAGGGCTCGTGCACGAGGCGCCACACCGCGGCCGCCTCGGCGGCGACGATCGCCGCGAACAGGAGCGCCACCGGCGCCGCCAGCTGCGACATCAGATCGGTGGTGAGCACCTCGTTCTTGGGCGTCACCCGCCAGGACGGCTTGCGCGGGTTGCGCAGCACCGCCATCACCGCCGGCGCCATGAACAACGACTGCGCGGTCTCGTAGACGTCGGAGACGAAGGGCAGCCGCAGCTTGCCGTAGAGGAAGTTGTTGAGGGTGAGTGCGACGAAGATGTGCGGGGCTATGAACGCCACGAACTCGGGGAACGTCGCGTCGATGATCTGCAGGTTGAAGAAAATGAAGGCGAGCGGGACCAACAGGAAGGTGAGCCGGGTGAGCGAGAAGAACCAGAAGATGACGCTGTTGAGGTAGGACAGGCGTTGCGGCAGCCGCAGGCCCGGCTTGGCCAGCGGATTGTTGAGCGTGAGGATCTGGAGCATGCCCTGACACCAGCGGGTGCGCTGCTGGACGAAGGCGGCGAAGGTGTCAGGGGCGACGCCGGCGACCATGGGGCGGTCGAGGTAGAGGCTCTCGAAGCCCTCGGCGTGCATGTTCAGCGCGGTGTCGGCGTCCTCGGTGATCGAGGTGGTGGAGATGCCGCCCACCGCTTCCAGGGCCGGCCGTGCGATCACCGCCGCCGAGCCGCAGAAGAAGGCGCCGTTCCAGTGGTCCATGCCCTTGAGGGTGTGGCCGTAGAACATCTCGCCTTCGCTCGGCATCCAGGCGAAGGTGTCGAGGTTGCGCTCGATCGGGTCCGGGTTGCGGAAGAAGTGCGGCGTCTGCACGAACGCCAGATTGGGCCGGTCGAGGAAGTAGCCGACGGTCCGCTCCAGGAAGTCCACCGTCGGGATGTGGTCGCTGTCCAGGATCAGGACGAGATCGCCGGCGGTGTCGGCGAGGGCGGTGTTGACGTTGCCGGCCTTGGCACCGGCGTTGTCGGGCCGGGTGCGGTAGGTGGCGCCGGTGGCGGCGCAGAGCTCCTGGAGCTCGCGGGCGCGGGCGGCGTTCTCGGGATCCGCCCAGACCTTGGCGTCGGTGCCGCCGTCGTCGAGCAGGTGGACCTTCAGCTTGTGCTTGGGGTAGCGCAGCTGGGTGGCGGCGAGCACGGTCTGGCGGACCAGGCTCGCCGGCTCGTCGTAGGTCGGGATGAAGACGTCGACGCTCGGTAGCGCCTCGCTCCGCGCCGGCAGCGGGGCGGGCTTGCGGTCGCGCGGATTGGCGTTGGTGAACATGCCGAGCGCGTGCATGACGAAGCCGTGCGTCTCGGCCAGCACCAGCACGAGCCCGACCACGAAGCCGATGGTATCGAGCGGCGGCAGCGTCTCGGTGTAGCGCCAGATCAGGTAGCGCAGCGAGACGAACAGCGCGAACAGGACGATGGCGAGGCGGAGCCAGCCGCCCGGTCGCAGCACGTACAGCACGACCATCGACGCCAACGCGCCGAGGCCGAGATAGGCCTGCGCCCCCAGCCCCACGTCCAGGGCGGCGAAGGCGACGACCAGGGCTCCGACGGCGAGCCAACAGACGGACAAGAGCGACGGCATGCGCGATCTCCAGGACGAGGGCGCCCCCTCCGCCCGCCGCGGCGGGCGCCGGCGGGGACGCCGAACACAATCGTAGTCTCGATCAGACGCCGCTCCGGTAGAACGCCAGTATGGTTAAAGTCAATCAATTGTTTCTAGGCTTAAACCGTTCCAGAAACATTTGTTCAAGCCGCCATATTGGCGATGACGAGTCGGAAAAGCCGAGACGATCGAGCCATTTAATTGGTTAACGTCGAGTACCGACCTGTCCTTCGCGGCCGAGCGCCGGCGAAGCCGGGCCGGCGCCTCGGCATATCGAGGTGTGGCGCCTGAAGTGCCCCCATCGCCGCCAGCCCCGAGGAGGCCGGCGAGCGCCTGTTCGCCTTCACCCGCCTGCCGCCTTCGCGGTGGAAGCCGGCGCGGACCACCAACGCCATCGAGCGGCTCCACGAGGAGTTCCATCGCCGGATCAAGACGCGGACCGTCCTTCCCGTCGCCGAGACCGTGCCGATACGGCTCCGGGCGCTTCTGGCGTCAGGGCAGATCGCCATGCGCAAGGTCGGCGGCTGGCAAACCCTCGCTCAGCCTCTCGAGCCCACCGTCCTCGGGCGCGCCCCTTGACCAGGCGTGGCTATCGATGCTCGCAGGACGTCGCTCGGCGATTTCCACCACCTCCGCGACACGACCCTCGCCAGGTCGCCGCCCCGCTCGCCGGCAACGGTTTCCGGGTGCAGGTGCGAGCGGGCAAGCGCCCTCAAC
>JAAAPF010000211.1 GCA_009908425.1 Alphaproteobacteria bacterium
CCCACCGGTGCCCAGCACCGTGGTCGTGCCGAGGTTGAAGACGTTGCTGGGCTCGGCATAGCCGGCGACGGCGACGGGGATGCGGGCGCAGCCCTCGAGCGCGGCCACCCGCTCGGCCACCCGCGCGCTCGGCCACAGCGCGTCGAGCCGCGGCAGCACCAGGTGGAAGGTCAGCCCGTAGAACGCGACGCCCGCCAGCACGACCGCCGGCAGTCGCGGCGGCGCGGGGGCGCGCGCCAGGCGTACGACCACCACGGCGAGCGCGAGTCCGGCGCCGCCGGCGAGCACGGCCGGGGCCAGCGGCGCACCGGCGTCGCCGAGGACGACGGTGACGGCCAGCGGAAACGCCGCCAGGGCGAGCGCGACGGCGACGGCGACGACGGCGAGGGCGCGGTGCAGCCAGCGCCAGCCGCGCACCGCCAGGATCGCGCCGGCGTCGCGCAGGCCGAGGGCGGCGAGCACCGCGATCGCGGGAAAGGTCGGCAGGGTGTAGTGCGGCAGCTTGGTGGCGACGGCCTCGAACACCACCCAGGTCGGCACGATCCAGGCGAGCAGAAAGCGCACCGCCGGTTCGCCGCGACCGCGCCAGGCGGCGGCGGCGGCGAGCGCCGCCAGCACCGTGCCCGGCCAGAAGGTCAAGGCGAGGGCGAGGGTGTGAGCGCCCGGCGGCGCGCCGTGCGATTCCTGGCCGACCGCCACCTTGCTCAACAGCGCGCGTCCGAGCGCCTGCTGGTAGAACGCCCAGCCGTGCTCGAGCGTGATCAGGACGATCCAGGGTGCCAGCACCGCGAGCATGACGGCGACGCCGGGGCCGAGCCGGAGCCGGCGTACCAGATCGCGGTCGCGCTGCCACAGCCCCCACGCCAGCAGCGTCGTGCCGGAGACCAGGGTGATGATCGGTCCCTTGACCATCAGGCCCGCGCCCTGCGCCAGCCAGAACACCAGCGGGGCGCCGACGAACGCCCGCCCGCGATCGAGGGCGATCCGCGCCAGCGCGACTTGGGCGACCAGGATGGTGGCCAGCAGCACCGCGTCGGTCTTGGCGGTGCGGGCCTCGACCTGGACCACCAGCGCCGTGGTCAGCAAGAGGCCGGCGGCGAGCCCGACGCCGGCGCCGAAGAGGCGCGCGCCGAACCAGGCGGTGAGGACGACGGCCGCCACCGCCGCCACCAGCGACGGCAGGCGGTAGGCCGCGATCGGCGCGTCGGGGCCGCCGAAGGCGGCGGCGCTCGCCGCCTGCAGCCAGTACACGCCGGCCGGCTTCACCAGCCGGGCGTCGTCCTGAAAGCGGATGTCGACGAGGTTGCCGCTCTCCAGCATCTGCTTGGCGGCCTGGGCGTAGCGCGCCTCGTCGCGGTCCATGACCGGCAGCGTGGCGACGCCCGAGCCCAGCGTCAGGACCGCCAGCACGACCAGCAGCGCGAGCGCGGCCGGCGTCGGCCGCCGCTGCTCGCCGTCGCCGCCGAGACGCCGCCACAGCCGGGTCAACGCACCGGGCTCCCGGGGCCGGCCGCGGGTTGACGGGGCGCGCGCCGCGCCGCCTCAGCGCTGCCCGTAGCCGAAGACCGGCGCCAGATGGTCGGCGATCCAGCGGTCGGCCGCGGCGATGTCGCCCGGCTCCAGATAGTCGACATGGCCGCCGACCCGGCCCTTGCGGATCTTATAGGATTCGGGGTCGGTCGGGTCGCCCGGCGTCATCCGAAACGAGTGCAGGACGTCGGCGCGCTCCATGTACTGCATGCGGTCGAACGAGGCGTAGGCCACCGCCTCGGCCAGGGTCTCGTCGGGGATCGCGCTCAGGCCGATGAAGTCGACCACCCGCCGCAACTCGGTCAGCGTGTCGGCGTACATGTCCTCGTAGCGCACCAGCAGGATGTTCATGCCGTCGTCGAGCTGGCGTCCCCACAGATTGTAGAATTCGACGATGCTCTTGAGGCCGCCGCGTCGGCCCAACAGGAACTGCGACAACGTCTGATCGATGATGCGGTCGCGCTTGAGGAACTGAAAATACATCGAGACGGCGGTGTCCTTGGGCTCGCGCACCAAGAGGACGACCGGCTTGTGGCGGTAGCGGCTCTTGTCCTCCCGCAGGCGGGAGTGGGGGCGGATGCAGGGGTCGTTGTCGTGGGTGAACTGCAGGCGCGGGATGTCGCCGCAGTAGCGCCCGAAGCGCTCGACCTCCAACAGCGGCACTTCGGCGAGCGCGAAGTGGCGCTGTAGCACCCGCCCCAGCATCAAGCGCAGCCAGGTCCGACCGCATTTGGGATAGGACAGCACGTAGGCGTCGGTGGAGAGATCCTGCAGCCGCCGCTTGGCCCGGATCAGGGCCAGCACCGCGACGTGCGCCAGGTAACGCCGGCGGGTGCCGGCGTCGCCGGCGGTGGGCCGCGCCGGCCGGCTCACGCCGGTCGCCGGCGCGCTCGCCGGGCGTGCGGTGCGCTCGTTCAGCCGAAGCGACGGGGGTTGGGCCAGGCGCCCGGGCAGTTTGGCACGGTGAATGCCCAGTTCGCTGACGAGTCGTTGAATCACAACCGTCTCCTTGTTGATGTCACGAGGCTGTGTCGAATGCGCGTACGCGGGTCAACGGCGGTGAGCCGATCGCGGTCCCGTCGACCGCGGCTGCGGCCACGACGCCACAGCCGTTGCGGCGGCGGCGGGTCAGCCGCGCGCGCCCGCCCCCGGGGTCGCCGCCACCGGCAGCGGCACGGCCGCGAGCGCCGCGTCGCGCGCCTCGGCGAGCTGGCACACGACCGTCTCCACCTCCGTCGGCGTGCCGGCCCCGCGGTCGACATAGCGGGTGTAGCGGAGGTAGGCGGCGGCGACGACCTGCTCCAAAGGGACGCGCCCCGCCCGCCGCGGGCACGCGAGCCGGTCGCGGGTGAGCCCCCAGCCGGCGTAGAACGGCAGGCCGAAGCAGGTCACCGGGACCCCCGCCATCAGCGCCTCGAAGCCCAGCAGGCTGGAGACGGTGTAGACCGCCCGCGCCCGGTCGAGCACGGCCCAGGGGTTCACGCTCTCGGCGACGACGCGCACGCCCGCCGCCCGCGCCGCCTCGGTGAGGTAGCTGCCGCGCCCGCCCAGGACCGCGTCGGGGTGCGTCTTGACGACGACGTGTGGGCGCCCGTGCTCCTCCACCGCCAGCGCCAGCATGGCGGCGAAGGCGTCGGCCGAGGCTGCGGAGCGCCGGACCGAGACGTCGCCGGCGCGCTGGTCCACCACCACCGCCACGCCGTCGCCCAGCCCCTCGGGTGCGGCGTCCGGGGCGTGGTTGTACTTGCTCACCCGGCGCGCGCGCAGCAGCGCCACGAGCCGTCGGGCGCGGTCGAGCAGCCCAGCCTCGCCGCTCGCCGCATCGGCGATCAGCCGTTCCAGGTGCGAGGGTCGCGTGGCGTCGTAGTAGATGCCCACAGGATCGGCCACGAGGCTGACGCCCGTCTCGCCCGCTACGCCCGGGCGGAGCGAGCGGACAAAGCCGTCCTCCAGCGCGACGTAGGGCACGCCCAACCGGCCGGCGGCGGCGCGCGCCGCCTCGCTGAAGGGCCGGCCCACGCCCCACGCCCCGACCGCGTCGACACCGCGGGCCCGGCCCGCGGCCGCGAGCCCGCGCACCCCCAGCACGTGCCGCGGGCCCAGCCACAGCCGTGCCACCTCCGGCGGCAGCGCGCCCAGGGCGGGCAGGGCCAGCAGGTTGCGGCCGACGAGACCGAGGCGGCCCCCGCCATCGCCCCACAACCCGTTGATATGGCGGTGAAAATCGGCGATCTGGGTTCGGTCCTCCAAAGCACCGCCGTCGCACCGCCGTCGCCCCGCCGCCGCGCGAACCCCGGACGCCGGCGCCATTAGGATAGCCGTCTCAGCGCGCCCGCGCCAGCGGGCTCGGGCG
>JAAAPF010000294.1 GCA_009908425.1 Alphaproteobacteria bacterium
GGAGTAGCCCTTCGACTTGTCGCCGACGCCCGAGACCCAGGTCACCGCGGCGTCGTACTGGCCGTTGACGACCGCGACGACGCCCTGCTCGTGGCCACCGGAGAACGCGGTGTCGCCGAAGAAGGCGTCCGACCCCTCGGTGGTGTAGCCGGCCTGGTTGAGCTCGTAGTTCGGCACCAGATAGCCCGAGGTCGAGTTGGGGTCGGCGAAGGCGAGGCTCTTGCCCGCCATGTCGTCGAGGCTCTCGATGTCGCTGTCGGCGCGCACCAGCATCACCGAGTAGTAGCCCCGGCTGCCGTCGACCTGCTCGGTGGTGACGAGCGGATCGACCGCCTCGGGGTCCTGGATGTGGATGCCGGCGTAGCCGGAGCTGCCGAGGCCGGCGCTCTCCAGGTTGTCGGAGATCAGGCCCTGCATGACGCCGGCGTAGTCCGACGCCGGAAAGAGTTCGACGTCGACGTTGAACTGCTTTTCGACGTGCTCGGCGAGGCAGCCGTACTCGCGCAGCCGGTCGGCCTCGTTCTCGCCGCCGAGAATGCCGATCCGCCAGACCTCGACGTGCGGGCTGAAGTCCATCATCGGCGCCTCGGCCGGGACCTCGAAGTCGCGCACGCTGGTGGTGGCCTCCTCGCCGGCGCTCTGCACCTCGCCGCTCTGGGCGAGCGCGGGGCCGGTCAGCGCGATCAGCGCGGTGCCGGCGATCAACAGGGACTTGGACATCGAAGCTTTCCTCTCCTCGGGGCGATCGACGACGAACGGCCGTGCCGTTCGATCGGGCCGGCGCGCACGCGCCGGAGCGGGGCCGCGGCTCAGGACGCCGCGGACAGCTGGGTGGAGGTGACGGTCTCGCTCAGGGCCTCTTCGGCCTCGACGCCGTAGATCCGCTTGACGGTGGCGTCGTCGAGTTCGCGCGGCGCGCCGTCGAAGACCAGGCGGCCCTGCATCATGCCGACCACGCGGTCGCAGTAGGTGCGCGCGGTGTCGAGGGTGTGGAGGTTGCACACCACCGTCAGGCCGTCCTCGCGGTTGATGCGCCGCAGCGCGTCCATGACGATCGACGCGCTTCTGGGGTCGAGCGAGGCGATCGGCTCGTCGGCGAGGAGGATGTCCGGCTGCTGCATGAGCGCGCGGGCGATGGCGACGCGCTGCTGCTGACCGCCCGAGAGCGTGTCGGCGCGCTGCAGCGCGGTCTGCGCCATGTCCAGACGATCGAGCGCGCGGATGGCGTCGGCGCGCTCGGCGCCGGTGAAGCGCGCGGTCATCGAGGCGACGAAGCCCTGGTCGTTGAGGCGGCCGAGCAGGGCGTTGGTCAGCACGTCGAGCCGGCCGACCAGGTTGAACTGCTGAAAGATCATCGCGCAGCGGGCGCGCCAGCGCCGCAGCGCGGCCCCGCGGAGCGCGGTGACGTCGGCGTCCTCGAAGCCGATGCGGCCGGCGCTCGGCTCGCTCAACCGGTTCACCATGCGCAACAGAGTCGACTTGCCGGCGCCGGAGCGGCCGATGACGCCCACCAGCTGCCCCCGCGGCACTTCGAGCGTCACGTCGTCGACGGCGCGGACGTCGCCATAGGTCTTGGTGAGCGCCTCGATCCGCAGCATGCGGCCCCCTTCGACAAGCGGCTCGGCAACGACGGGGGCGGCCTTAGAGGTGCCGTGTGACACGGTGACGACGAGACGGAGTCAGACGCGTGACAGGCGCTGCGGCGCGCCGCGCTCAGCGGGCGACGTCGTTGAGCACCTCGAGCTCGACCCGCGAGCCGGCGAAGGCGGTGACGACGTACTGCAGCGGCCGCCCGGCGCCGTCGACGTCGCGGCCTTCGGTCAGCAGCACCGGCTGGCGCGGGGCGAGCGCGAGCGCGGTCGCCTCCTCGGGCGACGCCGGGCGGGTCGAGATGCGGGTGGTGGCGCGGCGGACGTCGGTGACGCCCAGCTCGGCGAGCGCCGCGGTGATGCCGCCGGTGGCGCGCACGGCCTCGGCGATCCCGGCGAGGCGCTGGAGGGGAAAGTGGTGCTGGCCGCGGGCGAGCGGCACGTCGTCGGCGTAGGCCGTGGCGACGACGCGCAGGACCGCGCCGCCGCGCGCGAGGTCGAGCTGGCCGGCGAGCGGGGCGGTCGCACGGAGGGTCTCGATCGCGTCGATGCGCCGGCTCGCGGTCTTGCCCTGATCGACCACGTTGGCGGTGAAGCTGGTGCGCTCGCCGAGGGCGTAGCGCAAGGGCTCGGGACAGGCGAAGCTGCCGCGGCCGTGCTCGGTGCGCACCCGGCCCTCCGCGGCCAACTGGCCGAGCGCCTGGCGGACGGTGTGGCGGTGCACGGCGAAGCGGCGCGCCAGGGCGGTCTCGCTCGGCAGCTTGGTGCCGGCGGCCCAGCGGCCCCGCGCGATCTCCTCGGCCAGCGTGTCGCGGATCCGCCGCCAACGGCTCACACCCGCAGCCGTCCTCGCGATCCGCTCGTCGTCCCGCGTCGTCATCAAAGCGTCGAACACGAGTGGTTTACGTCCCACGGGCACCATGCTACCCGAGCCTAATGTTGTCTAGACATCTAAATCAGACGAAACGCCCGGAAGAACCCGCGGCGCGCCGGCGCTGGATGGGCGTGCTGGCCCGCGCCGACGCCGAGCGCCTCGAAGAGCTGTGGGCCGCGCACGGCGGCGAGGCGCGACTGGAGCCCGTGCGCCCGCCCGAGATCGGCCTCGTCATGGTGCGCGGCCGCGCCGGCGGCACCGGCGAGCGCTTCAACCTGGGCGAGATGACGGTGACCCGCGCCGCGGTGCGCACGCCCGACGGCACGGTCGGCCACGGCTACGTCAAGGGCCGCGCCAAGCGGCACGCCGAGCTCGCGGCGAGCTTCGACGCGCTCCTGCAGGACGACGCCCGGCGCGCGGCACTGCTGGCGGCGGTGATCGAGCCCCTGGCGGAGGCGGAGGCCGAGCGCCGCCACGCCCTCGCGGCGAAGGCGGCGGCGACGAAGGTGGACTTCTTCACGATGGTTCGGGGTGACGGATGACGGCGGCGGCGTTCAAGGACCCCGCGCTCGGCGCGCAGGCCGCCTTCCGCGCGCTCCTGGACGCGCTCGCGCGGCCCGGCACGCCGCAGGCGATGGGGCCGGACTTGCCGACGCCGCCCACCGGGATGGGCGCCGGCCTCTACGCCGCGATCCTGGCGCTCGCCGACTTCGAGACCACGGTCTGGCTCGCGCCCGAGCTCGCCGACGCGGCGGCGGATCTGCGCTTTCAGCTCGGCGCCAGGCTGGTCGCGGCACCCGCAGAACCCGCCTTCGCGCTCGCCGCGGACGGTGCGGCGCTGCCACCGCTCGCGGCCTTCGCCCAGGGCGACGACGCCTATCCCGACCGTTCGACGACGCTGCTCGTCGAGGTGAGCGCGCTCCGCACCGACGGCGGCTGGCGGCTGACGGGGCCCGGCATCGCCTCCGAGTCGCGTCTGGGCGTCGCGGGCCTGCCGGCGGACTTCGTGGCGCAATGGACCGAGAACCACGCCCGCTTCCCGCGCGGGATCGATCTGTTCCTCTTCCACGACACGACCGTCGTCAGCCTGCCGCGCACCACCGACATCCGAGAGGACTGAGATGTACGTCGCGGTCAAAGGCGGCGAAACGGCGATCGAGAACGCCCATCGCTGGCTCGCCGAGGCCCGGCGCGGCGACACCGACGTCGCCGAGCTCACGGTCGCGCAGATCATCGAGCAGCTGCGCCTCGCCTGCGATCGGGTCATGGGCGAGGGCTCGTGTTACGACCGCGAGCTGGCGGCGCTGGCCATCAAGCAGAGCCGCGGCGATCTGATCGAGGCGGCGTTCCTCGTGCGCGCCTACCGCACCACCCTACCCCGCTTCGGCTACGCCGAGCCCGTCGACACC
>JAAAPF010000225.1 GCA_009908425.1 Alphaproteobacteria bacterium
CACGGCGCTCGTGGCGGCGTTCATCGTCTTCGCGGCGGGGTGGACCGAGACCGCGACCGCGCTGTTCGAGACGCTGCGCGCCGAGATCCTGGTGGTGTTCAAGCCGTGGTACGTCGTCCTCGTCGCGTCCATGTTCGTGTTCGTCCTCTGGCTCGGCCTCGGGCGCTACAAGAACATCCGGCTCGGCGCTCAGGACGAAGCGCCGGAGTTCGGCCTGTTCTCCTGGTTCGCCATGCTGTTCGCCGCCGGCATGGGGATCGGGCTGATCTTCTGGGGCGTCGCCGAACCCGTGCGCCATTTCCACGCCAACCCCTTCGTCGCCGAGGGCGGCACGCCCGAAGCCGCGACGGTGGCGCTCCGGCTGGCCTTCTTCCATTGGGGACTGCACGCCTGGGCGGTCTACGCCTTCGTCGGGCTGATCCTGTCGTACTACGCCTATCGCCTCGACCTCCCGCTCAGCATCCGCTCCGCCTTCTGGCCATTGCTGGGCTGGCGGATCTACGGCCCGATCGGCCACGCCATCGACGTCTTCGCGGCGTTCGGTACCGTCTTCGGCGTCGCCACCTCGCTCGGCCTCGGGGTGCGCCAGATGAACGGCGGTCTGGCGGCGATCGCGGGGGTACCGTTCGGGATCGGCCCTCAACTCGCGATCATCGCCGTCGTGACCGCGGCCGCCGTGCTGTCCGTCGCGAGCGGGGTGCGCCGCGGCGTCCGCCTGTTGTCGGACCTCAACCTGTGGCTCACCGTCGGGCTGTTGGCGTTCGTGCTGATCTTCGGGCCGACGCTCTATCTGGTCGGTCTGTTCTTGACCGCGCTCGGCGACTACCTGCAGACGCTGCCCAGCCTGTCCTTCTGGACGGAAGTCGACCGCGGCAGCGACTGGCAGGAGGAGTGGACGCTGTTCTACTGGGCGTGGTGGGTGGCCTGGGCCCCGTTCGTCGGCCTCTTCATCGCGCGGGTGTCGCGGGGGCGGAAGATCCGCGACTTCGTCATGGGCATCCTGCTGGTGCCCACCGCCTTGACCGGCCTGTGGCTGGCGGTGTTCGGCGGCACGGCAGTGTATCTGGAGCTCTACGGCGACGCCCGCATCGGCGAGATCGTCGACCGCGACGCGGCCCGCGCGCTGTACGCGCTGTTCGAGGCCCTCGCCCTGCCCGGCGTGGTCGAGGTCACCCTCGCGGCCGCGGCGACGCTTCTGATCGCGGTCTACTTCGTGACGTCGTGCGATTCCGGCACGCTCGCGGTCACCACCATGTTGGCCTGCGGCCACGGCGACCCGCCGCTGCGCCACCGCGTCCTCTGGGGCGTCGGCGAGGGTGCCATCGCCGCGCTGCTCCTGACCGCCGGCGGGCTCACCGC
Organism: Alphaproteobacteria bacterium; assembly: GCA_009908425.1. Taxonomy (GTDB): domain Bacteria; phylum Pseudomonadota; class Alphaproteobacteria; order Geminicoccales; family Geminicoccaceae; genus JAAAPF01. The sequence goes on from JAAAPF010000225.1 coordinate 1,360, forward strand.
GTTGCAGGCCGCGGTCATCACCGCCGGCCTGCCGTTCTCGGTCGTCATGGCGGGCATGGCCTACGCCTTCCTGCGCGCCCTGCGCGAGGAGGAGGCGGCGCCACGCCCCGTCGCCGCCGAAGGCCGGGGCCGCGCCAGCGAACCCTGGACCGGGCGCGACGGCGAAGCCGGCGACAGCGCCCCGGCCGGCGCACAGCGCGGCGCCGAGCGACCCTGATCGCATTGACAGCCGGGCGAGGCCGCCCGAGCAAGTGCCCATGGTCGACGCCGACGCCAACCTGCGCGCGCTCCTTCGCCTCGCCCGCACCACCGGGGTCGGGCCGGGTCAACTCGCTCGGCTGATGGCACGGCACGGCTCGGCCGCCGCCGCCGTGGCGGCGCTGGAGGACCTCGGCCCCGGCACCGTCCGCCTCGCCGCTCCCGCCAAGGTCGAGGCCGAGATCGAGGCCACGCTGGACGCCGGGGCGCGCTTTCTGGCCCGCGGCGATCCGGACTACCCGCCGGCACTCGCCGCCGCCGACCAGGCACCCGGGGTGCTGACGGTGAAGGGCGATCCGGCGCTGCTCGGCGGGCGGCTGGTGGGCATGGTGGGCGCGCGCAACGCCTCCGCCGGCGGCCGCAAGCTCGCCCGCGAGATCGCCGCCGGGCTGGCGGGCGAAGGTGTGGGGGTGGTCTCGGGGCTCGCCCGCGGCATCGACACCGCGGCGCACGAGGGCGCGATCGGCCACGGCGTCACCGTCGCCGTCGTCGCCACCGGCATCGACGTGGTCTACCCGGCCGAGAACGCCGAGCTCGCCGCCGCCATCGCGGCGAGCGGGGTGATCGTCACCGAGCGCCCCTTCGGCGCCAAGCCGCAGGCCTCGCAGTTCCCGCGCCGCAACCGGTTGATCTCCGGGCTCGCGCAAGGCGTGCTCGTGGTCGAGGCGGCGCCGCGCTCGGGCAGCCTGATCACCGCGCGCTTCGCCGCCGACCAGGGGCGCGAGGTCATGGCGGTGCCGGGAAGTCCGCTCGACGAGCGCCACCGCGGCACCAACCGCCTGTTGCGCGAGGGGGCGCACCTGGTCGAGAGCGCCGCCGACGTGCTGGCGGTGCTGGCGCCGTTCGCGGTGGCGCCCCCGAAAGCCGCGGCGCCCCGCAAAGCGGCGGCGGCGCCGCCGACGCCCGCGGCGCCACGATCTCAACCTGACCGCGAGAGAGCCCCGGCGCCCGCCGCCGCGACCCCGCCGGCGGCGGGCGCGCTGGAGGCGGAGATCCGGGCGCGGTTGGCGCTCGAACCCGTCCCGGTTGACGAGCTGATCCGCCAGTGTCATGCGTCGCCGGCCGAGGTCCAACACGCGCTCATGGACCTGGAACTCGCCGGGGAAGTCGAACGGCATTCGGGGAACCGGGTTTCCCTCGTGGTGGTTTGACCCCACCTTCTCCGCCGCGTCCGTCACAAGCCACGGGTACCCGCGCGCATGAACGTCGTCGTCGTCGAGTCGCCGGCCAAGGCCAAGACCATCAACAAGTACCTCGGTGAGGACTACCAGGTCCTCGCGAGCTACGGTCACGTCCGCGACCTGCCGGAGAAAGAAGGTTCGGTCGAGCCCGACGCCGATTTCCGCATGCACTACGACGTGCTGAGCGACAAGAAGGGTCACGTCAACGAGATCGCCAAGGCGGTGAAGGGGGCCGAGCGGCTCTACCTCGCCACCGACCCCGACCGCGAGGGCGAGGCGATCTCCTGGCATCTGCTCGCCGCCCTCGCCGACAAGGGGGCGCTGAAGAAGACCGAGGTCAAACGTGTCGTCTTCCACGAGGTCACCAAGCAGGCGGTGCTGGAGGCGATGGCGCGGCCGCGCGACCTCCACCCCGATCTGATCGACGCCTACCAGGCCCGGCGCGCGCTCGACTATCTCGTCGGCTTCACGCTGTCGCCGGTGCTGTGGCGCAAGCTGCCCGGCGCCAAGTCCGCCGGGCGGGTGCAGTCGGTGGCGCTGCGGCTGGTGTGCGAGCGCGAGGACGAGATCGAGCGCTTCGTCGCCCGCGAGTACTGGACGGTCGAGGCCGACCTCGCGACCGCCCGCGACGAACGGTTCCGCGCCCGGCTGACCCATCTCGACGGCACCAAGCTCGACAAGTTCGCCCTCGCCACCGAGGCCGACGCGCTCGAGGCCAAGCGCCGGGTCGAGGCGGCCGCGCTCGCGGTCGCCAACGTCGAGAAGAAGCAGACCAGCCGCAATCCGGCCCCGCCCTTTTCCACTTCGACGCTGCAGCAGGAAGCCTCGCGCAAACTCGGCTTCGGCGCCGACCGGACCATGCGCACCGCCCAGAAGCTGTTCGAGGGGGTGCAGCTCGGCGGCGAGACGGTGGGGCTGATCACCTACATGCGCACCGACAGCGTCCAGCTCAGCCAATCCGCCCTCGACGGCGCGCGCGCGGTCATCGGC
>JAAAPF010000102.1 GCA_009908425.1 Alphaproteobacteria bacterium
CGGCGCGGGCTAGCGCCCGCCCGACGGTGCCGCCCTCGCTGGCGAGGCAGCCGAGCCCGCCGCCGCTCGCGCCGGTGCGGGCGAGCGCGCGGATGCGGTCGGCGAGGGCGTCGACGCAGGCGCCCTCGTCGCGGTGGCGAACCAGCCGCGGCGTGGTCAGCGCGGCGGCTCCGCGGTCAGCCAGGCGTCGACGGCGCCATCGCCGTCGGCGACCTCGGTGGCCTCGCGCTCGGGGCCGTCGTAGAGCGCCTCGCGCAGGCGGTCGCGGGCGCGGCTGACCCGGCTCTTCACCGTGCCGACCCGGCAGCCGCAGATCTCGGCGATGTCCTCGTAGTTGAGGCCGTGCACCACCGCCAGCACCAGCGCCTCGCGATACTCCGCGCGCAGCTCGTCGAAGGCGCGGTGGAACGCGATCATCTCCAACCGGCCGTGTTGCGGGGCGGGCCCGGTGACCATGCGGTCGAGATCGTCGTCGGGATCCTCGGCGCGCACCTTGCGGCGCTTGGCGAGGCTGCGGAAGCGGTTGCGCAGGATGGTGAAGAGCCAGGCCTTGAGGTTGGTGCCGGGGGTGAACTGGTCCTGGGCTCGAAGGGCGTTGACGCAGGTGTCCTGCACCAGGTCGTCGGCGAAGGCCTCGTCACCCATGGCCAGACTGCGGGCGAACGCACGCAGGCTCGGAATGGTCCGGGTGAGTTCCTCGCGGAAAGCGTCCAAGGGAGTCTCCCTCCTTAAGTGCGACGCACGACCGTCTCACCACGCTGATGTTGAACCGCCCACCCCTGCTGCAAAGCCCGGCGACCGGGACGCAGCCCCCGCACGCACGCATCACCCCTGTAAAACCCGCCGCCGGCTCCGGTTGCGGCGCGCGATCACGAACGCGTGAGCGGTGGCCGCCACGACCTCGCGCACCCGACCGCCCTGCCCGCTTGATCGCCGGCCGGGACTCGGCTACCCGTGGCCTGACGCGGGCGTAGCTCAGGGGTAGAGCGCCAGCTTCCCAAGCTGGATGTCGTGGGTTCGAATCCCATCGCCCGCTCCAGCGCCCCCGCCCGCTCGGCCTTGCCCGCACCCCGCCGTTTTCGCCCGACCCGTCGCGGCGCCGAGGCGAATCGGGCCTCCCGGTTGGTTTCGCACGCGGGTCCGCGGGCCCCTCCCCGCCTCGCGGCGGCGACCGCCGAGCCGCGAGCGACGACCCGCTCGAAGCCCCTCCCCCGAGCGCTCGATGCGGCCCCAAGTCCTTGTGATCAAAAGCCGATCGTCGGATCTGGCTTCGTTCGGCAACACCCGAACCCCCATCGCGCCTCGGCGCCGGCCGCGTGCCGGCTCCACCATTTTTAGGATAACACACCTAATCGGTGTCGACCAGCGGTGCCGCCCCGCCCGTCCCGGCGCCGAGGCCGCGAGCGGCCCGGAACGCCGCTCTCCCGCCCTGACGCATCGGGACGCCGTCACATCGCACCTGGTGCACCGACGCGGTCGGAGCGATCAGCTCCGACCGCGTCGACGATGCACGAGCTCCCAGGAGTCGTGCAGCTTTGCCGCGTTCGGACGCGCCGCTGCACGAGGTGGGCGAGCGACCCGCTCTTGCCGTCCTCGGCGTGCCGGCGGCGCGGGCATCCGGGACATGCGGGGTGAAACCCTCGACGGCGGCCCCGGCGCCAGCGGGCACGCGCCGGCAGGCTGCGGCGCTGTCGACCTACCCTGCTGCGATCCCGCTCATGCGGACCTCGCCGCTGCGCGTCTGCTCGAGACACGTCTCCAGTGTCCGGGCCTCTTCGACCAACTCGAGACGACGGGCGAACACGAGCGCCGACCCGTAGCCGGCAATCGCATAGTGAATCATGCGCTGGTACTGCGTGATGATCATCAGGTCACGCAGGTCCGGATCCGGGATGTCCTCCTCCAACGCATGGGCGCGGGCCTCCGCGACCAGGCCTTGCATGCCCTGGCAGAACACGGCGGCGGGATTTGCCCCGTGGGCGCGAACGAGATCCTCGACCGTCCGCATGCCGTCGCGGATCCCCGCGACGCCGGCGTTGAGCGCCTCTTTGAGCTCCGCGTTCGTCGCCGCGGTCGCCAACGCCTCGGTGACCTCGAGCGCCTGCGCGTTCGCGCTGCGGAGGTCCTGCAGCTGGCCGAGGTACAGATCTTTCAGCGTTCCCAGCGTCATGGCAGGTCCCTGTTGGCTTGGGTGACCCGGGAGTCATCCTTGGTTCAGCCCGAAGAAATACGCGTCAACGGAGACGGTGCGCGAGTCCGAATCCACGCTTCAGGGGCGCGACACAGCGACCGCTAGCCCGCCATCAGGGCCGCCCGCGCCGGTCGAGGGTCGCAAGGCGCCGCGCCGCCGGTGTGTCGGGCCACTTTCCCCGGCGATCGGGTCGGATCACGTCGGGCTGGTCCTTCTCCGCTCGTGCGCAGGCGGCCTCGGCAGGCCGGCCGCGCCGGGCCTTGATCCGGTCGCGCACGTCCGCGAAGACCGCGTGCGGCGGCGCCGCCTCGGCCAGCTGGAACAGCGCGTCGCGGCCGTGCTGCACACCGGGGTGCGGTCTCGATCAGCGGCTCGCTCGAGGACGTGAGCGACCATGTTGTCATCGCCGTCGGCAACGCCGGCGTTCGGACGAAGTGGGCGAGCGCGTCGGCGGGCGCGTGCCGCCGCGTTCGCAAGTCCGTACCTCGTGACATCGCTGCCCGCTCCGAAGGAATGGTTCGGCCTCCGTCAGGCCGATCTCGCCCATGCCCGCGGGCCCACTTTTCGCCTTTTCCTGCCGCACCCCCCGCCATCGGGGCGTTTGCGCGCCGTGTTTCATCCAGATCCGCAGTCAGCGGACTTCGGCTGGACACCATTTCTGGTCCGCGAGATCGAAAACGCCGAGTTTTTTGATCTGTCGGCACATTCGCATCAATCCCCGGGCCTGATCACACGCGGCACCTCGCGTCTCATGCGCGGCCAAGGCTCACAGGCCCAGCCATCCTGATCCCGATCGTGCCGCGGGTAGTAGCCCGGCTCGCCCCTCGCCGCTGGTGCCAGACCCACGGCTCTCGCCGCGTCGCAGTTGGGGGCCGCCGCCACGTGCCTGAGGGTCAGGTCGACGGACCACGGGCCGGCGGAGACGCGGTACGCCGCGATCCCGGCGAGGACGAGCACGATGAGAAGCGGCACGCGGGACGGACGCAGCCGGCGTCCGCGCGCTCGGCTCGACGAGGTGCGACGCGACACGCGTTCGAAGCGAGCACGAAGCTTGGCCTGGCGCGCATCGGCATGACGCCAGCGCTTCGGGTGACGGCGCAGATCGACAGGTGGCGGCATGGGCCTGCTCCGGGATCGCCCCGACGACGGAGCCGAGCGCAAAAACCTGAGGAACCCGTTGATGGCGCATCACGCACGTTGCGCGGGGGCCGTCGCTCCGCGCCCGTCAGCGCGCGTCGGTCCCACCGGCGGAGCGCGCACCTCACTTTGCCGCCGCCCCTTTGCCGACCTCGCTCCCGAACGCGGCGGCGAGGGGCGCGCGGGTGGGGGGTCGACGACGGCCGCGCGCTCGGTGCGCTCCCGCCGGTCGGGTGCGGGGTCGGCCGCGGGCGACGGCGCGCCCGGGCGTCGTTGACGCGGACGGCGAGTTGCCGTTTGTCGACGTCCTCTCGGGCGCGTCGCGCGGCTCCCGTGGTCGCGACCCCTCCCCGGCTCCGCCGCGGTGGCGGCCGCGGTCGGGGGCGCCGGATTAAGGGGAACGGTCGGCAGGGTCATGGATCGAGGACGGCATCGCGCAGCGCCGAGC
>JAAAPF010000353.1 GCA_009908425.1 Alphaproteobacteria bacterium
GTTGTGGTCGCCATGGCCGCGGCCCGCGACGACGCGGCGGCGAGCGCGGGCAGCTTCGGGGCGATGCAGGCGCGCTTCGACGGTCAGGTCGGCGCCGTCGCCTACCTCCTGTTCGTGCTGCTCTACGCCCCCTGTCTGGCCGCGATGGGCGCGATCTACCAGGAGGTGGGCCCGCGCTGGGCGGCCTTCGCCGTCGCCTGGACCACCGGCCTGGGCTATGCCACCGCCGTAGTGTTCTACCAGGCCGCGACCTTCGCCGCCGACCCGCTGGCCGCTTCGCTCTGGATCACGGCCATGGTCACCGCCGTCGGCCTCGCGGTGGTGGCGCTGCACCGCGCCGGGCGGGTGGAGCGCCCCGTCGTCGGCGCCGGCCTGGCGCGGACCGGCTGAGTGGAGGCGGCGATGCTGTTGGAACTCCGCGACCGACTGCGCCACTACGGTCCGCAGAGCGTGGCCGATCTGCAGGCCGGGCTGGGCCTCTCCGAGCCGGTGGTACGCGACATGCTCCAGCGGTGGATCGCCAAGGGGCGGGTGGCGCGTCTCGACGGCGGCACCACTTGCACCCGCTGCGCCCGCCAAGGGCCGTGCTCGGAGGCCGCGAGCGGGTGCTTCGAGATCTACGGCTGGCTCGACGAGGACCAAACGACCCGCCTCGGCGCGCCGGCGTCCTGAGCGAGGCGCGCCATCGTCACGGCCGCCGGGGGGCCGTGGCCCTACCCGGCGACGATCATTACGGGCCAGCGCGGTGAGAACCGATCAGGGCGATCGGCCGGAAGCTCGGCTCACCGTCGCCAACCGACGGCGTGGCAACGACGCCGCGACGCAGGCGCCAACGCACCGCCTCGCGCGTTCCCGGCGGGTCGGTGCTCAGATTTGCAGCAGGAACACCACCGCGAGCACGCTCAAGAGCGCGGCGCCGGGATAGACGATCCACGCCACCAGGCTGTCGGCGCGCACGCCGAAGTCGTAGGCCGTCACCCGCAGGCGGTGGGCGGCGTGCCACACCGGCAGCAGCACGAAGCCGAACAGCACGAGCTTGCCGAGCCAGTTCGAGGCGAAGGCGTGTGCCGCCTCGTAGGACGTGGCGTCGGGTAGGATCAGCCCGGTGGTCAACAGGATCGCCACCGGCAGCAGCAGGGCCGCGAACATGCCGCCGGCGGCGAAGGGCAGCCAGACCAGCGGCTTGTGGGAGGGGACCTTCGAGCTCATGGCAGCAGCACCCAGACCAGCAGCAGCGTGACGACGGTGGCGGCGGCGAAGGCGCCGTAGAGCACCTGCATGACCCGGGTCGCCGGCACCCGCTTGCCGTTCTTCATCCTGAGCGGCTTCATGCCCTGCGGCGCCAGCATGAACCACGTCACGGTGTGATAAAGCGCGAAGGCCAGGATCACGAGCTGCAGCGCCAACCCCCAGCCGGACTGCATCGCGCCCATGAAGCCGGCGAACGCTTCAGGGCCGGAGGCGAGGGCGCCGAGGCCCCAGACGAAGAGGATGGTGTAGAGCGCGATGAAGATGCAGGTCGATTCGCGCGCGATGTAGTCGAGGTAGTACGGCCGGTTGAAGTGCGGATCGGCGATCCACCACTTGAACCGGTCGACCTCCTGCGGATAGGGCCGCCGCGCCATCACTTGCCTCCGCCGGGCATCAAAAAGCGGGTGAAGTAGTCGACGGCGCTGTCCATCTTGCCCTTCTGGATGGCGGTCGCCGGCTCGACGTGCTTGGGACAGACGTCGGAGCAGGCGCCGACGAACGAGCACTCCCAGACGCCGCCGTGGCCGGCGAAGACCTCGCGCCGCTCGTCCCACCCGGCGTCGCGGCTGTCGGCGTTGTAGCGGTACATCAAGGTCAGCGCCGCCGGCCCGACGAAATCGCGCTCCAGCGCGTAGACCGGACAGGCCGCGTAGCACAGCAGGCAGTTGATGCACATCGTGTGCTCTTTGATGTCGTCGAGCTGCATCGGGGTCTGGACGTAGGGGCCGTCTTCGACCTCGCGCTTCTGCTCGGGGATGATCCAGGGGCGGCCGCGCTGCAGCTTCTCCATGAAGTCGTCCTGGGAGATCACCAGGTCGCGCTCGATCGGGAAGTTGGCCAGGGGCTCGACGCGAATCTTCTCGCCGTAGTCGCGCACGAACGCCTTGCAGGAGAGCGTCGGCTTGTTGTCCACCTGCATGCCGCAGCTGCCGCAGACCGCCATGTGGCAAGACCAGCGGAAGGTGAGCGAGGGGTCGAGCTCGTCCTTGATGTAGGTGAGCGCATCGAGGACGACCCACTCCTCCTTGCAGGGGACGGTGAAGGTTTCGAAGCGCGGGGTCTCGTCGCGCTCGGGATCGTAGCGCAGGACCTCGATCTGGCGGTTCTGGACGGTCACTCGGCCGCCTCCACTTTCTGGGCTTTGGCGTCCGCGGCGCCGCCGTAGAGCCGTTCGCCCGGCGGCGACTTGGTGATCACGACGTCGAGATAGCCGATCTCGGGCGCCTGATCGCCGCGGTAGTGCGCCATCGAATGTTTGAGGAAGGTGTCGTCGTCGCGCCCGGTGTGGTCGAGGCGCTGGTGCGAGCCGCGCGATTCGCTCCGGGCATAGGCCGAATGCGCCAGCGATTCCGCCACCTCCAGCATGTTCTCGAGCTCGAGAATGCTCAACAGATCGGTGTTGAACACCTTGGACTTGTCCTTGAGCGCGGTCCCGGGCAGGCGGTGGCGCAGATCGGCCAGCGTCTCGCAGGTCGAGCGGATGCGGCCCTCGTCGCGGTAGATGCCGCAGCCCTCCTCCATGGCGTCGGCCATGGTCCGGCGCAGCTCGGCGGTGCTCTCCTTGCGCTCCTCGCGCGCATAGATGTTCTCGATCTTGCGCGCGCAGTCCTCCGCTTGGGCGTCGATGCGCGCGGCGTTGTCGGCCGGCGCCGCCTCGCGGGCGAACTGGGCGGCGTGCTTGCCGGCGCGGTCGCCGAAGACGAGGAGTTCGGTCAGCGAGTTCGAGCCCAGCCGGTTGGCGCCGTTGATGCTGACCGCGGCGCATTCGCCGGCGGCGAAGAGGCCCTCGATCGAGGTCCGGGCGTCGATGTCGGTGTGGATGCCGCCCATCATGTAGTGGACCACCGGGCGCACCGGCACCGGCACGTGCACGGGATCGGCGCGCATGTAGCTGGTCGCCAGGTCGCGCACGAAGGGCAGGCGCTCGTTGATCTTGTCCTCGCCGAGATGGCGCAGGTCGAGATTGATCGCCTCGCCGTACGGCGTGTCGATGGTGTTGCCCTTCTGCATCTCGTGCCAGAAGGCCTGGCTCAGCCGGTCGCGGGGGCCGAGCTCCATCGCCTTCTTGCGCGGCGACGGCTCGGGCGGGCCGAGGCCGTAGTCCTGCAGATAGCGGTAGCCGTGCTTGTTGGTGAGGTAGCCGCCCTCGCCGCGGCAGCCCTCGGTGAGGAGGATGCCCGTGCCGGGCAGGCCGGTCGGGTGGTACTGGACGAACTCCATGTCCTTCAACGGCACGCCGGCGCGATAGGCCATCGCCATGCCGTCGCCGGTCTTGATCGCGCCGTTGGTGGTGAACGGGTAGACCTTGCCGGCTCCGCCGCTCGCGATGATCACCGACTTCGCCTTGAAGCACCAGATCTCGCCGGTGCGGACCTCGATCGCCACCACCCCGGCGACCCGACCCTCGTCGACCAGGAGCTCGGCCGAGAAGAACTCGTCGAAGCGCTTAATCGAGGGGTACTTCAGCGAGGTCTGAAAGAGGGTATGGAGGATGTGGAAGCCGCTCTTGTCGGCGGCGAACCAGGTGCGCTCGATCTTCATGCCGCCGAAGGGGCGGGTGTTGACCCCGCCCTCGGGCGTCCGGCTCCAGGGGCAGCCCCAGTGCTCGAGGCGGGTGAGCTGCTTGGGCGCGTCCTCGACGAAGAGCTCGACGGCGTCCTGGTCGCAGAGCCAGTCGCCGCCGGAGACGGTGTCGTCGAAATGCGCGTCCAGGCTGTCCTCGCCGCGGATCACGCCGGCCGCACCGCCCTCGGCCGCGACGGTGTGGCTGCGCATGGGCAGCACCTTCGAGACCACGGCGACGTCGAGATCCGGGGCGGTCTCGGCGACGGCGATGGCCGCGCGGAGACCGGCGCCCCCGGCGCCGATGACCGCGACATCCGTTTCGACGACCTGCAAGAGCGACCTCCCGATATGTTCGCTGTCATGAAGGGTAAGCGCGACCCCGCCGGGTTCAATTCGCCATTCTGACCGTTACGATCCGCCGCAATCACCGTGCCGTCGCGGTCACCTTCTGATAGAGCCCGCCGAAATAGGTCGTCTTCGACCAGGCGAAGCGCTCGGCGCCGCGCGCCATCTCGCGGATTTCCTGATGCCAGACGCCCTTGGCGAACGGCTCCAGCCGGTCGAAGACGACGCTCATGACCGGCTTGAGGGGGTGCCAGCCGCGCGGGCGGTGATAGTCGACGAAGACGACCTTGCCGCCCGGCACCACCGCGTCGAGGAGCGCGTCGACGACGCGCTTGCGGTGGGCGTCGGGGATCTCGTGGATCAAGAAAAAGCAGTTGACCGCGTCGAAACGGGCGCGCGGGGTGTCGGCGGCGTCGCGGTGCGCGAGCCGGGCGGTCGGAAAGGCGGCGAGCTTGGGCCGGACGTTCCTCAGCTGTACCGGCGCGACGTCGGCCATCTCGAGGGCGCCCGCGGGGCCGAGAGCGCGGGCCAGCCGCGGTGACACGTCGCCGTAGGCGCAGGCCGGCTGCAGCACCCGCATGCCCGGCGCGAACTCGCCGATCGCGGCGTCGGACAGCCGGCGGTAGTTGCCCCACAGGATCGCCGCCGCCACGACGCGCTGGTCCAGCAGGCGGACCGAGCGCGGGTTCAGGTACGCCCAGGCGTAGACCTCGCGCAGATAGGCCGGAATGCGCGGTGGCCGCACCTCGGCGGCGGGCGTCGACGGCGCACGCACCGGTTCGGCCGACACTTCGCCGACGAGGTCGGCCACGGAAACTCGCTCCATCACGACACCCTTTTTCGTCACCCCCGCGAGCGCCCGCGGCCGCGTCCGTTCCGGCGGTCCGCCCGGCGCGCCTGTTCTAGAGGCTACTCGTCGCCGCGGTCCACGCCCGGTCGACCCAGCAGCGCCACGGCTCGGCCCTCGAACGCCGAGAGGATCTCGTCGAGGCGCTTACCGAGCATCTTGCCGACGATGCCTTTCATATACCGGGATTTGAAACCCAGATGGGCGTCCAGGTGAACGCGACACTTGGCATCATCGAGCGCCCCGAACCGCCAGTTCACCTCGAAATGCCTAAAGGTGCGGCTCTGCGACACGACCCGGATACGGTGCGGGCGGTCGAGATAGGTCTTGGAGGTGAAGCGCTCGCGCACCGGCCCGAAGGCCAGCATCTGGTCGGTGGCATAGTCGGCCTCGGGGTCGGGCTTGGTGCGGACGGCCTTCCAGCCCGGCAGGAACTCGGGATAGCGCTCGACATCTTCGGCGATCGCGAACAGCGGCTCGCACGGGTACGCCAGGTCCCGCTCGACGGTGTAGTGCAGGAAATCGGGATTCCGCGTCGGGTCCTGATCCGCCACGCTCAAGCCTCCGTGGTCGCTCGCCCCCTCCGCGCGCCGCACTCAAGCACGGCCCGCACGGGCTGGCCAGAGGCGGCGTTGCGGCGACCGCGCGCGGGCGTCAGTGCGCGGCGTCCCAGTTGTCGCCGTGGGCGACCTCGACGACCAGCGGTACCGAGAGCTCGGCGGCGGCGGTCATCTCGGCGTGGAGCAGATCCTCGGTCGCCGCGAGCTCGCTCGCCGGTACCTCGAAGACCAGCTCGTCGTGGACCTGCAGGAGCATGCGCGCACCGGCGCCCTCGCGCCCGAGGCGGCGGTCGACCCGCACCATCGCCCGCTTCATGACGTCGGCGGCGGAGCCCTGGATCGGCGCGTTGATCGCCTGGCGCTCGGCGTAAGCGCGCCGCGCCACCACCTTGGTGTTGATCTCCGGGATGACGCAGCGTCGCCCGAAGAGGGTGTGGACCGCGCCGCTCGCGCGCGCCTCCTCCTTGGTCCGATCCATGTACTGCTTGATGCCGGGATAGCGCTCGAAATAGCGCTCGATGAAGGCGCGGGCGTCGCTCTGCTCGATGCCGAGCCGGGTCGCCAGCCCCCAGGCGCCGATGCCGTAGATGATGCCGTAGTTGATGGTCTTGGCGCGGCGTCGGAGCTCGCCCGACACCTCGGCGACGGGCACGTCGAACATCTCGGCCGCGGTCACGCGGTGGATGTCGACGTCGTCGGCGAACGCCCGCTTCAACGCTTCGATGTCGGCGATGTGGGCGAGCAGGCGCAGCTCGACCTGCGAGTAGTCGGCCGAGACCAGGGCGTAGCCGTCCTCGGCGACGAACGCCGTGCGGATCTGGCGGCCCTCGTCGGTGCGGATCGGGATGTTCTGGAGGTTGGGATCGGTCGAGCTCAGCCGGCCGGTCGAGGTCGCCGCCATCATGAACGAGGTGTGGATGCGGCCGGTGGACGGCTGGACGTCGTCGACCAGCGCCTCGGTGTAGGTCCGGGTCAGCTTCTGCAGCTGGCGCCAGTCGAGGACGACCCGGGGCAGGGGATGGCCCTGGTTGGCCAGCTTCTCCAGGACGTCGGCGTCGGTGGCGCGACCGCCGCCCTTGGTCTTCTTGCCGCCGTCGAGGCCGAGCTCGTCGAACAGGATCTCGCCCAGCTGCTTGGGGGAGCCCAAATTGAAGGGTCGCCCGGCGAGCTCGGTGGCGGCGTCCTCCAGCTGCGCCATGCGCTGGGTGAACTCGGCGGTGAGCCGGCGCAGGATGTCGGCGTCGACCAGCACGCCGCGGCGCTCCATCGCCGCGATGATCGCCACCAGCGGCCGCTCCAGGGTCTCGTAGACGGTGACCAGGTGCTCGTGGACGAGCCGCGGCTTGAGCTTGCGCCAGAGCGCGAGCGTCACCGCCGCGTCCTCGGCGGCGTAGGGCGCGGCCTTGGCGAGCGGGGCGCGGTCGAAGGTGATCTGCTCCTTGCCCTTGCCGCAGACCTCCTCGTAGGCCGTCGTCGGCCGCTCCAGATGGCGGCGCGCCAGCTCGTCCATGCCGTGACCGTGGGCGGCGCCGTCGAGCACGTAGGACAGGAGCATGGTGTCGTCGACCGGCGTCACCTCGACGCCGTAGCGGGCCAGCACGCCCAGATCGTACTTGCCGTTGTGCAGGACCTTGAGGATCGCGGCGTCCGCGAGCGGCCCGCGCAGGGCGACCAGCGCCCGCTCCAGGTCGAGCTGGCCCGCCACCGGCGCGCCGAACTCGTCCTTGTGGCCGAGCGGGAGGTAGGCGCCCGTGCCCGGCTCGAAGGCGAGCGAGATCCCGACGAGCTCGGCGGCGGCGACGTTGAGGTCGGTGGTCTCGACGTCGACGGCGAGCACGCCGGCGCGGTCGGCCTCGTCGAGAAAGGCGGTGAGCGCGTCGGCGTCGCGCAGGACCACGACCTCCAGCTCGCCGCCGCCGGGATCCGCGGCGTCGGGGGTCGCGCCCAGCTCCTGGTCGATGCGGCCCTCCAGCGTCTTGAAGTCGTTGGCCTTCAAGAACGCCTTGGCCTTGGCGACGTCGAAGGCGGTGCGGGCGAGCCGGTCGAGGTCCTCGGGCACCGGGGCGTGGTCGTCGAGCCCGACCAGCCGCCAGGAGAGCCGCGCCTGCTCGGCGTGCTCGATCAGGTTCTGGCGCCGCTTGGGCTGCTTGATGGTCTCGGCGCTGGCCAGCAGCTCCTCCAGCGAGCCGAACTGGTCGAGGAGCTGCGCCGCGGTCTTGGGCCCGATGCCCGGCACCCCCGGGACGTTGTCGGAGCTGTCGCCGGCGAGTGCCAGAAGATCGCGCACCCGCTCGGGGCCGACCCCGTAGCGCTCGCGCACCGCCTCGGCGTCGATCTCGCGGTTCTTCATCGGATCCCACATCGCCACGCCCGCCGCGATCAGCTGCATGAGATCCTTGTCGGAGGACACCACCAGCACCTCGCGCCCGCGCTCGCGGGCGATCCGGGCGTAGGCGGCGATCAGGTCGTCGGCCTCGTAGCCCTCGGTCTCGATCCGCGGCAGGCCGAAGGCGTCGACGGCCTCGCGCACGATCGCCATCTGCGGCACCAGCTCTTCGGGCGCCTCGTCGCGCTGCGCCTTGTACTGCTCGTAGATGTTGTTTCGGAAGCTTTCCCCCGAGTGGTCAAAGACGACGAGGATGTCGTCGTCCGGGCGGTCCTGCAGCAGCCGCCACAGCATGTTGCAGAAGCCGTAGACGGCGTTGATGGGCGTGCCGTCGGGCCGGGTCATCGGCGGCAGGGCGAAGAAGGCCCGGAAGATGTAGCCGGACCCGTCGACGAGAAGGAGGCGGCGCTGCTCGGTCATGCGCCGCTATGTAGCGCCCCCGCCGCGCGAGGCCAAACCCGGCGAGGCGCGCGCCGAGGGGCGCCGTGCTGGACCGGGCGGTCGAGGACCACTATCCTACGCCGGTTCTTTCTCAGCGTGGATCGCGCGCGCCTCGCCCGTTGGCGACGACGGCGCGCCTTCGACGTTCCGGGGCGGAGCGGGGCCGGAACCCCCGCCTGCGAAACGAACCTGGAAGCCCCTTTTCGCGTTTCTGGACAGAGGTTTATCGGAAAATGGGGCGCCGCTTCGAGGCCCTTGCGGCGGCTCGCGATGGGTACGCGGCCGCACGCTCGCTGGCGGCGGGGCGCCTCGCCGCCGAGGGGCAGGTCGCGCACCGCGCGCTCGGCGGCATCGGGCGGGTGATGTGGTGGTCGGTGAGGGCGCCCGCGACCGTCGGCGACGTCACGCCGGTGACGGGTCTCGGCACGTCTTCGCCGGGTTCGCGGCGCTCGTCGGGAGCGGGATCGGTGCGATGCCGACGGGTATCCTGGCGGCCGCGTTCGGCGACGCGCTCGAACGACGAGGCCGCGCCGCGCAGGACGCGTGCGCGTGTGCCGGGAACGTCGGTGGTGAGGGAGGTAGGAATGAGCACCCTGTGGATGACGGCGCGGATGCGACGCCGGCGGGAAGACGCGCTCGGGCCGGAGACCCGGATCGGCGGCCGCTCAAGCGGTGCCCCCGAGCGCGTCGTTGCCCCTTCAACCCTTGGGCGTACGGCTCACCGGACGCGGCGCCAGGGTCGGCTCACGACGGCGGAGCTGGCGGCCGAGGCCCTGCAGAAAGCCGTGCCAGTCCATGCGGCGCGCCTTGGTCGCGGCCTCGGCGGCGGCGGCGGTCGGCGTCCGGGCCTTTTCGTAGGCCAGGCGACGGAGCCGGAGGTCTTCGTTGGTGTAGCTGAGGTGGAGCATGGCAGGTCCCTTCCGCGGCGTCGAAAGCTCGGGGCGGTCGGGTCGCCCCTCGCGTCATCGTTGATATGCGCGCGCGGTAACGATCTTTCCAACGAATGCTTCTTGTGATTCCCATCGGAATCCTAAATGGAATAGCGATGCTCGACCCGGACCTGCTGCGAACCTTCACCGCGATCGTGGACACCGGCGGATTCACGGCCGCCGCGGAAGCGATTCACAAGACGCAGTCGGCCGTCAGCCTGCAGATGCGCAAGCTGGAGGAGGCCGTGGGTCGACCATTGTTCGAGAAGTCCGGCCGCGGCGTGAAGCTCACCAAGGACGGCGAGCGGCTGTTGCCGCACGCCCGGCGCATCCTCGCCGCCGAGCGCGAGGCGCTGGCCGCCTTCGCCGAGCCCGACGCCGAGGGGCGGGTCGTGATCGGCGCGCCGGACGACTACGCCACCCACTTCATGCTGCGGCTGCTGCCGCGCTTTCGCGAGTCCCATCCCAAGATCGAGGTCGAGATCGTCGCCGGGCCCAGCGCCGAGCTCACCCGCCGGGTCGAGGCCGGCGAGCTCGACCTGGCGCTGGTCACCGAGCCCGCCGACCGCCGCCCGCGCGGCGGCGCCATCCTGCTGCAGCGCGAGCTCGCGGTCTGGATCACCTCGGCCCGGCACCAGGTCCACGAGGAGGATCCGCTGCCGCTGGCGCTCCACGCCGAGCCGTGCCCGCACCGCCGCGCCGCGCTGGAGGCGCTCGACGGCATCGGCCGGCGCTACCGCTTCGCCTACACCAGCGTCGCCAGCGCCGGCATCATCGCCGCCGTGCGCGAAGGTCTCGCCGTCGGCGTGGTCGCGGCCTCGAACGCCGGGGAGGACCATCGTCTGCTCGGTCCCGACGACGGCTTTCCGGTGCTGCCGGCGTTCGCCGTCGTCCTCAGACGGCGGCCCGGCCGCCAGGGCCGCGACCGGCTCGACCGCCTGCAGGCGCATCTGGTCGAGGCCTTCAAGACGCCGCTGCCGGCGGTCGGCTGACGGCGGGCGCGCCGGTGCCCCTCAGCCGAGCGCGGCCGGCCAGGGCGACACCCCGAACAGCCAAGGGTGGAGGACGAGGAAGACGAGCCACGTGAGCGCGCCCGCGAGCGGTCCGCGCCAGCCCGGCCCGGCGCCCGCGCGGACCAGCGTGGCGAAGGGGACGAGTGCGGTCGCCCGCGCCCGCTCGGCGAAGCCCGCGGGATCGCGGGCGGCGTCGCGGCGGTCGCTCGCCAGCATCGCCACCGGCGCGTAGGCGGCCAGCGCGCCGAACAGGAGGACGTGGCCGAGCGTGCCGTCGGCGAGGGCGTGGACCACGGCCCAGAGCCCGATGCCCGCCAGCATCGGGTGGCGCGCGAGGCGGCTGCCGCCGCCGACATAGGCCGAGGCGACGAGCACGAAGGCGGGCAGCGTCGCCACCAGCGTCAGCCAGCGCAGCACCTCGCCGGGCGTCCACAGCACCACCACCGGCACCGCCGCCGCGGCGACGAAGGCGCCGACGAGGCCGACCAGGGCGGCGACGGCGTAGAGCCCCATGTACGGCCGCTCGCCACCGACGGCGGCGACCACGCGGCGGCGGACGGCGGGCGCGAAGGGCAGGACATGCAGCCCGAGGAACAGGGCGGTGAGCAGGACGAGGGCGAGCCAGGCCATGCGTGCGATCCCGGTGCGGCGGTCGCGAGCGTTCTATCGCGCCGCCGCGACGGCCGCGAGACACCGCCTCA
Organism: Alphaproteobacteria bacterium; assembly: GCA_009908425.1. Taxonomy (GTDB): domain Bacteria; phylum Pseudomonadota; class Alphaproteobacteria; order Geminicoccales; family Geminicoccaceae; genus JAAAPF01. Next base: position 11,039 of record JAAAPF010000353.1, read on the forward strand.
GCGGCGGGCCCTGCGCTCGCGCTGGAAGGTGTAGAGGCCGGTAGCGACCACGAGCGCGCCGCCCAGCAGGGTGAGCGCGTCCGGAATCTCGCCGAAGACGACCGCGCCCAGGATCAGCGCCCAGATCAACACGGTGTAGCGAAAGGGCGAGACGAAACCGATCTCGCCCACCCGCATCGTCATGATCCCGAACAGATAGCCGACGATCAGGCAGCAGGCGGCCGCCGCCAGGACCGCGACGTCGGAGGCGGCGAGCGGCGTCCAGGCGCCGGCGAGCGAGACCAGCGCGCCGAGGACGGTGATCGCCACCGCCGTGGCGAGGGCCACGAACACCGACGGCACGCCGGCGGCGAAGCGGCGGGTGACGAGGTCGCGCACCACCAGGAAGCCGACGGCGGCGAGCGCCGACAGCGAGTACGCGTTGAACCCCTCGCCGCCGGGGCGGACGATGATCAGCACCCCGACGAAGCCGACGACGATGGCGCTGTAGCGCCGCCAGCCGACGCGCTCCCCCAGAACCACCGCGCCGGCTAGGGTCACCGCCAGCGGCATCACCAACAGGATCGCCGTGGCGTTGGCGATCGGCATGTGGAAGAGCGCGTTCAGAAAGCAGCTGGTGGCCCCGACCTCGGCGCCGAGCCTGAGGCCGAGCCGAGCGCGGTCGGCGCCCGCGACCCGGTAGGTCAGCGCCCCCTGCGCGACGGCGAGCGCGGCGAGCAGGGCGGTGGCGACGAGGCCGCGCACGAAGATCGCCTGGAACAGCGGCACCTCGCCGGCGAGGCTCTTCATCAGCGTGTCGTTGAGTACGAAGCCGCCCATGCTCGCCATCATGAACAGCGCGCCCTTGGCGTTGTCGGCGGCGCGGGCGGCGGTGCCCGTCGCCTCCGCCGGGTCGCTCACGACGCCGACCCGGCGGTGCCGAGGAGACGCCGCCGCCGCCGGGGCCGAGGCGCGGCCGCGTTCACGCGGGCTCGGTCAGCACCAGCTCGACGCGGCGGTTGGCGGCCCGCCCCGTGGCGGTGTCGTTCGACGCCCGCGGCTCGGTCTCGCCGCGGCCCATGGTGGTCAGCCGCTCGCCGCTCACCCCCATCGCCACCAGTTCGTCGCGGACGGCGCCGGCCCGGCGCTCGGACAGCGCCTGGTTGTAGCTCTCCGCGCCGGTGCTGTCGGTGTGGCCGATGACGGTGACGTCGGTGCCGGGGTGACGCCTGAGGACGTCGGCGACCTTGGCGAGGGTGTCGCGAAAGCCGGGCTGGATCGCGGCGCTGTCGACCGCGAACTGGACCTCCTGGTCGAGCGTCAAGAGCAGCACGTCCCGGCGCAGCTGCTCGATTTGGACGTCGTTGCGCGAGCGTTCGGCGGCGAGCTCGCGCTCGAAGTCCCGGCGCTGGCGGTCCATGGCGTAGCCGGCCCCACCGCCGAGCGCGGCACCGACCGCCGCGCCGATCGCGGTGTTCTCGGCGCGGCGGCCGTCCGCGCTCAAGACGTTGCCGAGCACGCCGCCGACGACCGCGCCGGTGGCGGCTCCCACCCCGGTGCCGCGACCGGGTTGGCCGGGCTGGCCGGGTTGGCCCTGCGCGCAGGCGGCGAGGGCGAGGACGGTGGCGGCCACGAGGCCGCGACGGACGGACACGGAAACGCTCATCGACAACTCATCATGCCACCACGGGTCATTCGCACGTGGGCACGCCCCCGCGCCCACGAAAGATCGCGCCGGCGGGCTTCGCCCGACCGGCGCACCCGGGGTCGCGGCTCAGCCGCCGGCCATCTGATCGTAGATCGCGAGGGCGTGGCTGCCGTAGACCCGCGCCGGCCCGCCGCCCATCTCGACGCCCACGCTGATCGCGGTGACGAACTCCTCGCGGGTGCAGCCGAGCTTCAAGAGGGCGCGGGTGTGGAACAACAAACAGCCCTCGCACTGGATGCAGCAGGCGATGCCGAGCGCGATCAGCTCCTTGGTCTTGTGGTCGAGCGCGCCCGCGTCGTTGACGCTGCGCACCAGCCCGCCGAAGGCCTGGCTGACCTCGGGGGTAGCCTTGCTCAGGGCCTTGGTCTCGGCGTGGAGCGCCTTCTCTTGTTCCAGGTAATCGGTCATCGGAGACTCCGCTTTCCGCTGGCGGGTCGCGGTCCGGCCGTGGCGCGGCCCGCCTCGACGTGGGACATCGGATGCATGCGCATGACGGCGCCCTGCCGGTAGGCCGCCGCCGCGATGGCTGGCATGCGATACCGACGGCGGCCCTGCGGGCTCGGGCGCGGCGACGATCTCACCGGCGAAACGTCAGCGCCCGCAACGCCCGCCGGATCACCCCCCCCACAGGGTGGCCGGTCGGGCCCGCGGGCGCGGTTTCAAGCGGGCGACGGGCCCGTGCCGCGGCAGCGCGTGTTCGACGAGGTACTGCAGGTCGCTGACGAACTCGTTGGGATCGCCCTCCATCGCATCGGCCTTCAACGGCGACCCGATGTGCACCCGGTACTGGTAGTGTCGCTTGTTCAAGAACTCGCGGAACAGCGTGACGTCGCGCAGCTCGTTGGAGAGTTGCGAGAAGGTGTAGAACAGCGCCGAGTTGCGGCCGCTGATCGACATCGGCACGATCGGGGCGTCGAAGCGGCGGGCGAGATTGACGATCGTCGATTGCCACGGCCGCTCGCGGACGCCCTGCAGACTGAGATAGGCCAGCCGGCCGGCGGGGAAGAGCACCACGCAACGCCCCTGTTTGAGGGCGCGAGCGGCGGCGACCAGCGTGTCGCGGGCGCTGGCGTGGCTGCGCTTGTCGGCGCTCCACTCCACCGGGATGATCATCTCCTCCAGCTTCGGCGCCACGCGCAGCGCGTCCCGGTTGGCGAAGAAGCAGAGGTCGGGGCGGATGGCCTTGATGGCCTCCCAGACGACGAAGCCGTCGGTGATGCCGGTCGGGTGGTTGGGAGCGATCAGCACCGGGCCGTCGGCGGGCACGTTGGGCACGCCTTCGGCGCGGACGTCGAGGGCGAGGGTGCGGCTGACGAACTCGAAGATCTCCCGCGCGCTCATGTCGTGGACGATCTCGGCGAGCTCCAGCGCGTCGCGGTAGTGCAGCAGCGGATAGAGCAGGCCGCGCATCAAGGTGCGGCCCAGGATGTTGCCGAAGAGCCCCGGCGCCCGTTCCTCGATGAGCTCGTCGACGATGCTGCGGGCTTCGCTTGCTGTCGTCATGACGCCGTCACCTGTCCCCGCCGCGCCAGCCACCTCGCGTGGCGGTTCGCTTAGCGTCAAATTCGGGTCGAGGGCAACCGAAACCGGGTCGCACTGCAGCATCCCCGGCGTTCACCGCGGCGCTGCGGCCTCGCGGTCACGCCGCGTCGGCTTCGAACTGCAGCGCCGCCAGCCGGGCGTAGAGACCGCCGCGGGCGATGAGCTGGTCGTGGGTGCCGCTGGCGACGAGGCGGCCCTCGTCGAGCACGCAGATGCGGTCGGCCTTGAGGACGGTCGCCAAGCGATGGGCGATGACGAGGCAGGTGCGCCCGCGCGTCAGCCGGTCGATCGCCTGCTGCACCAGCCGCTCGCTCTCGGCGTCGAGCGAGCTCGTGGCCTCGTCCAGGAGCAGCACGCGCGGGTCGCGCAGGAGCGCGCGGGCGATGGCGATGCGTTGGCGCTGGCCGCCCGAGAGGCGCACCCCCTTCTCACCCAGAAAGGTCGCGAAGCCCTGCGGCAGCCGGGTGATGAACTCGGTGGCGTGGGCGGCGTCGGCGGCGGCCTCGACCTCGGCGTCGGCGGCGTCGGGCCGGGCGTAGCGGATGTTCTCCAACGCGTTCTGCGAGAAGATCACCGGCTCCTGCGGCACGAAGCCGATCAGGCCGCGGTAGACCGCGGGATCGAAGGCGCGGACGTCGACGCCGTCGAGCCGCACGCGGCCCTCCTGGGCGTCGTAGAAGCGCATCAGCAGCTGAAAGACCGTGCTCTTGCCGGCACCCGAGGGCCCCACGAGCGCCACCGTCTCGCCCGCCGCCACCTCCAGATCGAAGCCGTCGAGCACGGCGATGTTCGGCTGCGAGGGGTAGGCGAAGCGCACCCGCTCGAGCGCCACCCGCCCCTGCGGGATCGCCGGCACCGGCTCGGGCTCGCGTGGCGGCGCGATGTCGGCGGGGGTGTCCAAGAGGTCGAACAGCCGCTCGGTGGCGCCGGCGGCGCGCTGCAGGTCGCCGAAAATCTCCGAGAGCCCGCCGGCGGCACTGGCGACGATGGTGGCGTAAAAGACGAAGGCGGAGAGCTCGCCGGCGGTGAGCCGCCCGGCGAGGACGTCGTGGCCGCCCAGATAGAGAACGACGACGATGGCGCCGAAGACCAGCGTGATGATGCAGGCGCCCAGAAAGGCGCGGGCCCGGATGTAGCCGGCGGCGGCGTGAAAGGCGTCCTCGGCGGCGACGCCGAAGCGGCGGCTCTCGCGGTGCTCCTGCGCGCAGCCCTGGACGGTGCGCACCGCGTTCAGGCTCTCCTCGGCGTGGCCGGAGACGTCGGCGATGCGGTCCTGCGCGCTCCGCGAGCGTTGCCGCACCCGCCGGCCGATGACCACCAGCGGCACCACGACGAGCGGCACCACCAACAGGATGTAGGCGGTGAGCCGCGGCTGGGTCGCCACCAAAAGGACGAGCCCGCCGGCGAGCATGATCAGGTTCCTGAGCGCCTGGGTCACGCTCGCGCTGATCACGGTCTGGATCACGCTGGTGTCGGTGGTGAGCCGCGAGATCACCTCGCCGGTGCGGGTCACCTCGAAGAAGCCGGGCGAGAGCTTGACCACGTGGTCGTAGACGTCGCGGCGCAGGTCGGTGACGACGCGCTCGCCCAACAGCGTGACGAAATAGGAGCGCGCGAAGGTCGCCGCCGCCATCACCACGATGATGATCACCATGGCGTAAAGCGCGTGGTCGAGCGCGGCGGGATCACCGGTCGCGAAGCCGCCGTCGATGAGGTAGCGCAGCCCCACCCCGATCGAGAGCACGCTCGCCGCGGCGAGCACCAGGCCGGTGAGCGCGGCCGCGAGCCAGGCCTTGTAGGGCGCGAGGTAGACCGCCAGCCGGCGCAGATGGCGGAGGTTGCGGGAGCGTGCGCGCTCGCCGACGGCGCCCTTGAGCTGGGCCTGGGCTTGTTCCATGCTCTCGCCAGATCAGTGAAGTCTCGACCGATGGACGCAGCGCGATGCCAGAGCCGCCCTTGTGGAGCAAGGGGGATGAGGCTATACACCGCGCTCCGCGCCAGGAGGGAGCCGTGAAGAAGGACATTCATCCGAACTACCACGACATCACCGTGGTGATGACCGACGGTTCGACCTTTCAGACCCGTTCGACCTACGGCGAGCCGGGGGCGTCGCTGACCCTCGACATCGATTCCCGCTCGCACCCGGCGTGGACCGGCGGCTCCATGCAGGTCAGCCAACGCGGTCAGGTCGACAAGTTCAACAAGAAGTTCGCCAACTTCCGGCGGAAGAAGGGCTGAGGCGATGAAGGTCCGCAACTCCCTGAAGAGCGCCAAGGCGCGCCACAAGGACTGCCGCGTCATCCGCCGCAAGGGGCGGGTCTACGTCATCAACAAGACCAACCCGCGCTTCAAGGCGCGCCAGGGCTGACACCCCGGGCCCGAAAGGCGGCTTCGGGGCGGCGATGACCGCGCTGCGCCTGCACCATTTTCCGATCTGCCCCTACTCGCGTAAGCTGCGGCTGGTCTTCGCGGAGAAGCGGCTCGACGTGACGCTGGTGCCGCACGAGCCGTGGCGGCGCGACGACGACCTGATGGCGTTGTCGGCCTGGGGCGAGGTCCCGGTGCTGGAGGTCGAGGGTCACGCCCTCGGCGAGAGCCTCGCCGTCGCCGAGTTCCTCGAGGAGCGCTTCACCGAGGTCAAGCTGGGCGGCAAGGACATCTGGGAGCGCGCCGAGATCCGCCGCCTGGCGCTGCACTTCGACACCAAGTTCGCCCGCGAGGTGACCGATCTGCTGTGGCGGCAGAAGCTGATCTACCGCCTGAAGCGCTCGGGCACCGTCAACACCGCGGCGCTGCGCGCCGGCCAGGAGAACATCCGCGCCCATCTCGACTATGTCGGCTGGCTGGCGTCCGAGCGGAACTGGCTCGCGGGCGACCATCTGAGCCTTGCGGACCTCACCGCCGCGGCGCATCTCTCGGTCCTCGACTATCTCGGCGACGTGCCGTGGGAGACCAACGCCGACGCCAAGGAGTGGTATGCCCGGATCAAGTCCCGGCCCAGCTTCCGCGGCCTTCTCGGCGACAAGATCCCGCAGCAGGCCCCGGCCGACCACTACGCCGACATCGACTTCTGAGCTCCGCCGCGGGCTCGAGGCGCGCGCTTCCGACCTCGGTTTCGACGCGCTCCGCATCGCGCTGGCCGAGGTGCCCGGCGCCCGCCAGGAGGGCCTCGCCCGCGCGCTCGCCCAGGGGCGTCACGGCACCATGCGGTGGCTCGCCGACACCTTCGCGCGCCGCCGCACACCGACGGCGATGTGGCCCGAGGCGCGCACCGCCGTGCTCCTCGGCGTGAACTACGGCCCCGACGACGACCCGCTCGCGATCTTGGAGCGGCGCGACTGCGCCGCGATCTCGGTTTACGCCCGTGGCGACGACTATCACGACGTGATCAAGGGCCATCTCAAGCAGCTGGCGCAGTGGCTCGCCGCCCGCGCCGGCGGCGACGTCAAGGTCTTCGTCGACACCGCGCCCCTGATGGAGAAACCGCTCGCCGAGCGCGCCGGGCTCGGCTGGCAGGGCAAGCACACCAACCTGGTGAGCCGACGCTTCGGCAGCTGGCTCTTTTTGGGCTGTATACTCACCGACCTCGCGCTCGAGCCGGACCCGCCCGAGCGCGACTGGTGCGGCTCGTGCCGGCGCTGTCTCGACATCTGCCCGACCGACGCCTTTCCGGCCCCCTACGAGCTCGACGCGCGGCGCTGCATCTCCTATCTCACGATCGAGCACGCCGGGCCGATCCCGCCCGGCCTGCGGCGGGCGATGGGCAACCGCGTTTTCGGCTGCGACGACTGCCTCGCGGTCTGTCCATGGAACAAGTTCGCGCGCACCGCGCACGAGGTCCGGCTGGTCGCCCGCGAAGAGCTGCGCGCGCCGGCGCTCGCCGAGCTCGCGGCGCTGGAAGAGGCCGGGTTCCGCGCGCTCTTTCGCAAGTCGCCGATCAAGCGCATCGGCCGCGCCCGCCTGTTGCGCAACGTCCTGATCGCCGTCGGCAACAGCGGCGCGCCGGCGTTGGCGGACGTGGTGCGGCCGCACCTGGACGCGCCCGAGCCGGTCGTCCGGGGGGCGGCGATCTGGGCGCTGGGCGAGCTCGTCCCTGGCGACGAGCTGGCGGCGCTCGCCCGGGCGCGCCTGCCGGGCGAGCGCGACGCGAGCGTCCGCCGCGAGTGGCGCCTCGCCGCCGACACGGCCTGACGCCGGTGGGTCGATCTGAACAAGGGATTCTCTCGTGTCCACGCTGTTGTGCTTCGGCTTCGGCTATTCCGCGTCGACCCTCGCCCGCCGCCTGTTGGCGCGCGGCTGGACGGTGCGCGGCACCTCGCGCGATCCCGCCAAGCGGGCGCTCGACGGGGTCGCGCTCTACCCCTTCGACCGGGCGACCCCGCTGCCGGACGAGGCGCTCGCCGGCGTCACCCACGTGCTCACCTCGATCGCGCCCGACGACGCCGGCGATCCGGTCCTCGACGTCGAAGCGGAGCGCCTTGGCGCGCTGCCCGATCTGGCCTGGGCCGGCTATCTCGGCACCACCGCGGTCTACGGCGACCGCGCCGGCGGCTGGGTCGACGAGACCGCCGAGGTCGCGCCCACGAGCGCGCGCGGTCGCCGCCGCGTCGACGCCGAGCGCGCCTGGCTCGCGAGCGGCCTGCCGGTGCACGTCTTCCGCCTCGCCGGCATCTACGGCCCCGGCCGCAGCGCGGTGGATCAGCTCCGCGCCGGCACCGCCCGGCGCATCGTCAAGCCCGGCCAGGTCTTCTCGCGAATCCACGTCGACGACATCGCCAGCGTGCTGGAGGCCTCGATCGCGCGCCCGAACCCCGGGGCGATCTACAATGTCTGCGACGACGAGCCGGCGCCGCCGCAGGACGTCGTCGCCTACGCCGCCGAGCGCCTGGGCCTGCCCGTGCCGCCCGATCTGCCCTTCGAGACGGCCGACCTCTCGCCGATGGCGCGCAGCTTCTACGCCGACAACCGCCGCGTCTCGAACGCGCGCATCAAGCACGAGCTCGGCGTCCGGCTCGCCTTCGACACTTATCGCGCCGGCATCGACGCCATCGTCGACGCCACGCCTTGAGCCGCGAGCCGGGCTGCGGCGCCCGGCTTTCGCATCCCCGTACGGCGCGGCTTCATTCAGCGAAACCGAATTTGATACGGGTGTTAAATCATTTTTGACGAAAATCGTTGTTGAGGTTGTGGTCCATGTCGCGCTCGTCCCGCGCCCTTGTCGCCGTGTCCGCGCTCGCCGTGCTCGCGCTCGCCGCAGTCGCCCCCGCCGCCAACGCCGCCCTGCTCGCGCCGCCGTCCGAGCCGCCGAAGACGGACATCGTCCTCGACGGTCTGGCGCCCCGGATCAGTTTCGACGCGTCGA
>JAAAPF010000164.1 GCA_009908425.1 Alphaproteobacteria bacterium
CGCGCTACACCCCGAATTGTTGATCTGCGACGAGCCGGTCTCCGCCCTCGACGTCTCGGTCCAGGCGCAGATCCTGAACCTGTTGAAGGACCTGCAGGGGCCGCTCGGGCTGACCTATCTGTTCATCGCCCACAACCTCGCGGTCGTGCGCTACATCGCCGATCGGATCGCGGTGATGTGCCAGGGCCGGGTCGTCGAGCTCGCGCCCACCGAACGGCTGTTCCGCGGCCCCCAGCATCCCTACACCCGAGCGCTCCTGGACGCGGTCCCCGAGCCCGACCCCGACCACAAATTGAACCTCGCGCGCTTTCGCGAGGGTGTCACCTCGGTGCCGGCACAATGGCCGCGACCGTTCGCCTTGCCGACCGACGACGACGGTCGGATGATCGATCTCGGCAACGGACACCACGTCCGACACGGAACGACGTCTGGGGAGGATCTCCTTGCGGCCTCTTAAGCTCTTCGGCCTCGGCCTGGGCCTCGCCGGCCTGGCGCTGACCTCGTCCGCCTCCGCCGAGCCTCCGGCCGAGCCCCGGGTGCTCGACGACATCCCCGAGATCGGCGAGCGCGGCGGCGAAATCCGCACCCTCATCCGCCGCGCCAAGGACGCCAAGCTCTTCGTCGTCTACGGTTATGCCCGCTTGGTCGGCTACGACCGCGATCTGGAACTCGTTCCCGACATCCTGAAGGACGTCGAGGTGGAGGAGGGTCGCCGCTTCACCTTCCATCTGCGCGAGGGCCACAAGTGGTCCGACGGCGAACCCTTCACCGCCGAGGACTTCCGCTTCTTCTGGGAGGACGTCGCGCAGCACGAGGCGCTCAGACCCACCGGCCCGCCCATCCAGATGGTGGTCGACGGCGAGCTGCCCGAGTTCGAGATCCTCGACGAGCGCACCGTCCGCTACACGTGGTCGAAGCCGAACCCGTTCTTCCTGCCGGCGCTGGCCGGCGCGGCGCCGCTGGAGGTGGCGCTGCCGGCGCACTACCTGAAACCGCTGCACCAGGACTACGCCGACCCCGACGCGCTGGCGGCCAAGGTGGAGGCCGAAGGCGCGCGCGACTGGGCGCAGCTGTTCGGCCGCCACAGCGACGAGTACGACGCCACCGACCCGGACCTGCCCACGCTGCAGCCCTGGCGGCTGGTGACGCCGCCGCCGGCGCAGCGGGTGGTCACCGAGCGCAACCCCCACTTCCACCGGGTCGACCCCGAGGGCACCCAGCTGCCCTATGTCGATCGCGTGACCTTTCAGATCGTCGAGTCGTCGCTGATCCCGGTGAAGACCGGCGGCGGCGAGGTCGATCTGCAGGCGCGCGGGCTGAACTTCTCCGACGTCACCTTCCTCAAGCGGGCGCAGGAGCGCTCGGGCCTGCGCACGCTGTTGTGGAAGACGGCGTCGGCGGCGCATCTCGCGCTCTATCCCAACCTCAACGCCAAGGACGAGGTCTGGCGCGAGGTCTTCCGCGATCGGCGGGTGCGCCGGGCGCTGTCGCTGGGCATCGACCGCGCCGCGATCTCCGAGTTCCTCTATTTCGGGGTCGCGGAGCCGGCCAACAACACCCTCCTGCCCGAGAGCCCGCTGTGGACCGACGACATCGGCCTCGCCTACACCGACCACGACGTCGAACGCGCCGACGCGCTCTTGGACGAGGCGGGACTCGCCGAGCGCAACGGCGAGGGCATTCGCCTTCTGCCCGACGGCCGACCGATGGAGATCATCGTCGAGACCGCGGGCGAGGACACCGAACACGCCGACGCTCTCGAGCTCGTCGCCAGCCACTGGCGCGAGATCGGCGTCAAGCTGTTGACCAAGCCGTCGCAGCGCGAGGTCCTGCGCAACCGCATCTTCGCCGGCGACACCTTGATGACCATCGCCAAGGGCATCGAGAACGGCCTGGTGACGGCGGAAATGAGCCCCGCACCCTACGCCCCCACCAGCCAGATCCACTACCAGTGGCCGAAATGGGGGCAGTACTACGAGACCAAGGGCGACGCCGGCACCGCGCCCGACATGGCAGGGCCCGAGCGCCTGTTCGCGCTCTTCGAGGAGTGGCGGGTCGCCGCCGAGACCGACCAGCGCCGCGAGATCTGGAACGAGATGCTCGAGATCTGGAGCGACGGGGTCTACACTTTCGGTATCGTCTCGGGCGTGCCGCAGCCGGTGGCGGTCAAGCCCGATCTCGTCAACGTCCCCGAGGAGGCGGTCTACAACTGGGATCCCGGCGCGCATTTCGGGATCTACCACCCCGACACCTTCTGGTGGCGGGACCAGGGCTGAGCCGGCGGACGCGGTGGACTGGACCCGCCAACTGAACAACTACTGCGAGCGGCTCGGCCCCGAGTTATGGGCCGAGCCGGTGAACGCCGTCACCAACCTCGCCTTCATCGTCGCCGCCGTCGTGGGCTGGCGCGCGTTCGCCCGCCGCGGCGGCGACGACCTCGCCATCGCTTGGCTGGTGGTGGTCGTCACCGCGGTCGGCATCGGCTCGTTTCTGTTCCACACCGTCGCCACGGTGTGGGCGGCGTTCGCCGACGTCCTGCCGATCACCATCTTCATCTTGAGCTATCTGGCGCTGGTTCTGCGCCGGGGCTTCCGCCTGCCGTGGTGGGCGGCGCTCGCGCTCACCGTCGTGTTCTTGCCGGTGAGCTCCGCCGTCGAGGCCGGCGTCGGCGCGGCGGTCGGCGACGCGCTCGGTGGCTCCGAGGGCTATCTGCCGGCACTCGCGGCGCTGGTGGTCTGCGGCGCCTGGCTGGCGCGGCGCGGTGACGGCCTCGGCCGGCCGCTGCTCGCCGCCGCCGGGATCTTCGCGGTGTCGCTCACGTTCCGCACCCTCGACATGCCGCTCTGCCCGCTGATCCCGCTCGGCACCCACTTCCTGTGGCACCTGTTGAACGGGGTCCTGCTCGGCTGGCTGATCTTGACGCTCGTGCGCCACGGCCAGCCGCGGGCGACGCCGACATGGGCATAAAGGGTTGATTCTCGATCGCCACGGAAGTGGTCGGCTTGCACGGGCGTGGGCGGTCGTTGTTTGAAGCGGAGGTCAAGAGAATAGGGGAGACCAGGGATATGAAATGTATCGCGCGTGTCGTCCATGGAGCCGCTTTCGGTGTTCTGGCCCTCATGCTTGTCGGAGCCGACCGGGCCGGTGCTCAGGAAGTCCTCTCGACGGCGACACCGGTCGATTCGAGCGACTGGCCGGGTATCGAGCTGACCTTCGAGGAAGCGTGGGTGGGGTTACCAGCGGGCTACGCGGGCTTGAGCGAGCCTTTCCACGGTCGTCTCTCCGGACTGGACGAAGCGATCACCGGTGGCGCCGACGGCCCGTTGCCCACGGTGCTTTTTGCCCACGGCTCGCTCGGGCTTGTCGATGACCGCGCGGTTATGAAGTGGGCAACGGCCTGGGGCTTCGCCTTCTTGGCGCCGGACAGCCTGAAACTTCCAGAGCGTCTCAAATACAGCTCGCCAGTATCGAAAGATATTTACGAGCAAATCCACAATCTGCGTCAGTCGGAAATTCAATACGCGCTGTCGCGTCTGGACGAAATTGGCTTCGTCGATCGTCAACGCATGGTGCTCGCTGGTTACAGCGAGAGTGGAAATGCTGCAGCGCGGTGGCGCGGCGACGAATTCGTCGGCCGTATTATCTATTCTTGGTCCTGTGAGCTCAATTACTATGTCGAATACGCGCTGGTGGGAGCGCCTAGCACAACTCCAGTCTTGAACATCGTCTCCGACCAGGATCCCTACTTTTCCAGGAAAAATCCACAGGAGGC
>JAAAPF010000161.1 GCA_009908425.1 Alphaproteobacteria bacterium
GTCGGCCGCCGCGGCGGCGCCGGCCGCGACCGGTTCGCTCGCGGCCGCCGCGGTGAAGACGTCGGGCGGCGGCGCCGGCGGGTCGGCGCGGGCGCCGTCGGCGAGCACCGCGGCGAGGCTGCGGCGCACGCCCCCCTCGCCGCCTCGGCGGCGGCGGGCGAAACTGGTGTCGGGCTCGAAGTGCGCCATCGCTCAGAACACCAGCTCGTCGTCTTTGGTATCGGCGAGGAAGATCTCGCCCTGGGCCGCCAGCTCCTTGGCGGTGTTGACCAGCCCGTTCTGCGCCTCCTCGACGTCGCGCAGGCGCACCGGTCCCATGTTCTCCATGTCCTCCTTCAACAGCTTGCCGGCTCGCTCGGACATGTTGGTGAAGAACAGGTCCTTGACCTTTTGGCTGCCGCCCTTGAGGGCGACGGCGAGCTGCTTCTGGTCGAGGCCGCGCAGCAGGGCGCGTACCCCGGCGGCGTCGAGCTTGACCAGGTCCTCGAAGGTGAACATCAGCGCGCGAACCTTGTCGGCGGCGTCCTTGTGCCGCTGCTCGAGCATGTCCATGAAACGGCCCTCGGTGTTGCGGTCGAAGAAGTTGAAGATCTCCGCCATCACCTCGTGATTGTCGCGGCGGTTGGTGCGGGCGAGGTTGCTCATGAATTCGGCCCTGAGCGTCTTCTCGACGTCCGCCAGGATGTCCTTTTGGACCACTTCCATGCGCAGCATGCGCATGACCACCTCGATGGCGAGGTCCTCGGGGAGGTTGGCGAGAACGCGGGCGGCGTGGTCGGGGCGGATGCGCGACAGCACCACGGCGACCGTCTGCGGGTATTCGTTCTTGAGATACGACGCGAGCACCGCCTCGTTGACGTTGCCGAGCTTGTCCCAGACGGTGCGGCCGGCGGGGCCGCGGATCTCGTCCATGATCGCCTCGACCCGCTCGTCGTCGAGGAAGCGGTTCAGCAACTGCTCGGTGGTGTCGTAGGACCCCACGATACTGCCGGCGCTGCTCATCTGCTCGGCGTATTCGCGCAGGATGCGCTCCACCACCTCGCTGTCGACCGAGCCCAGTCCCGACATGATCTGCGAGATCTCTTTGATCTCGTCGAGATCGAGGCGCGAGAATATCTGACCGACCTGGTCTTCGCCGACGGCGAGCATGATGATCGCCGCCTTCTCCTGGCCGTTCAGCTTGTTGTAGTCGGTGAGGGTGCCCATGGTTCAGTCCGTGTGCAGCCAGTGGCGGACGACCCGCGTGGCCTCCTCGGGGTGGTCGTCGATGAGGCCGGTGACGCGGCCGAGCAGCGAGGCCCGGATCTGGCCGCGGATCTGGTTGAGCTGGAGCATCTGCTCCTGTTCCTGCTCGACCTCGGCGGCGACGGCGGCGGCGCTGCCGGGCTCCACGAGCACCTGGCCCTCGTGGGTGACGGTGAGCCCGCTGTCGGTCTCGAGCGCCGGCGCCGGCGCGGCGGGGAACGCCTTCTTCAACAGCGGGCGGGCGACGAAGACGACCACCAGCAAGGTCGCCAGGATCAGCGTCGCCGCCTCGCCGAAGGTACGCCACAGCTCGCCGGCGACGGTCCACGGATCGCGCGCCGGCGGCGCCGCCGGCGCGGGCGCGGCGAAGGGCCGGTTGACCACCTCGACGACGTCGCCGCGCTCGGCGTCGACGCCGGCGGCGCCGCGCACCAGCGAGGCGATCTCCGCCAGCTCCGCCTCGCTGCGGGGCTCGTAGATGCTCTCGCCGGCGGCGTTGGTGGTGTAGGTGCCGTCGACCAGCACCGCGATCGAGAGGCGCCGGATGCGCCCGCCGGTCTGGACGTGATTGCGCACCGTCTTCGAGATCTCGAAGTTGACGGTTTCCTCGGTGCGCGTGGTGCGCTCGCTGCTGGCCGGCCCGGCCGCGGTCTCGTCGCCGGTCGGCAGGTTGTTCTCGACCGTGACCGCCGGATCCTCGGGGTCGACGAACTCGCTACTCTCCTCGACGGTCTGGCGGCTGCGGGCGATCTGACTGTCGGGGTCGTATTCCTCCGAGGTCGTGGTCACCTGATCGAAGTCGATCTCGGCCGAGACGCTGACCTCGACGTTGCCGGGGCCGAGCGAGCGCTCCAGCAAACCGCGGATGCGGCCGCCGATGCGCTCCTCCTGCTGACGCTGAAAGGTCTCCGCCCGCCCCGGCAGGGCGCCGTCGACGCTCTCCTCGGTGCTGGCCAACAGCTGGCCCCGATCGTCGACCACGGTGACCTGGGTGGCCTCGAGCCAGGGGACCGCACCGGCGACGAGCTGGCGGATGGCGGCGACCTGCTCGGCGCCGAGCCCGCCGCGGCGGCCGAGGTTGACCACGACCGAGGCCGAGGCCCGGGCGGTCTCGCGCTGGAAGAGCTCGCGCTCGGGCTGGACCAGGTGGACGCGGGCGCGGTCGACGACGCCGAGGGTGGCGATGGTGCGGCCGAGCTCGCCCTCGAGCGCCCGCAGCAAGTTGACGTTGGCTTCGAACTGGGTGCTGCCCAAGAGCGAGCGATCGTCGAAGATCTCGTAGCCGACGCGCCCCGAGCCCGGCAGCCCGTCCTCGGCGAGCGCCATGCGAAGACGCATGCGCTCGCCCTCGGGCACCAGGATGGCGCTGCCGTCGCGGGTGAGGCGGTGGGGCACGTCCATCGCCTCGAGCCGCTCGACCACGGTCTGGGCGTCGGCGGGTTCGAGGTCGGTGAACAGCAGCGCGTAGTCGGCGCGGCCGAGCGAGAACGCCAAAAAGACGGCGAAGCCGGCCAGGCCCAGCACGAGGCCGCCGATGGCGGCGAGCCGGGCCGGGCCGAGCCGCTTGACCCGGGCGGTGAGGCGCGCGAGCGGGTCGGCGGGCGGCGTCGCCGTCTCGACCTGCTGCTCGTCGCCGTCGTTCGCCACCGCGCGCACCCCACCGACCGTTGATGACGGCTGCCGTTGTGCGCGCTCGCGGCTAAGGGGTGGTTAATGCCTCCGCCGCCTCAAGCGCGGTAGCTCTTGAGGCGGGTGACCCGCAGGCCACCGACGCCGTGCCGGGTGATGGTGCGCTCCCAGGCGATGAACTCCTCCGGCGACAGCTGGTAGCGTTCGCAGGCCTGATCGAGGCTGAGCCGGCCGGCGCGGACCGCCTGGACGACCTGGGCCTTGCGCCGGGCCACCCAGCGCCGGGTGTCGGGCGGGGGCAGGTCGCTCAGGTCGGTACGGGCGGCCGTCCGCCCCTCCGCCACCTCGGGTTGCGCGGTTGCCGACATCACGGGTCTCCGGATCACGCCACGTTTGCACGAGCCCCCAACCTCGCCGGTAAAACCGAAGAGAGCATGAAGTGCTCACCTCGATCTTAGTGAAAAAACGTTAGCCGTCATCGCCGTTTTCTCTATCTACTGATGCGGAGAAGCTCTTCCAGTAGCTGATCCGCGGTCGATATGATCTTGGAACTGGCGGAATAGGCACGCTGGGTGACGATCATCTTGGAGAACTCGTCGGCGATGTCGACGTTGGCGGCCTCCAGCGAGGAGGGGGTGATGGTGCCGGCACCGCCGCTGCCGGCGGAGCGCAGGTTGAACTCGCCGGCGACGTCGGTCTGCGAGTAGACGTTGCCGCTTCTCGGGTCGAGTGCCGACGGGTTGGGGAAGGTCGCCACCGGCAGCTTGTAGAGCTTGCGCTCCTCGCCGTTGGTGAACGACGCGATGGTGTAGCCCTCCTCGTCGATCCGCACCCCGTTGAGCTCGCCGACCTCGGCGCCGTTCTGCGTCACGAAGCCGACGTCGCTCGGGCTGGTC
>JAAAPF010000219.1 GCA_009908425.1 Alphaproteobacteria bacterium
CGCGGTGACACCATGCTACGATGGGACGCGCCGCGTCCACCGGCGCGCGCCCGCCGGCTTGGAAACCTGGCCGGGGCGCGGCCGGTTGGGTGGCGGTGGCCGGGTGCGCCCGGCGTGACGGCGAGGGAGACGGCGATGTCCGGCCTCAAGGACGAGATCCTCGCGGCCAACGCGGCCTATGCGGACGACTTCGGCGCCAAGGGCGGCCTCGCGCTGCCGCCGGCGCGCGGCTTCGCGATCCTCACCTGCATGGACGCCCGGCTCGACCCGGCCGAGTTCGCCGGCCTCGAGGAGGGCGACGCCCACGTCGTGCGCAACGCCGGCGGCCGGGCGTCGGACGACGCCATCCGCTCGCTGGTGATCAGCCACAAGCTTTTGGGCACCCACGAGTGGTTCGTCGTCCACCACACCGACTGCGGCATGGCCGCCTTCACCGACCACCAGATGGGCGCGCTGCTGGAGGGCTCCTTGAACACCGCCGAGCTCACCGCCGCCGGCTTCGCCAACACCGCCGACGAGGGCGGCGCGGTCGAGGGCCGCTTCGTCAACTGGCTGACCTTCGACGACCCGGAGGCCGCGGTCGTGGCCGACGTCACCCGCCTGCGCGCGCACCCGCTGGTGAACCCCTCGATCCCGATCCACGGCCTGATCTACGACGTCCACACCGGCCGCCTGCACGAGGTCGAGGCGGCGACGGCGGTGGGCCGGCCGCGGGGCTGAGGGCGGCAAACGGCACAGCCTGACCGTGCGTCAAGGCGGCCCTCGGCCCGAAGTGGGCTTAACGCCTCGCCCCGGGCGCGGCAACAAAGGACGAGGAGCGGTCATCCGCGGCGGAGCGGCGGACGGCTGGTATGCAAACTAAGCGGACGTTTGGAGAGTTCACTCCAATGCTTGCTTTGGAGTTGCGGTCATTGGAAATTTTTTTGCATTTCAAGCGAACAACTACTTGTCAGACCCGCCGGGTGCCCCGATCTCAAGTGAAATCAAATCTTTGTCCGTGATGTGTAGCATCGAAGTGTCATAGCCAGATGCGATGGCAGCTTGATGCATGAGATAAGTGCATTTTCGGTAGTGAAAGTGCAAAAGGTCAAATACATCCTGCTCCGCACTTCCGTGTAGTTCTACCGGACGAAAGTATCGAAATAGGCCAGCTCGTTTTTGAAGTGGGGTCGCCCAACCTGACTGCTCGCCGGCTTTTGAGCTATATGGGCGCTTATGCACGAATGTGTTCCGGATCGAGGTTACTTCATCAATCCATCCTGAAACCGCGAACTTGCCTGTCTTTTTGGGGTCGGCGGCGACGTTCCCGCTCGAAAACAACACATCCAACAAAGTGTCAGTTGGCAGGTTTTTCCGCCGAAGTTTTTCAACGAGACGTGCCATTGAGTCGACCTTTTGAGGATCGAACCCAATGCGAAAGGCAACGAGTGCACCAAGGTAATCTCGCGCGGCCCCAAGGTGTAGAAAGAAAGAGTGAACATGGGCGAAGAGTGTCTGTGACATAGTGTTACGATACCTCTCGCAGTCGACACGGCCAGCCGCCATGTGGTTTACCAACTGCTCGTGATAGTGGTTCGCAATCAATTTGACACTAATATCCATGCTGCGCAAACTTAGGCTGATATAACGCGCCAGTGCTTCCTCTGGGTTTTGGGCATCTAGAGCCTGCGTGATTTCAGCTTCTGAAAGACAATCTGCGTTTGCGAAAAACTCTTTGGTGCGGGCGCGGGCAATGTTGCTCGCGATATTACTCCAAAGCTCAGATGGACCTTCGAAGTGGTTCCTTTTACCAGGAACAATCGGCGACCAGCTTGAATAAAAAACGCCATTCTTCCAGCCAAATCTATGAAACGCGATCTCTCGATAACCGTTCTCTTTAGCGAGGACCGCGAGTTGGCTCTTCGTCAGTGGACCAGTTGCGCAAGGGAAACCATCAACTAGAACCGGCTCAATTTGCCATGCATCTTCAGCGATCTTTGCGGCCCGAAAGCCGCCCGTGAATTCGAGAAAGAAAACTTCGCCATCAGACTGGCGCGGTAGCTTAACAACTTGTGCCATATTACCTTCGATCTCGGCGATAAATTTACTTTTGGAGAGGAATATCCTTTCACGCTAGCTACGCAAAGGCGTTCCTCAAGCCAAGAGACGTTCGAAGATGGCGCGACATCCGTCGCTGAGTGCACCAAACAGTCATCCGATCGCAAGGGCTCTAAGTCGCAAACAGGCCGAACCTCACGCATGCCCGGGAGCCGGCCCTACGGCTCTTGGTGGCGCAATGCAGGCATAGGCCGTAGGGGCGAAGGTGGAGCTGATCTGCTTCGCCGGCGCGCCCGTCCGTCGGGGGCGTCGGCTCGGCGGCGGCCGGCGTTGGCGTGGGGGGCGGGACAGCGGCGCATCCGCTAGAAGGATGGTAGCCCCGACGGGATTCGAACCCGCGACCTCCGGCTTGAAAGGCCGGCGTCCTGACCGCTAGACGACGGGGCCCCAGCGTCGCAACGCCTGGACGTGCTAGCGCGGGTGGGGCGGCGAACGCAAGGCTGGCGCGGCCTCAGGTCTCGGGGGCGACGTCCTCCAACAGCAGCTGGACGGCGCCGTCGCCGCGGTAGTCGTCGGGCGCGAGGCGGCCGGCGAGCTGGACCGCGGGGAGCTGGGCGGCGCGGGCGAGGGCGGTCTCGAGCGCGCCGCCGATGGCGCGAAAGGCGATGGCGTCGAGGCGGCGGCCGTCCGAGCCCGCGCAGCTCACCTTGAGGTGGCGCTCGCCGACGACGCGGAGATGGGCGATGCGGCCGCCGACGACGCGCAGCCGCGGCGGCGGGTGCCGCTCGCCGTAGGGCTCGAGCTTGGCGAGGGCGGCCAGCAGCTGGCCCGAGGCCCCGCCGACGGCGACGGCGGCGTCGACCAGGAGCGGCGGCGGCGCCGGCGGGCCGGCGCGGGCCTCCAGGAGATCGTGGAAGGCGTCGAGCCGCTCGGGGGCGACGGTGAAGCCGCCGGCGCGGGCGTGGCCGCCGGCCTTGAGGGTGAGGCCGGCGGCGCTCGCGGCGTGCAGCGCGGCGCCGATGTCGAAGCCCGCGGGCCCGCGCGCCGAGCCGGTGGCGGCGCCGCCTCGGATGCCGGCGACGAAGACCGGGCGGTGATGGCGCTCGGCGAGGCGGCCGGCGACGATGCCCAGGACCCCGGGATGCCAGCCCTCCGCGGCCGCCAGGAGGACGCGGCGCTCGGCCGCGAGCTGGGGCGCCATCGCCGCGGCGGCGGCCTCCTGCAGGTTCTGCTCGACCCGGCGGCGCTCGGCGTTGAGGCGATCGAGCTCGCCCGCGAGCGCGGCGGCGCGCGCGGGATCGGCGGTGGCGAGGAGCTCGGCGGCGAGGCCGGCGTCGGCCAGCCGGCCGGCGGCGTTGAGCCGCGGCGCCAGGCCGAAGGCGATGCGCTCGGCGGTGATCGGCCGCCTGAGGCCGGCGGCGTCGGCGAGGGCCGCGATCCCGACATTGCCGCCGCGGGCGAGCACCTCGAGGCCGCGGTGGACGAAGGCGCGGTTGAGGCCCACCAGCGGCACGACGTCGGCGACGGTGCCCAGCGCCACCAGGTCGAGCCAGGCCATCAGCGCCGGCTCGGGGCGGGTCGCGAAGGCGCCGGCGGCGCGCAGCGCCCGGTTGGCGGCGACCAGCAGCATGAAGGTGACGCCGACGGCGGCGAGGTCGCCGAGGCCGGCGGTGTCGTCGCGGCGGTTGGGGTTCACCAGGGC
>JAAAPF010000325.1 GCA_009908425.1 Alphaproteobacteria bacterium
ACGTGCGCGAGGCGGTGGCCGACCGCCGAGTGGACGTGGGCGCGCTCAGGGCCGCCGCATGACCGAGACCGTCTTCGAGAACGCCCGCATCGTCACTCCGGAGGGCGTCGTCCACGGCCGCCTGGTCGCCGACGTCGATGGCCGCATCCGCGAGATCGCCGCCGACGGCCCCGCCATCGGCCTCGGCGAGGATCTGGCGGGCGACTGGCTGACGCCCGGCCTCGTCGAGCTGCACACCGACAACCTCGAGCGCCAGGTGCAGCCGCGCCCCAAGGTGCGCTGGCCGGGCGACGCCGCGCTGGTGGCCCATGACGGCCAGATCGCCGCCGCCGGCATCACGACGGTGTGCGACGCCATCTGCGTCGGCTTCTACGGCGGCAAGCAGGAGCGGCTCGAGTTCATGGAGCTGTCGCTCGCCGCCATCCGCCACGGCCGGGAGGCCGGCACGCTCCGGGTCGACCACCGCGTCCATCTACGCTGCGAGGTCTCGGACCCGAACGTCGTCGAGCTGTTCGAGCGCCATGTCGACGAGCCGGGCCTGGCGCTCGTGTCGCTCATGGACCACACCCCCGGCCAGCGCCAGTGGCACGACCTCGAGCGCTACAAGGCCTTCCATCAGGGGCGCAGCGAGTCGAGCCCGGAAGAGTTCGACGCGATGGTGCGCCGGCGCATCGACGAGCAGGCACGCTACGCCCGGGCCCACCGCGGGGAGATCGTGGCGCTCGCCCGCGAGCGCGGCCTGCGGCTCGCGAGCCACGACGACACGACGGTGGACCACGTCGCCGAGGCTCGGGCCGAGGGCTGCGCGGTCAGCGAGTTCCCCACCACCCGCGCCGCCGCCGACGCCGCGCGCGCGGCCGGCCTGGCGATCGTCGCGGGTGCCCCCAACGTCGTTCTCGGCGGCTCGCACTCGGGCAACGTCGCGGCGGCGGAGCTGGCCGGGGCGGGCTTGCTCGACGGCCTCTCCTCGGACTACGTTCCGGTCAGCCTGATGCACGCCGCTTTCAGGTTCCACGATCGGCTCGGCTGGCCGCTCGCGGAGGCGATCGACACGGTGAGCGGTGGTCCGGCACGGATGCTCGGCCTCGCCGACCGTGGGGCGCTCGCCCCCGGCCTCAGGGCCGATCTGGTGCGGGTGCGCCGCGCCGGCGAGGTGCCGGCCGTGCTCGCGGTCTGGCGCGAAGGGAGACGCGTGGCTTGAGCGAAGCGCTCGTCGAACACCGAGCCGGGACCGCCGAGACCGTCTTCACCAACGCCCGGCTGGTGCTGGCCGACGAGGTCGTCCTCGGCACGCTCGCCGTGGCGCGCGGCCGCATCGTCGGTGTCGACCGCGGCGGCGCCCGCAACCCGGCGGCGATCGACCTCGCCGGCGCGCTCTTGATCCCCGGCCTGGTCGACGTCCACACCGACAACCTCGAGCGCCATTTCCAGCCGCGCGCGGGCGTGCTCTGGGACAAGGTGGCCGCCGCCATCGCCCACGACGGCCAGGTCGCCGCCGCCGGCATCACCACCGTCTTCGACAGCCTCACCGTCGGCGCCGCCGAAGGCTGGGACACCCGCGCCGAGATGATCGAGCCGATGATCGAGGGCATCGAATACGCCCGCGATCACGCCATGCTCAGGGTCGACCACAAGCTGCACCTGCGCTGCGAGATCACCCATCCCGACATCGTCGCGATCTTCGACCATCACAGCCGCAGCCCCCTCACCGCGATGATGTCGGTGATGGACCACGCCCCGGGCGACCGCCAGTCGCCGGACATCGAGACCTACCGAAAGCGCTATCAAAAGAACCCCAACCTCGCGCCCGAGGAGGTCGAAGCCCACATCCGCGAGTTGATCGAAGCGTCCAAAACCTACGGGCCGCCCAACCGCAAGGCGCTGGCGGCCCTCGCGCGCGAGCGCGGCATTCCCCTCGCCACCCACGACGACGCGCGCGCCGAGCACGTCGAGGAGGCGGTCGGGATGGGCGCCGTGCTCACCGAGTTCCCGACGACGCTGGCGGCGGCCGAGGCGGCGCGCGCGCACGACCTCCCGACGCTGATGGGCTCGCCCAACCTCATCCGCGGCGGCTCGCACTCGGGCAACATCGCCGCCTCCGAGCTCGCCCGCGCCGGCCTGTTGGACATGTTCGCCTCGGACTACATTCCGGCGAGCCTCGTGCAGGCGGCGTTCCGGCTCACCGCCGACGACTTCGGCGTGCCGATCCCGCGCGCGGTGGCGATGGCGGCGGACGAGCCGGCACGCGCGCTGGGCCTCGTCGACCGCGGCCGTCTCGAGGTCGGCCGCCGCGCCGATCTGGTCGAGGTCCAGCTGGTGCGCGAGCGGCCGATCGTGCGCTCGGTGTGGTCGGCCGGGCGAAGGGTGGCCTGATGGCGCATCGCTACGCGCTCTACCTCGCGCCCCCGCGCGAAAGCGACCTGCACGAGTTCGCCAGCCATTGGCTCGGGCGCGACGCCGTCACCGGCGAGGAGCTGGAGCAACCCTTCGTCGAGCACGTGCCCGCCGACAAGCTGCGCGAGATCACCGCCTCGCCCCGGCGCTACGGTTTCCACGGCACGATCAAGCCGCCCTTTCGCCTGGCGCAAGGGCGCGAGCCGGACGAGTTCCACCGGGCGGCGCGGATCTTCGCCGCCGCCTGGCCGAGAATGGACTTGAAGCTGCAGGTGCAGAGCCTGCGCGGCTTTCTGGCCTTGATGCTGGCCGAACCGTCGGAAGACCTCGATGCCTTCGCCGCCGCCTGCGTGCGCGACTTCGAGCCCTTCCGCGCGCCGCTCCACCCGGAGGAAATGGAGGCGCGCAAGCGCGCCCAGCTCACCCCGCGTCAGCTCGCCCATCTGGAGGACTTCGGCTATCCCTACGTCATGGAGGACTTCGTGTTCCACATGACGCTCACCGACAAGTTGCAGACCAACATTCACGACCGGGTCCTGACCGAGCTCTGCGCCCGCACCCGCCCGCTCGTGGCCGAGCCGTTCCGCGCCGACGCGCTCTGCGTCTTCGAAGAGCCGGAGCCGGAAGCGCCCCTTCTTCTCACCGCGCGCTACCCGCTCGGGGGTTGAGCGCGGCCCAGCCCAGCACCGAGTCCCGGTCCACCCGGACGTCGGCGACGCCCGCGAGCTCGAGCGCGGTGGCGACCACCGCGGCCCCGACGCCGAAATGGCAGGTGACGATCACCGGCCGGCCGGGGGCGAGCCCGCGCGCCACCGCCAGCGCGCGCAGCGCGTCGGCGTCCTTGAAGCGGGCGCCGTCGACCGTCTCCTCGATCACCTCGCCCGGCCGCAGCACCGCCGTCGCCGGGATCACCACCTCGGCGAAGCGCGGCGGCAGGACGCCGTCGTTCGTGGGCACCAAGCGCGCGTCGACGACCTCGGCGCAGCCGTCCGCGAGCGCCGCGCGATCCGCCGCGGTGTCGACGAAACGACCGCCGCGGGCCGGCCCGCCCATCACGGGCGCCGCCGCGAACCACGCCCCCTTCGAGGTCAGCGGCCGGCCGGCGGCGGCCCAGGCGGGCATGCCGCCGTCGAGCAGACGGACGTCGGCGAAGCCGGCATCGAGGAGGGCGAGGCGCGCGAAGGGCGCGGTGCCGACGCCGCCGTCCTGATCGGTGACGACGAGCGGATCGTGCTCGCCGTGACCGGACGCGGCGAGGGCGGCGCGCAGGCTGGCGGGCGTCGGCGGCGCGATGGCGGCGACGTCCGCCGGCCGCGGCGGCGACAGTGCGGCGAGATCGAGGAAGCCGGCGCCCGGGATGTGCGCCTCGCGGTAGCGGGCGCGGACGTCGACGCCCGCCGGGTTGAGCGGCGGATAGACCCAGGAGGCGTCGAGCACCAGCGCCCGGCTCGCGGCCAGCGTCGCGACATCGACGCGAAGGTTCTCCATCTGCACCCTCCGCTCCCCGGTGCGTGCGCTTTTCCGCGCGCCCGCGTCGTGCCACTTTCGCCGCATCGGCGCTACCGCACCGCGCCTGGGGAGGATCACGATGCTGCGTTCCCGCACCGCCCTCGGCGGCATGGTCACCGCCCCGCATCACCTCGCGGCGGAGGCGGGGGCGGCGGTCCTGCGCGAGGGCGGCCACGCCGTCGAAGCGGCCGTGGCGGCGCTGTCGACCGTCGCGGTCGTGTACCCGCACATGAACACCCTCGGCGGCGACGGCTTCTGGCTGATCGCCGAGCCCGGCCGGGCGCCGGTGGCGATCGACGCCAGCGGCCCCGCCGCCCGGCTCGCGACGCTCGAGCGCTACCGGGCGCGCGACCTCGACGCCATCCCGGCGCGCGGGCCCGACGCCGCGCTCACCGTCGCCGGCGCGGTCGGCGGCTGGCAGGCGGCCCTTAACGCCACCCACCACTGGGGTGCGCCGCTGCCGCTGGCGCGGCTGTTGGAGGACGCCATCCGCCACGCCGAGCGGGGCGTGCCGATCACGCCCGGAGGTGCGGCGCTCACCGCCGCCAAGCGCGACGAGCTCCAGCCCGTCGCCGGCTTCGCCGAAACCTTCCTTCCCGACGGCCTGCACGCCGGCGCGGTCCTCCACCAGCCGACCCTCGCCCGGACGCTCCGGCGCCTCGCCGGCGCCGGCCTCGACGACTTCTACCGCGGCGAGCTGGCCCGCGACGTCGCGGTCGGCCTCGAGGCCGTCGGCAGCCCCCTCCGTCTCGCCGACTTCGAGGCCTTCCATGCCGAGCACGTCGAACCGCTGGCGCTGAGGCTGGGCGACGCCGAGATCTTCGACCTGCCGCCGCCGAGCCAGGGCGTGGCCTCGTTGATGATCCTCGCGCTGTTCGAGCGTCTCGGCGTGGCCGAGGCCGACGGCGTCGACCACATCCACGGTTTGGTCGAGGCCACCAAGCGCGCCTTCGCCAAGCGCGACGCCGAGCTCGGCGATCCCGCCTCGATGCGCGCGGACGTGCGCGACTGGCTCGATCCGGGCTCGCTCGACGCCGAGGCCGCGCGCATCGACATGGGCACGGCCGCACCCTGGCCCGCCGCGCCCGACGGCGGCGACACCGTCTGGGTGGGCGCCGCCGACCACGACGGCCGGGTGGTGAGCGTTCTCCAGAGCGCCTATTGGGAGTACGGCTCGGGGGTGGTGGTGCCGGGCACCGGGGTCGTCTGGCAGAACCGCGGGGCGGCCTTCGCGCTCGACGACGGCCCCAACGGCCTGCGCCCGGGACGACGCCCGCGCCACACCCTGAACCCCGCCCTCGCCCGCTTCGACGACGGTCGCACGCTGGTCTGGGGCACGATGGGCGGCGACGGCCAGCCCCAGACCCAGGCCGCGGTCTTCACCCGCTTCGCCCGCTTCGGCCAGGACCTGCAGGCCGCGATCACCGCGCCCCGCTGGCTCCTGGGCCGGACCTGGGGCGAGCGTTCGACCACGCTCAAGCTGGAGCGCCGGATCGAGGCGCATCTCTGCGACGAGCTCCGCATCGCCGGCCACCCGCTCGAACTGGTCGACGACTTCGACGACCGCATGGGCCACGCCGGCGCCATCTGCGTGCACCCCTTGGGCGTGCTGGAAGGCGCCGCCGATCCGCGCGCCGACGGCACCGTGGCGACGCTTTGACCGTGGCCGCGACCAAGCGCCTGCTGGTCGTCGCCCACGCCCCCTCGGCCAACACCGAGGCCTTGCGCTACGCCGTGGCCGAGGGCGCCCACGAGGTGCCCGAGATCGACACCGTCGTGCGCGGCCCCTTCGACACCGGCCCCGACGACGTCCTGGCGGCGCAGGCGGTGATCCTCGGCACCACCGAGAACCTCGGCTACATGAGCGGCGCACTGAAGGACTTCTTCGACCGCTGCTACTACCCGCTCCTGGAGGAGACCGAGGCCCTGCCCTACGCCCTCTACGTCCGCGCCGGCCAGGACGGCACCGGCACCCGCCGCGCGGTCGAGAGCATCACGAGCGGGCTGCGCTGGAAGCGCGCCCACGAGCCCGTCATCTGTCGCGGCGCCTGGGACGACGCCTTTCTCGAGCGCGCGCGCGAGCTCGGCATGTACATGGCCGCCGGCCTCGACGCCGGCATCCTCTGAGCGGCGATGACCGGCCCTCGCGTCGTCCTGGTCGGCGGCGGCCACGCCCACGCGCTGACCTTGCGGGCCTGGGCGCGCGACCCGGCGCCCGGCGTCCGGCTGAGCGTGCTCTCGCCCGACCGCCACGCCCCCTATTCGGGCATGCTGCCGGGCTACGTCGCCGGCCATTACGCCTGGGCGGACTTCCACGTCGACCTGGCGCCGCTGGCGGCGGCCGCGGGCGCCGAGCTCGTCCTCGACCGCGCGGTCGGCCTCGACCTCGCGGCCGGTCGGATCGCGCGCGCCGGCGGTCCCGCCCTCGACTTCGAGCTGTGCTCGCTGGACACCGGCTCGACCTCCGAACCGCCGCCGCT
This sequence comes from Alphaproteobacteria bacterium, assembly GCA_009908425.1. Taxonomy (GTDB): domain Bacteria; phylum Pseudomonadota; class Alphaproteobacteria; order Geminicoccales; family Geminicoccaceae; genus JAAAPF01. The sequence continues at coordinate 6,384 of JAAAPF010000325.1, forward strand.
GCCCGGACACGACGCGCACCTCCACCCGGTCAAGCCGATCGACCGCTTCCTCGACGCTTGGCACCGCTTCCTGGACCGGGTCGCCGCCGGCGAGGTGGCGCCGCGGGCGGCGGTGCTCGGGGGCGGCGTCGGCGGCGGCGAGCTGGCGCTCGCCATCGCCCATCGCCTCGAGGCGGCGGCGAGCGAGGCGGGCGTCACCCTGATCGAGCGCGGTCCGGAGATCGCCGCCGAGCTGCGGGTCGCCGCCCGGCGGCGTCTGCGCCGAGCCCTCGCCGAGCGCGGCGTCGTCGTCCGGACGGGGACGGAGGCCACGGCCTTCGCGGCCGACGGCGTCGCCACCACCGCCGGCGACACCGTCCCGGCCGGGTTCGTCACCGCCGCGGTGGGGGCGCGGCCGGCGCCGTGGCTCGCCGCGAGCGGCCTCGCCGTCACCGCCGACGGCTTCGTGAAGGTCGACGCGCAGCTGCGCTCGGTGAGCGATGCGCGCGTCTTCGCGGTCGGCGACGTCGCCCACCTGACCGCGAACCCGCGCCCGAAGGCGGGCGTCTTCGCGGTGCGCCAGGGCCCCGTCCTGCACGCCGCCCTGCGCGCCGCGCTCGCCGACGCGACGCCGCCGAGCTACACGCCGCAGCGCGATTACCTGCGGCTGATCTCGCTCGGCGCCAAGCGCGCGCTCGCGCTCAAATACGGCGTCGTCGCCGGCGGGACCGGCCCCCTCGGTGCGCTGTTGTGGCGGCTCAAGGACCGCATCGACCGCCGCTTCATGGCCGACCTCGACCTCTCGGGCTGACGCCGCCGGACGCGGTCACGCCGCGTCGCGCTCGGGTTCCCGCTTCGGCTTCGGCAGCTCGTCGGCCTCGAGCACCTCCTGATCGAGAAGCTTCTGGGCGAGTTCTTCGATCTCGTCCTTGCGGTCGGCGACGATCGCCTTGGCCCGGTCGAAGGCCTCGTCGATGAGCGCGCGCACCGCCACGTCGATCTCGCGCGCGGTGTCCTCGCTGTAGCGGCGACCGCCGCCCTCGGCGGGCGTGCCGAGGAAGTTGCCGCTCTCGCTTTCCAGCGCGGCCTGGCCGAGCTTGTCGTACATACCGTAGCGCGTGATGATCGAGCGCGCGATGTCCGTCACCTTCTGCAAGTCGTCGGAGGCGCCGGTCGAGATCTCGTCGAAGAACACGACCTCGGCGGCGCGCCCGGCGAGCAGGACGCACATCTTGTTCTTGAGCTCCTGCTCGGACATCAAGAAGCGGTCCTCGGTCGGGCGCTGCATGGTGTAGCCGAGGGCGCCGATACCGCGGGGGATGATGGAGACCTTGTGGACCGGATCGACGCCGGTGAGCGAGTTCGCGACGATGGCGTGGCCGAGCTCGTGATGGGCGACGACCCGGCGTTCCTTCTCGTTCAAGACGCGGTTGCGCTTCTCGAGCCCGGCGACGATGCGCTCGATCGCGTTGTTGAAGTCCTCCATGGTCACCGCGTCCCGGCCCCGCCGGGTGGCGAGCAGCGCCGCCTCGTTGGCGAGGTTGGCGAGGTCGGCGCCGGTGAACCCCGGGGTGATGGTCGCCACCTGCTCGAGGTCGACCTCCGGGTCGAGCTTGATGGGCTCGGTGTGGACCTGGAGGATGTGCAGACGGCCCTTCTTGTCCGGGCGGTCGACCAACACCTGGCGGTCGAAGCGCCCGGGGCGCAGGATGGCGGGGTCGAGCGTTTCCGGACGGTTGGTCGCGGCCAGAAGGATGATCCCCTGGCCGGAATCGAAGCCGTCCATCTCGCCGAGGAGCTGGTTCAGCGTCTGCTCGCGCTCGTCGTGCCCACCCTGCATCTGGCCGGAGCCGCGCGCCCGGGCGAGCGCGTCGAGCTCGTCGATGAAGATGATGCAGGGCGCGTGTTCCTTGGCCTGTTTGAAGAGGTCGCGCACCCGCGCGGCGCCGACGCCCACCACCATCTCGATGAACTCCGAGCCCGAGATCGAGATGAAGGTGACCTTGGCCTCGCCGGCGACCGCCTTGGCGAGCAGGGTCTTGCCGGTGCCGGGCGGGCCCACCAGCAGCACCCCGCGCGGCAGTTTGGCGCCGAGGCGGGCGAAGCGCTGCGGCTCGCTCAGGAAGTCGACGACCTCTTGGACCTCGGTCTTGGCCTCGTCGACGCCGGCGACGTCGGCGAAGGTCGTGCCGGTGTCCTGCTCGACGTAGATCTTCGCCTTGCTCTTGCCGATCTGCATCATCCCGGCGCCGCCCATGCGGTTGGCGAGCCGGGTGACGACGAAGAACCAGAGCGCGAAGAAGAGGAGCACCGGCAACACCCAAGAGGCGATGGTGCCGATCACGCTCTCGTCGCTGCCACCGGTGAACTCGACGCCCTGCTCCTCCAGCTGGCGGGCGAAGTCGGGGTCGACGCGGGCGGTCACGAACCGGGTCGGATCGCCCTCGTCGGGATCGACGAACTCGCCGGTGATCTCGCTCTCGGTGACGCGCAGGTCGTCGACGCGACCCTCTTCGAGATACTCCCGGAAGGTCGAGTACTCGACGCGCTCCACCTGCTGCGCGCGCTCGATGTAGCCCTGCACGGCCAACAGGCCGAGCACGGCGAGGATGGCGTAGATCACGTTGATGGTCGTCGTGCGGTCCACACCGGGCTCCCGGGTTATCTGCGGTGCACGGTCAACGCCGCGAGCACCCCGAAGGTGCCCGGCCGGCCGCGACGGTTGATCTCGCCCGCCGATCGCGTCAATGGAGCGGGGTCGCGAGGGAGGACGGCCAGATGATGCGAACCTCGATCACCGCCGCCGTGGTGCTCGCCGCCACGCCGGCGCTCGCCGGCGAGACCGTCCGCTACGAGGTCGACGGCACCGCCTATGAGGGCTACCTGGCGCAACCCGCGGGCGCGCCGGCCGGGCTCGTGCTCGTCATCCACGACTGGGACGGGCTCGGCGCCTACGAGGAGCGCCGCGCCGACATGCTGGCCCAGCTCGGCTACGCCGCCTTCGCCGCCGATCTCTACGGCGCCGGCAACCGCCCCCAGGCGACCGCGGCCAAGAAAGCCGAGACCGCCGCGCTCTACGACGACCGCGAGGCCATGCGCGCGCGCATCCTGGGCGGGCTCGCCACCGCCCGTGGGCAGGTGGGCGATCTGCCCGCCGTGGTCATGGGCTACTGCTTCGGTGGGGCGGCGACGCTCGAGCTCGCCCGCTCCGGCGCGGCCGACGACGTCGTCGCCTACACCACGTTCCACGGCGGCCTCGCGACGCCCGAGGGCCAGAGCTGGGAGGGCGTCGAGGCCTTCGTCCTGGTCGCCCACGGCGGCGCCGACGGCGCGATCACCCTCGACGACGTGGCCCAGCTCGGCCGCGAGCTCGAGGCCGCGGAGACGGCTTACGAGATCCAGATCTACTCGGGCGCGCCCCACGCCTTCACCGTGTTCGGCTCGGACCGCTACCGGGAGCGCGCCGACCGGCAATCCTGGAACGCCTTCACCGACCTCTTGGCGGAGCGCCTCGGCGGCTGAGACGGCGAGCGCCGCCGTCGCCCCTTCCCTGCACCCGGTCACTGCGCCGCGGCGGACGCGCACCCGCGCCTTCGGGGTGAACTGGGCGAAGCGGCGCTCGACCGCCTTCGGGTCCTTCGCGAGGTTGTCGCGGATCTGCTTGGCCTGCTTGCCGGGGAAGACCTCGGTCGCGTCGTTCGCGATCGCGTCGAGGACTTCGCGGGCGAGGGCGTCCGGGTCCATCTTCTGGCCCTCGGTGCCCGCCATCATGTCGGTGTCGACCATGCTCGGATAGACGCCCACGACCTGGGTGTCGATCTGCGCCATCTCCGCGCGCAGGCCCTGGGTGGCGTTGTGCAGCGCCGCCTTCGACACCGCGAGGCTGCCGATGCTCGGCATGTTGGCGAAGGCCACCACCGAGCACATCGTCACCACGCAGCCGCCGCCGCGTGCCTGCAACGCCGGGCGCACGGCGCGGGTCAGCGCCAGCGGGCCCCACAGGTTGGTCGCCATCTCCAGCCGCGCGTCCTCCAACGCCGGCGCGGTCATCAGCGGCTGGTAGGCGCAGTGCCCGGCGTTGTGGATCACCAGCGCGACGTCGTCGGCGGCGCGCGCCCCCGCCTCGACGTCGGCGTCGACGGTGAGGTCGAGCTTCAGCGGTGCGACCCGCGCATCGGTGAAGGGCACGGTCTCCGGTCGCCGCGCCGCGGCGTAGACCTTGGCGGCGCCGGCGTCGAGCAGGGCTTGGACATAGGCGCGGCCGCAGCCGCGGTTGGCGCCGGTGACGAGCGCGGTGGTGCCGTCGATGCGCATGCGTTGCTCCCTCGTCTGCTGGCGAGGGAACTGGCGCGCGCCGGCGCCGCTGCAAGCGGGCGACCGTGGGCCGCGGGCGCGACGGCGCGCGCGCTTGACGCGAGGACGCCGCGTCGAAGACTGCCGGGATCGGCGCGGGGCCGCGGGGGCGACCGGCCGAGTGCGGGGCCTCGACCATGCGCGCCGTCCTGGAACCGGGCCGACGGCTCGCCGTCCTGATCGCGCTGGCAGCGCTCGCCGGCTGTGGCGGCGGCGACACGGCGCGCTCGGTGGACTGCCGCGGTCGCGCCGCCTCGCCCGCGCTGACGACGGCGTCCTTCGGCGCCGACGACCGGCCCGCCCTCGTCGCCCGCGCCGGCCCGGGCGGCGGCGTGCACGATCTGGTGGTCGCCTTCCACGGCCGCACCAACGACCACGCCCAAGTCCGCGGCTACTTCGATCTCGAAGCCCACGCGCGGCGGCCGACCGTCGTCGTCTACCCGTCGGCGTTGCCGGTCGCGCACCCCCCGCGGGCGTGGCACGACCCCGGCGACCACGGCGGCGCGCTGCGGGACTTCGCCCTGTTCGACGCCATCGTGCGCGAGACGACCCGGCGCTACTGCGTCGATCCCGAGCGGGTCTTCGTCGTCGGCCACTCGCTCGGGGCGTCGTTCGCGAACGCCCTCGCCTGCACGCGCGGGCGGACCGTGCGCGCCGCCGCCAGCGTCGCCGGTGGCATCGCCACCGCGCGCTGCGAGGGCGCGGCGGCGGCGCTGCTGGTGCACCACCCGGCCGACCGACTGGTCCCGATCGAGGTGGGCCGCCGCGCCCGCGACACGCTCCTGGCGCACCGCGGCCTCGCCGGCGCGGGGTCGACGGCGGTCGACTTCGCCGGCCTCGCCTGCCGACGCTGGGGCGACGCCGGCACCGCGCCGGTGCTGTGGTGCCGCCACGACGAGACCTCGACCCGCGACGGCCGCTACTATCCGCACCGGTGGCCGTCGACCGCCGGCGCGGCGTTCATGCGGTTCTTCGACGAACGACCCTGAGCCGCCGCGGCCGCCTCACGCCGCGCGGCGGCCGGGGCCGTCTTCCTCGAAGAGCTCGGTGAGCTTGCCGAGCATGGCACCGCCGAGCTGCTCGGGGTCGGAGATCGTCACCGCCCGGCGGTAGTAGCGGGTGACGTCGTGGCCGATGCCGATCGCCAGGAGCTCGACCGGGCTCTTGTTCTCGACGTGGTCGATGACCTCGCGCAGGTGCTTTTCGAGGTAGTTGCCGGGATTGGCCGACAACGTCGAGTCGTCCACGGGCGCGCCGTCGGAGATGACCATCAGGATACGGCGCTGTTCGGGCCGGTTGATCAGCCGCTGGTGCGCCCAGAGGATGGCCTCGCCGTCGATGTTCTCCTTGAGGATGCCCTCGCGCAGCATCAGGCCGAGATTGCGGCGCGAGCGCCGCCACGGGCTGTCGGCGCCCTTGTAGACGATGTGGCGCAGGTCGTTGAGCCGCCCCGGCGCGCTCGGCTTGCCGGCCCGGAGCCACGCCTCGCGGGCCTGGCCGCCCTTCCAGGCGCGGGTGGTGAAGCCGAGGATCTCGACCTTGACGCCGCAGCGCTCGAGGGTGCGGGCGAGGATGTCGCCGCAGGCCGCCGCCACCGAGATCGGCCGGCCGCGCATCGAGCCCGAATTGTCGATCAGGAGGGTTACCACCGTGTCGCGGAACTCGGTGTCCTTCTCCTGCTTGTAGGACAGCGGCTGGCCCGGGTTGGTCACCACCCGCGACAGCCGCGCCGTGTCCAGGAGACCCTCTTCGAGATCGAACGACCACGAGCGCAGCTGCTGCGCCATCAGCTTGCGCTGCAGGCGGTTGGCCATGCGCCCGATCATGCCCTGGAAGCGCTCCAGCGACTGGTCGAGCTGGATGCGCAGGCGGGTGAGCTCGGACTGGCTGCAGAGCTCCTCCGCGTAGATGGTCTGGTCGTGCTCCTGGGTGAAGATGCGATAGCCCGAGCTCTGGCCCGGCACCTGGGCGGTCTGCGGCTGGTTGCGCCGGGCGTCCTCGGCGCCGTCCTGATCGGCGCCCATGGCATCCGACTCGTCGCCCTCCGTCGAGTCCTCGACCTGGCCCTCCATCTCCTCGGTCTCGGCCTCGCCGCGCTCGGCGGTGGCGTCCTCGCGGCTCTCCTCGGGGCTGCTCTGCTCGCCGCTCTCCTGCTCGCCCGAGCCCGGCGGCTCCTGGCTCTCGCTCTCGTCCTCCTGCTCCTGGTTCTGGTCCGGTGGCAGCTCCATCTCGTCCTCGAGGCCGAGCTGCTGCAACAGCGCCCGCACCTGGGTGGCGAAATCGACTTGGTCGTCGAGACAGCCCCCGAGGGCGCGGACGTCGTCGCCGATCTTCACGTCCAGCATCTCGCGCCAGCGCTCGAGCACGGTCCGCTGCATCTGCGGCGCCCTGAAGCCCAGGAGCTTCTCGCGGGCGTAGAGCTCGGCGACCTGAGCGAGGGCGCCCTCGTCCTGGCGATCGCCCTGGTCCTCACCGCTCTGGCGCTGGAGGTTGCCGTCCTGCGGCCCGGCGAGCCGCGCCGCGGTGGCGGACGCCAGGTTCGACCGCACCCCCTCCATGTTGGCGCAACCGAGCGCCTCGCAGCGGACCTGCTCCATGGCGTCGAAGATCGCCTGCGCGACCTCGCCCTGCGGCAGATAGCGCCGATGCGTCTTGGCGTCGTGGTGACGGATCTTGAGCGCTTCGCCGTCCGCCTCGCCGCGCAGGCGCGCCACCTCGCTCGGGTGCAGATCGGGGCGCGGCGCGGTCAGGCGGATGTCACCCGGCGCGTTCTGCTTGCGCCGGTCACCGCCCTTGAACCCGACGGTCAGCGACGGCTTGTCGGCGATCGCCCGCGTCGTCGCCGCCAGCGCGCGTTGGTACTCCTCGACCCGGCTCTTCGCGTCCAATGCCTCTCCTCAGCTCAAGGTCACGCCGGCCGTCGACTCCTTGAGCTCGGTGCCGAAGCAGCGCTGGTAGTACTCGGCGACGATCTGGCGCTCGGCCTCGTCGCACTTGTTGAGGAAGGTGACCCGGAACGCGAAGTCCAAATCGTTGAAGATGCTCGCGTTCTCGGCCCAGGTGATGACCGCCCGCGGCGACATCACGGTCGAGATGTCGCCGGCGATGAAGCCCGAGCGCGTCAGGTCGGCGAGCGCCACCATCTGCGCCACCTGCTTGCGGCCGTCGTCGGTGTCCCACTGGGGCAGCTTCGACATGACGATCTCGCACTCGGCATCGTGGCTCAGATAGTTGAGCTGGGCGACGATGTTCCAGCGGTCCATCTGGCCCTGGTTGATCTGCTGCGTGCCGTGGTAGAGGCCGGAGGTGTCACCGAGCCCGACCGTGTTGGCGGTGGCGAACAGCCGGAACGAGTTGTGCGGCGTCAGCACCTTGTTCTGGTCCAACAGCGTCATCCGGCCCTCGGCCTCGAGCACGCGCTGGATGACGAACATGACGTCGGGGCGACCGGCGTCGTACTCGTCGAAGACCAGCGCCACCGGGTGCTGGAACGCCCAGGGCAGGATGCCTTCCTGGTATTCCGTCACCTGCTTGCCGTCGCGCAGAACGATGGCGTCCTTGCCGATCAGGTCGATGCGGCTGATGTGGCTGTCGAGGTTGACCCGCACGCACGGCCAGTTCAGCCGCGCCGCCACCTGCTCGATGTGGGTCGACTTGCCGGTGCCGTGATAGCCCTGGATCAGGACCCGGCGGTTGTAGGCGAACCCGGCCAGGATCGCCATCGTGGTGTCGCGATCGAAACGATAACTCTCGTCGATCGGCGGGACGTAGGGGGTGGGTTCGGCGAACGCCCCGATTTCGAGATCGGTATCGATGCCGAACGTCTGACGCACCGAGATCTTGAGGTCGGGATCCGCCGGAAGCAACTCGATTTCGCCCGTCGCAGGCGCTGCAGCCTTCGCGGTCAACAGGTTTCTCCGGTCGGCTGGTCGAAGGGAGGCGTGCTCACACGAGCTCGCCGCAGTGCAACAGGTAGGTATACGCCTCGTTGATCAACTTCAACCGCTCCTCCGCGGCGCGATCGCCGCCGCGGAGATCGGGATGATGGCGCTTGGCCAATATCTTGTACCGACGTTTGACGTCGTCCAGGGCCGCGCGCGCATCGAGGCCCAGCCGCTCCAGCATGCGCTCGGTCTTCGAGGCGTAGCGCCGCGGCGGCGGCTCGGCGTCGCTGCCGGCGTCGCCGCCGAGCTCGCCCAGGATGCCGAGCGGGTCGTGGATCGCCGGCCCCAGCCCGCACACCGACCAGCGCCAGGTCGGCCGGTGCCAGACGGTGTCCTGACGGCGGTGCCGGTCGATCTCGTGCTCGCTCATGCCGCGGAAGTAGTCCCACTGGCGGTTGAACTCGCGGATATGGCCGAGACACAACCACTGATAATCACGCAGACAATCACGAGAACGCGGCGCGCGATACTCCCCGGTCTCCTCACAGCCCGGCCAAGCGCACGGCCGCGCCGCCGTCGGGGCGGTCGGCGGATCGAGGTCGGGGCGGCGTTCGTCGCGGCGTTGGCGCATGGCGGGAATATGCGGCGGCGACCGCCGCGGCTCAAGCGATGCACCGGCTTGCCAGGGTGCGACGGTCGGCCTAGGCGCACCCGGGATCGCACCGGCGATCGCCCCCTCGACCGCCCCCGCTCGTCGAAGGCATCACCATGTCCGCCCGCACCCCCGCGCCGACGCCGCGGCGCGAGGTCTTCGCGCTCGCCTGGCCGCTGATCCTGGCCAACATCTCGGTGCCGCTTCTGGGCATGGTCGACACCGCCGTCGTCGGCCACCTGCCCGAGCCCCACCACCTCGGGGCGGTGGCGCTGGGCGCCGCCACCTTCGCCGCGGCCTATCTGGTCTTCGCCTCGGTGCGCATGGGCACCACCGGCCTCACCGCCCAGGCGGTCGGCGCCGGCGACGGCGCCGAGGCGCGCGCCTGCCTGGTCCGCCCGCTCGCCCTCGCCCTGGTGGTCGGCGCCGCGCTGGTGCTCGCCAGCCCGCTGATCACCGGTGTCGCGGTGGCGGGGTTCGGCCCCGGCGTGGCGGTCGCCGACGGTCTCGCCACCTACGTCGCCTGGCGCATCGCCGGCGCGCCCGCCGCCCTCGCCACGTTCGTGCTGCTGGGCTGGCTCATCGGCAACCACGACACCAAGAGCCAGCTCGTCGTCCTGGTCTTCACCAACACGCTGAACGCGCTGTTGAGCGTGGTCTTCGTGCTCGGGCTGGGCTGGGGCGTGGCCGGCGTCGCCCTCGCCACCGCGATCGCCGAGTGGATCGGCTTCGCCGTCGCCCTGGCGCTGGCGGCGCGCCGCTGGCGGCGCTTGCCCGGCGGCTTCGACCGCGCGGTGGTGGGGGCGCGCGCAGCGTTCGTCCGCCTCTTTCGGGTCAACGGCGACCTGATCGTCCGCACCCTCTTCCTCGAGGCGACGTTTCTGGGCTTCGCCGCCTTCAGCGCGCGGCAGGGCGAGGTCCTGCTCGCCGCCAACGCGGTGTTGAACAACCTGTTGATGCTGCAGGCCTACGCGCTGGACGGCTTCGCCTTCGCCGCCGAGGCCCTGGTGGGCCGCGCCGTCGGGCGGCGCGATCCCCGCGCCCTCGACCGCGCGCTCGCGGCCGCCGCCTGGTGGTCGGCGGGCTTCGCCGTGGCCATCGCGCTGGCCTACGCCACCGCCGGCTTCGCCGTCGTCCGCCTCCTCACCGGCATCGCCGAGGTCCGCGCCGCCGCCGACGTCTTCCTCCTCTACGCCGCCGCGGTGCCGCTGATCGGCGTCTGGGCGTATCTGTTCGACGGCCTGTTCTCGGGCGCGACCCAGACCCGCGAGCTCCGCGACGGCAGCGCGGTCGCGACCCTGGTGTTCTTCGCCACCGCCTGGCCGTCGATCCAGCTTCTCGCCAACCACGGGCTGTGGCTCGCCCTGCTCGCCTTCCTCGGCGCCCGCAGCCTGTGGTTCGGCTGGCGCTGGCGGGTGCTGCGCGCCGCCGGGCGCTTCACCGCCGCAGGTGCCGGTTGACGCGTCGGCGCGCCCGGCGTTGATCTCGCTCAAAGGAGAACGGCCGCTGCGGGTCTAAGGGTCGACGCTCGGCCGAGGGGAGGTTTCGATGCCGCGAGCTTCGAGGCGGGGGGCGCCGCCCACCGTCGTCACCGGTGCGGCGGCGCCGTCGGCCCGGCGGGGCCACGCGGTCGCGGCGGGGAGCTGAGGGCATGGCCGCCTCGCTCCACCCCGATCCGCTCGAACTGGTCTGCCCCGCCGACACCCCCGCGGCGCTGCGGGCCGCCGTCGACGCCGGCGCCGACGCCGTCCGTTGCGGCTTCGGCGACGCCAGCGCCGCCCGCGACCGCCCCGGCTTCGACGTCGCCGCGCCCGAATTCGCCGACGCCGTCCGCTACGCCCATCGCGGCGGCGCCCGCGTCCTGGTGGCGATCGAGACCTTTGCCCGGCCGGGCGCGCTCGACCTCTGCTGCCGCGCCGTCGACCGCGCGGCCGCGGCCGGCGCCGACGCGGTCGTCGTCGCCGACCTGGCGGTGCTGGACTACGCCGCCCGCACCCGGCCCGAGCTTCACCGCCATCTCTCCGCGCGCGCCGCCGCCCGCACGCCCGAAGCGATCCGCTTCTACCGCGAGGGTTGGGCCGTGCGGCGGGTGGTGCTGCCGCGGGGCCTGACGGTGGAGGAGATCTCCCGGCTCGATCGCGCCATCGAGGTCGAGACCGAGGCCGTCGTCGCCGCCGCGTCGTGCGTCATGGCCGAGGGGCGCTGCCGGCTGTCGTCGCAGGCGAGCGGCTGCCCGCCGCCGGCCGAGGCGGACGCGGCGGCAGGCGATCCGGTTCGCTGCACCGGCGTCTTCAAGGTCGCGGGCGAGGCCGGCCGTCTCTTCGCCGCGCCGCCGGGCCTCGCCACCGCCACGCTGCTGGGCGGGCTGCAGGCCGCCGGCGTCACCGCGCTTCAGATCGAAGGCGGCGGCGAGGCGGACACCGCCGCGGTCGTGGGCGCCTTTCGCCGCGCCCTCGACGCCGTCGCCCGCGGCAAGCCGCCGGCCGAGGTGGCGCGTCGGCTGGCCGTCCTCGCCGAGGGCGGCGCCGCCCCCGCGACGGCGAGGTGAGCGCGATGACCGACCGCGCCCTCGAACTCGCGCTCGGCCCCTGCTTCTTCAACTGGAGCCCCGAGCGCCTGCGCGACTTCTACGCCCGCATCGCCGACGAGGCGCCGGTCGAGCGGGTCTATCTGGGCGAGGTGGTCTGCGGCAAGCGCGCCCCCCTCACCGACGAGCTCTGGCCCGAGCTGGTCGAGCGCCTCGAGCGCGCCGGCAAGACCGTGGTGACCGCGCTGCCGGCCCTGGCGGTCACCGAGCGCGAGCGGCGCGCGGCGGCGGAAACGGCGGCGCGGGCGGCCCACGTCGAGATCAACGATCTGGGCGCGCTGGGCGAGCGCGCCGGCGAGCCCTTCGCCGTCGGCCCCTTCGTCAACGTCTACAACCAGGCCACGCTCGCGCTCCTGCGCGATCGCGGCGGCGAGAGCTGGTGCCCGCCGGTGGAGCTGCCGCTCGCCGAGGTCGCCACCATCGCCGCCGCCGTGCCCGAGGTCGCGGTCGAGCTGTTCGCCTTCGGCCGGGCGCCGCTGGCGCTCTCCGCCCGCTGCCACCACGCCCGCGCCCACGGCCGCGCCCAGGAGGGCTGCCGCTACGTCTGCGCCGGCGACGGCGACGGCCTGGCGGTCGCCACCCTCGACGACCGCCCCGTCCTCGCCGTCAACGGCCTGCAGACCCTGAGCCACGGCGTCCAGCGCACCACTCTCGCCCCCGGGCACCTCGCCGCCGCCGGCGTGCGCCGCCTGCGGCTCTCCCCCCACGACCTCGACATGGTGGCGGTGGCGTCGATCTTCCGCGCCCTGCTGGACGGCGCGCTCACGCCCAACGCCGCGGCGGCCCGGCTGGAGGCGCTGGGACTACCGGGCGCCACCGGCGACGCCGCCCACGTCGACGGCCCGAGCCGCCACCCGCTCGGGCTGTAGGCGTCCGGACGCCGGCGATGCTTTGGCCCCGCCGGGAGGGCGTCAGCAGCAGCCGTAAGCGTTCGTCGGATACGCTGCAAAGGCAAGGTCGGCGTACGCTCCCCTCTCCCTCTGCGGAATTGGATCCTCCAGGTCGATGAACGCTTGTACCCGACCGCCGTGTTCCTTGCGAGTTATAAGACAAATATTGAGCCAGAGGCATGCGTTTCAATAATAAATCTAATCAACAAACCGAACTTTGGGTGACATACGAACCACTCGGGTCTTGCGTGGAGGAGGCAGTCCACCTTTCTGCAACGCGAATGCGTGTATGAGGCTAATCCCCTTGAGTCAGATGGCACCAGATGTGGAGTTTCGGCTTGACCGGCGGTCGATGTTCGTCTAATGCTCCAGCATGCCGAAATCTGACATTTTGAGCGCGTGAACTCAAAGGGATAAGCCTCTCTCACAATTATCCCTGGCGCGTGATCAATGGGATCTGAGGCTACATTTGCTTTTCTTGCATGATTTAAATAATAAAAAACGTTCCATTTCTCAGATAAAGCCAGTCTTTATTTATACCGATGCATCATTCATGTATAAAAATCTGAGTAAAAACCCAACCTTATTGCGTAGATAAAATCGCTTCAAAAATTACTTGGTTATGCTAACAGCCAAATAGCAACTTTTTTCTGAAATACAGCGTGTTTTTACAAGGGGCACGCAGGGCGTGGTGCGAGACGCTGGCTGGGACTTGGCTCTTTACGCATTCCATCAAGCCTATCTCTCGAATCAAGTTCGCTCGCACCCTGTTGTCTTCATGCGAGCCGAAGAGCACGATACTTCATC
>JAAAPF010000027.1 GCA_009908425.1 Alphaproteobacteria bacterium
GTCGGCGAGCGCCAGGTGCTCCGGGCGCAGGCCCAGGGTCGCCGCCGCCGCGGCGTCCGGCGAGTGGGGGAGTTCCAGGCGGGCGCCGCCCGGCAGCTCGAGCGCCGGGCCGTCGGCGCCGGCCGCCGCCACCCGCACCGGCAGGAAGTTCATCGTCGGCGAGCCGATGAAGCCGGCGACGAAGGTGTTGGCGGGGGCGCGGTAGAGCTCCATCGGCGCGCCCACCTGCTCGATCCGGCCGTCGTTGAGGACGACGATGGTGTCGGCCAGCGTCATCGCCTCGATCTGGTCGTGGGTGACGTAGACCATGGTGGCGCCGAGGCGGCGGTGGAGCCGGGCGATCTCGATCCGGGTCTGGACCCGCAGCGCGGCGTCGAGGTTGGAGAGCGGCTCGTCCATCAAGAAGACGCGCGGCTCGCGCACGATGGCGCGGCCGATCGCCACCCGCTGGCGCTGGCCGCCCGAGAGCTGGCGCGGCTTGCGGTCCAACAGCGCCTCGATGTCGAGCAGGCGCGCCGCCTCGGCGACCCTGGCGGCGCGGGTGGCGCGGTCGGCGCCGGCGAGACGCAGGCCGAAGGTGATGTTCTCGCGCACCGTCATGTGCGGGTAGAGCGCGTAGCTCTGGAACACCATGGCGATGCCGCGGTCCTTGGGCGGGCGGTGGTCGACCCGGTCGCCGCCGATGCGCAGCTCGCCGGCGGTGACGTCCTCGAGCCCGGCGATCAGGCGCAACAGCGTGGACTTGCCGCAGCCCGACGGCCCGACGAAGACGCAGAAGGCACCGGCCGCCACCTCGAGGTCGACGCCGCGGATGACCTCGCTCGCGCCGAAGGACTTGCGCACGCCCACCAGGCTCAGCTCGGCCACGCCGCCGCTCCCGCCTGGCGCGGCCGCGCGATCAGCACGCCGTAGGCCGGCAGCTCGACCACGCCCGCCGCCAGCCGCGCCGGGCTCGGCACCGGGGCGTCGACGGCGACGAGCTCCATCGGCGGCCGCCACGCCGCGCCGGTGCCGGCGAGGTTGAAGGCGCAGACCAGGCGCTCGCCGGCGTCGGTCCAGCGCGCGAAGGCGAGCACCGGCTCGGCGGCGTCGAGCCGGCGCCAATGGCCGACGCGCAGGGCCGGGTGCCGGCGGCGCCAGGCCAGAAAGCGGCGCAGGAGCGCGAGGGTCGAGCCGTCGTCGCCGGCCTGGCGGTCGACCGCGCGGGCGCGGTGCGCGGCCGGCACCGGCAGCCACGGCGCGGCGGTGGTGAAGCCGGCGGCGGGCGCCTCGGCGCGCCAGGGCATGGGCGTGCGGGCGCCGTCGCGGCCCTTGTAGACCGGCCACATCGTGCGGCCGTAAGGGTCGCGGATGTCGTCGTAGGCGAGCTCGGCCTCCTCCAGGCCGAGCTCCTCGCCCTGGTAGAGGCAGGGCGTGCCGCGCAGGCAGGTGAGGAGCACCGGCAGCTGGCGGCGCAGGGCCTCGGGCGGATCGTCACCGCCGAAGCGGGTGGGCGCGCGGGTGACGTCGTGGTTGGAGAAGGACCAGCACGGCCAGCCGTCCTCGATCATCGTCTCCAGCTCGTCGACGATGCCGCCGATCGCGGCCGCGGTGTAGGGCGCGCCCAGAAGATCGAAGGTGTAGGCCATGTGCAGCCCGCGCCCGCCGGCGGTGTAGCGCGCGGCGTTGGCGAGCGCGCCGTCGCCGGAAAGCTCGCCCAACAGCGCGACGTCGCCGTAGGCGTCCGCGAGCCGGCGCAGCGGCTCCAAGAGGATCGGCAACAGCTCGGCCAAGCCCTTGTCGTGGACGTGCCACTGGCGGGCGTAGGGGGTGGCGTCGACCAGCCCACCCGCGACCGCCATCTCGCGCGGTCGGACCGGGTTGTCGCGCAGCGCCGGGTCGTGGACGGCGAAGTCGATGGCGTCGAGGCGGAAGCCGTCGACCCCGCGCTCCAGCCAGAAGCGCGCGATCTCCAACAGCGCCGGCACCACCTCGGGGTGGTGCAGGTTGAGGTCGGGCTGCTCCTTCAAGAAGTTGTGCAGGTAGTACTGATCGCGCCGGGGCTCGTATTCCCAGGCGACACCGCCGAAGATCGACAGCCAGTTGTTGGGCGGGGTGCCGTCGGGCGCCGGGTCGGCCCAGACGTACCAGTCGGCCTTGGGGTTGGTGCGGTCCCGGCGGCTCTGCTCGAACCACGGGTGGCGGTCGCTGGTGTGGCTCAACACCAGGTCGACCAGGACCTTGAGGCCGCGTTCGTGGGCGGCGGCGATCACCCGGTCCGCATCGGCCAGCGTGCCGAAGAGCGGGTCGACCTCGACATAGTCCGCGACGTCGTAGCCGTAGTCCTTCTGCGGCGACTTGAAGAAGGGCGAGATCCAGATCGCGTCGACGCCCAGGGACGCGACGTGATCGAGCTCGGCCGCGATGCCGGGGAGGTCGCCCGTGCCGTCGCCGTTCGCGTCGAGAAACGAGCGCGGATAGATCTGGTAGATCACCGCCCCGCGCCACCACTCTGCGCTCATCCCTTCACGGCTCCCGCGGTGAGGCCGGAGACGATCCGGCGCTGGAAGATCAACACCAGCACGATCAGCGGCACGGTGACCACCACCGAGGCCGCCATGATGTTGGCCCAGGGCAGCTCGTAGGCCGACGCCCCGGAGATCAGACCGATGGCCACCGGCACGGTGCGCTGCTCCGAGCTGAGCGTGAAGGTGAGCGCGAACAGGAACTCGTTCCAGGCGGCGATGAAGGCGAGGAGCCCCGTGGTCACCAGCGCCGGGCCCATCAGCGGCAGGAACACCCGCGTGACGACCACGAACGGCGTCGCACCGTCGACGAGGGCGGCCTCCTCCAGCTCCTTGGGCAACTCGCGCACGAAGGTGGTGAGCACCCACACCGTGAAGGGCACGGTGAAGATCATGTAGGAGAGCACCAGTGAGAGCAGGTTGTTGTAGAGACCGAGCGCACGGATCAGCTCGAACATCCCCGACAGCACCGCGATCTGCGGGAACATCGAGACACCGAGGACGGTGAACAAGAGCAGCCGCCGGCCGCGAAAGCTGACGCGGCCGAGGGCGTAGGCGGCGAGCACGGCGAGCGCGAGCGCGAGCAGCACCACCGCCACCGCGACGAACACCGAGTTCAGGATCTGCCGACCGAACGGCTGCTCGCGAAAGATCGCGACGTAGTTGCCCCAGGCGGGGTCCGGCGGGAACGGCCGCGGCTCGAACAGCTCGGTCCCGCTCATCAACGAGGTGTTGATCGCCCAGTAGAACGGAAAGACCGTGTAGACGAAGAGGACGGCGAGCAGCGCGTAGAAGGCGATGCGGCCGAGCGGGTTGCCTCTCATGCGCGCTCCTCCCGCGCGAAGCCGCCGAGGTAGAGATAGACGACGGTGAAGACGGCGATGATCATGAAGACGACGGTGGCGGCGGCGGAGCCGTAGCCGACGTCCTGGAAGTCGACGAGGTGCTGGCGGGCGTAGATCGACATCGTCATGGTGTCGAGCTTGTTGCCCTGCATGACGTAGATCAGATCGAAGATTCGAAGCGCATCCAGGGTGCGGAAGATGATCGCGACCAGGAGCGCCGGTTTGAGCAAGGGCAGAGTGACCCGGAAGAAGACGGTGACGGGATGCACCCCGTCGATCTTGGCGTTCTCGTAGCAGTCCTGCGGCAGCATCTGCAGCCCGGCGAGGATCAAGAGGGCCATGAAGGGCGTGGTCTTCCAGACGTCG
>JAAAPF010000212.1 GCA_009908425.1 Alphaproteobacteria bacterium
TCGGCGGTCAGCTCCGGCGCGCGGTCGAGGCGCCGCGCGATGGTGCGCGCGGCGTCGGCGAGCGCGCCGGCCGGGGCGGCGGCGGCGAGGCGGGCGAGGGCGCGGTCGAGGCGGGCGGCGTCCGCAGCGCCCGGCGGCGTGTAGGCCGGCAGGTCCAAGAACAGTCGCGCGTCGTCGATCAGCGCGAGCTTCTGCGCCTGCGCCGTCGGGACGAAGCTGGCGCGATGGACGATCTCGCCGATCGCCGGCACCGCGGCGAGGCGCTCGGCCTCGGCCGCGGCGGCGTCCGCATCCGCGACGAGGAGGGCGGCGTGGTAGGGGCTGCGGTCGGGGTCGGCCAGAAGCCGCTCGAAGGCGCTCACCGACGGCGCGTCGGGGTCCTTGAGCGCCAGCGGATCGCCCTCGAAGCGCAGCGAGCCGATGCCGGCGAGCGACGCCAGTCCCGCCACCACCACCACCGCGGCCGCCGCCAGCCGCAGCCGCGGCCGGCCGTGCGGCCACGGCACCGGCGGTAGCCGGCGCGGCGCGGCCGTGAGCGCCAGCAGCGCGGGCAAGAGCGTCAGCGACAGGACGAGCGCGATGATCATGCCGGCGGCGGCGATGACGCCGAGCTCGGCGAGGCCGACATAGCCCGTGGGCGTGAACGCCAGAAAGGCGAGCGCGGTCGTCGGCGCGCACAAGAGCAGCGCCGGCGCGGTCGCACCCGCGCCCGCGGCGACGGCGTCGCGCCACCGGCGGTCGAGGCGGACCTCCTCCTGGGCGCGCAGGACGACGTGGATGGCGAAGTCGACGCCGAGCCCGATGAACAGGACCGCGAAGGCGATCGAGATCATCGTGAACGCGCCCACCGCCCACATCGCGAAGGCGCCGGTGAGGATCAGGCCGGCGATCAGGGTCACCAGCACCGAGGCGATGGCGCCCGCCGAGCGCAGGCTCCAGACCAGCACGAGCGTCACCAGCACCAGCGCCACGAGCCCGGCGCCGGCCGCGCCGGTGCCGGCGGCCTCGAGCTCCTCGGCCTCGAGCGCCACCTCGCCGGTGAGGGCGACGTCGACACCGGGGTGCGACGCGGCGATCTCGTCGGCTAGGGCGCGGATGGCCGCCAGGGCGCGCGCCCCCGGCAGCACCCGCTCGAAATCGAGCACCGGCGTCACCTCGACGACGAAGGTCGCGGCCGCGTCGGGGGTGAGTTCGGCGAGTTCCAGCCAGGCGATCGGGTGGGTCTCGCCCTCGGCGGCGGCGGTGAAGGCCGGCGTCAGCCGCGCCGCCGCCCGTTGGAGCTCCGGCGGCGGCTCGTCCTGCTCGAAGCCGTCCGCCAGCAACTCGACCAGCCGCGCCGGGCCGGGATCGCGGGCGAGGGCGGCGAGCAGCGGCTGCGCCTCGGCCAGCCGGTCGAGCCGCCGCTCGATCGTCGCGACGTCGTCGAACAGGACGCCGTTGTCGACGAAGAAGGGCATCACCGCCGGCGCGAACACGGCGCGGACCACGTCGTCGCGGCCGCCGAGTTCGTCGGCGAGGGCGGCCGTGGCCGCGAGGCGGGCGTCGAGCGTGCCACCGCTCACGACCAGGACGAGGCGGTCGTCCTGGTCTGGAAAGGCGGCGTTGAGCTCGCGCTGGCGCTCGCGGAACGGCGCGTCGGGGTCGATCAGCTCGTCGAGGTTGGTATCGACCTGGACGTTCTGGGCGAGGTAGATGCCCGCCAGCACGACGACGACGAGCGTCGCCGCCGTCACCGCGAGGGCGGCGTGCGCGCAGCGGCGCGCGAGCGAGCGCACGGCGTCATGGAGAGCGGCGGTGAGCAACGGGCGGCGGCTTTGCGGACGGGTTCGTAACGAAACGGCGCCGGTATCGACGCGGCGGCGCCGGCTTGTCCAGTCCTCGCTCGCAGTCGGCGCCTGCGTCGCGCTCGGCGCGCGCGGCCGCGCCGCCGAGGGGAGCGACGGCTCGCCGGCCGCCCCGGTCGAACGCCTCCACGCCGCGCTCCTCGACGCCTCCGCCGACGGCGAGACGGCGCGCGCGCGTTTCGAGCGGCTGTTGCCGGTCGTCTCCGAGGTCTTCGACTTCACCACCATGAGCCGCGTCGCCGTCGGCTCGGCGTGGGAGGAGTTCGGCGAGGACGAGCGGCGCGCGCTCGAGGAGCATTTCGCCGCCTATGCCGCCGCCAACTACGCCGACAATTTCGACGACGCGAGCGGGCTCGCCTTCCGCACGGTCGAGGTCGGCGGGGGCGAGGGCGCCCGCGTTCACGTCGTCGCGGAGCTGACGCGCCCGGCCGACGACCCGGTCGAGTTCGACTATCTGGTTCAGCGCACCGCCGCCGGGCCGCGCATCGTCAACGTCGTCGTCGACGGCACCATGAACGAACTCGCCCGCCGCCGCGCCGAGTTCCGCACGCTCCTGCGGGCGGGCGGCCTCGCCAACCTGTTGGACACGCTCGACGCGCAGACCACGGCGCGCCTCGGCTGAGCCGACCGCAAAGTACCGCGACGGCGCCGGGGCGCGCGGTGGGGCCGCCGGTGTCGATGCGGTCGTCGACCCCGTGCGCCCGCCATCGGAGCGACGACAAACGGCGCCTGCGCGCGTACGCTGATCCCGCGACGGCGCGGCGACGAGCGATGGTGCGCACGACGTCCGGAGGGTGGCGATGAGCGAGGATCGTGCCTGTCGACGCGTGCCCCGGGTCGGGACGGCCGTGGTTTCGTTGCCGCGGCGCCGCTTGGTGCGAGCGGGGCTCGCCGGCGCCTGGTGCCTGCTCGCGCCGGCGGCGCCGGCGATGGAGATCGAGGATGCCGCGGCCCCGGTCGAACGGCTCCACGACGCCCTGCTGGCGGCCGCGGGCGAGGGCGACACGGCGCGGGCCCGCTACACGCACCTGTTCCCGGTGGTCTCCGACGTCTTCGATTTCCGGGCGATGAGCCGGGCGGCGGTGGGGCGCGTCTGGTCGGAGTTCTCGGACGCGGAGCGTGCCGCGCTGATCGAGCGTTTCGCCGCCTACGCCACCGCGAACTACGCCGAGAATTTCGACGACGCCGGCGGCATCGACTTTCGCACCGTCGACGTCGAGGCGGGCCGCGGCAAGCAGGTCCACGTCGCGACCGAGCTCGTCCGCGACGACGCGGGTCCGATCCGCTTCGACTATCTCGTCTTTCGAGGGGAGCGCGGACCGCACATCCTCAACGTGATCGTCGCCGGGACGATGAACGAGCTGGCGCGGCGGCGCGCCGAGTTCCGCTCGCTGCTCGAAGCCGGCGGCCTGCCCCACCTCCTCGACACGCTCGAGCGAGAAAAGCGCGCGCTCGTCGGCTGATGGCGTTCAAGCACCCGCTCTGCGGCGCGACCCTGCCCGCGCTCGCCGGCGTCTGGCGCCGGGCCGAGCGGGTGCCGGCGGAGGCCTGGCCGTGGTTGGCCTACTACGCGCTCCTCGCCGTCCTGCGCGCGCCGGTGACCGCGGCCGAGCGCGGGCTGCTCGCGGCCCGTCGCCCGGAGGTGCCGACGCCGCTGTTCATCCTCGGGCACTGGCGCAGCGGCACGACCCATCTGGTCAACCTCTTGGCCGCCACCGGCCGCTTCGCGGTGCCGACGCCGGTGGACGTGGGCCTGCCCGCCGAGCGGCTGTTGATCGGCCGCCCGCTGGAACCGCTGTTGGCGCGGCTGGTCCCGGCGGGCCGCTGGATCGACGCCGTCGGCGTCGACCGCCTGGC
>JAAAPF010000192.1 GCA_009908425.1 Alphaproteobacteria bacterium
GTGCCGAGGACGCCGCGGGCGCCGGCCCCTCGACCCGGCGGCGATAGCGCGGTCGCGGGCGCGGCCGAAGCGCCACGTTCGACCAACCGCACCGTCCCGCCGCCGACGGCGCTCCCCCCCGTGTCACAGACCGAAGGTCGCGCCGAGATAGACGTTGAAGGGCGGGCGGCCGAAGCCGTAGCGCTCGGCGTAGAGGTCGGGGAAGAGCTCACGCGCCAGGCGGCGGTAGAGGCTGGTGCGGGCGTCGTCGGAGGGGCTTTCCAGGGTCGCCGACACCACGCCGATCGCGCCGGTCTCGTCGCAGAAGGCGGCGGTGACGCGCAGCGGGTCGCCGGTGAGCGGCGGGTCCGCGCGGCAGGGATCGGCGCCGGCGGCGAGGCCGTGGCTCACCACCAGGACCGGCGTCGGTTCCGGCGCGTCGGGCGTGAACCGCACCGACAGGGCGCGCACCGCCTCGCCCATGACGTCGAGCACGCGGCCCTCGACGTCGCGGCCGGCGGGGGCGGTCGCGGGACCGACGACGCGGCCGCGCACGGGTCCCCGCTCGTGGGCCAGCTCGAGCGCGAGCCGGGCCTCGCGGGTGGAGGTGCCGAGGGCGCGGGTGATCTCGGGCCCGCTCGCGCACCCGACGAGCACGGCGAGGGCGGCGACCGCCACGGCGCGCGCGGTCTTAGAGGACCTTGTGGTCATGGACCGGGATCTGAGCGCGGACGCGGGCGGTCCGCGCCAGGTCGACATGGGCGACGAGCCAACCCTCGCCGTCGGGTCGGCGCGCGACGACGTGGCCCCACGGATCGACGACGACGGCGTGGCCGTAGGAGGCGCGCCCGCCGTCGCCGTGGGTGCCCCACTGGGTCGCCGCGATCACCCACGACGCGGTCTCGATCGCCCGCGCGCGCAACAACGGCTCCCAGTGGTCGCGGCCGGTCTCGACGGTGAAGGCCGACGGCACCGCCAGGATCTCGGCGCCGCGGCGGGCGAGCGCCTGATAGAGCTCGGGAAAGCGCAGATCGTAGCAGATCGACAGCCCCACGACCGTGCCGAGCGCCGGCGTGGTCACGACCTCGCGGCCGGCGGCGAAGTCGTCGCTCTCGCGGAACACCTTGCCCGACGGCGTGGTGATGTCGAACAGGTGGATCTTGCGGTAGCGCGCCCGTTCGGTGCCGTCGGGGCCGAAGACGACGGTGGTGTTGAAGCACTTGCCGGCGGGTCCGGCCTCCAGCAGGGAGCCGCCGTGGAGGGTCACGCCGTGGCGGGCCGCCAGGCGCCGCAGCAGGCCGTACATCTCGCCGTCGGGGAAGGTCTCGGCGGCGGCGAGCCGGGCCTCGCGCCGGGCGCCGATGGTCGTCACCATCTCCGGCAGGGCGACGAACTCCGGTCCCTCCGCGGCGCAGACCTCGTCCACCAGGCGCTCGACGGCCTCCAGGTTGCGGGCCTTTTCGGGGTGGCCGTTGAGCTGGACGACCGCGACCTTGCGGACTTCTCCACCCGCCATGCCTCAGCCCAGTCCGGCGGTGGAGAACAGCCGGTTCTCGAGCGCCACGTTGGTCTCGACGTTCTCCAACAGGACGCGGGTGCGCTTGCCCTGGGCGTCGAGCACCTCCCAGCGCCGCAGCTCCAGCGGCTCCAGACCGAAGATCAAGGTGAGCTCGCCCCGGCCGGGCTCGGCGCTCTGGAACACGCTCAGGTGCAACTCGCCGCTGATCTCGGCGAGCGATCGGATGGTGACCGGCCCGCCGAGGCGGATCTCCTCGCTCAAGAGCAGCCCGAGCGGGGTCTTGTCCACCGGCACGGTGCTGGTCTGATCGGCGCGGCCGTCGTGCACGACCAGGCGCCAGTCCCGCGCCACCATCAACAGCTTCTCGGGCGGGTCGTATTCGAACCGCAGCCGGCCGGGGCGCTTGATGTAGACCTTGCCGGTGCTGGTCTCGCCGTCGGGCGCGATCTGGGTGAAGTCGGCGCGCAACGTGCGGATGCCGTTCAGATAGTTCTCCACCCGCGCGACGATGTCCGGCGGCAGCGCGGCGACGGCGCCGCGGGCGGCGGCCGTCAGGACCAACGTGGCGATGAGCGAGCGTCTGGAGAGCATCCGTCACCTCGAAAAGCGGACCGGGCGCCGATACGCCCGGCGGCGTCAATGTCGGCCGAAGGCGCCGTCGGCGCAACGGGGCTTGGACCTTCGCCGTGCGACCGTGTCGCGTCTTCACGTCGGCGCGAGGAACTGGCTCGCTGCCCGGGCCACAGCGAAGGAATTCGCCTCGCCATGATCAGTACCGATCTCTTCATCACCTTGAGCTTCGCGCTGTCCTTCGGTGCGCCGCTGCTGTTGGCGCTGCGCGAGCTCGCCCTGTTGAAGCCGTCGTCGAACAGCGGGCCCGACGGCGGGGAGCATCGCGGGGCGCCGGCGCCGGCACCGGTCGGTGACGACGACCTGCCGCCGCTGCCGCCGTCGCTGATCCCGAACCTCGACCACGACCCGGCGCCGCGCCCCAAGGTCCTCGACCCCGCCTGAGCGGTCCGGTCGGCGCGTCCTCGCGGCGCCCTCGAACGGCTCGACCCGTCGCCACCGGCGCGCTAGACGGAACCCTCGTCGCGCGAAGGTGGCGATGGTGTTGTGGTTCTTTTCCGACTCCGACGATGCGGACGCCTGGGCCCAGGCGCTGCGGGACGAACTGCCCGATCTCGTGATCGACGCCGGCGTCGATCCACGCGAGCCTGCGGCGGTGCGTTGGGCCCTGGTGTGGCGACCGCCGCCGGGTGGGCTGGCGCGGTTGACCGCGCTCGAGGCGATCTTCTCGCTGGCCGCCGGCGTCGAGTCGCTGCTCGCGGACCCGACGCTGCCGGACGTGCCGGTCTGCCGGATGGTCGATCCCGGGCTCACCGCCACCGTCGCCGACTACGCCCACCTGGTGGTGCTGCGCGCCCACCGCGACTTCCCGCGCTTCGCCCAGCTACAGGCCGAGCGCCGCTGGCGCCAGACCACGCCCAGGCTCGCGGGCGAGGTCACCGTCGCCGTGCTCGGGCTCGGTGAGCTCGGCGGCGCCGTCGCCCGGCGGCTCGCCGACAGCGGCTACCAGGTGAGGGGCTGGAGCCGTCGACCCACGGCGATCGACGGCGTCCGCACCGCGTGCGGTCCGGACGGGCTCGCCGCCTGCGTGCGGGACGCCGACGTCGTCCTCGGTGTGCTGCCGGCCACGCCCGCCACGCGCGACCTCTTCGACGCCGCCTTCTTCGCGGCGATGAAGCCGGGTGCCACCTTCGCCAATCTCGGCCGCGGCGATCAGCTGGTGGACACCGATCTCCTCGCCGCGTTGGACCGGGGCCAGGTCGCGCGCGCCGTGCTCGACGTCTTTCGCGACGAACCGCTGCCGTCGGAGCACCCGTTCTGGGGCCACCCGCGCGTACTGGTCACGCCGCACGTCGCCGGCAGCACGCTGCCCGCCACCGGCGCGCCGGTCGTCGCCGACAACATCCGCCGCGCCCGCGCCGGTCGACCGCTGCGCCACGTCGTCGACCGGGAGCGCGGCTATTGAGCGGCACGATCCTCACCGTCGCCCAGCAGAAGGGCGGCGCCGGCAAGACCACGCTGGTGGCGCAGCTGGCGGTGGCGCTCGCCGCCCAGGGGCGGCGCGTCGCCGCGGTCGACATCGATCCGCAGGCCAGTCTCGGCGCCTGGTCGGAGTTGCGCGACCGCGCCGCCGCGTACACTCCGATCCGGGTGGTGAAGAGCCCGGGTTGGAAGCTCGACCTGACGCTCGGCGAGCTCGCCCGCGGCTGCGACGTGGTGCTGGTCGACAGCCCGCCCCATGCCGAAACCGAGGCGCGGGTGGCGGTGCGGGCCGCCCGCTTCGTGCTGGTGCCGTGCCAGCCGAGCCTGTTGGACGTCTGGGCCAGCCGGGCGACGCTGGAGCTCGTCCGCCGCGAGAGCCGCGCAGCGGCGATTCTGTGGAACCGCCTGCCGCCGCGCGGCCACGTCGTCGACGAGGCCCGCGCCGCGGCGGCGGAGGCCGGTCTGGCGGGGCTGGCCGAGGGTCTCGGCAACCGCAGCGACTTCGCCCGCAGCCTGCACGTCGGCGCCGGGGTGGTGGAGACCGCCCCGCGCGGCGCCGCGGCGCGGGAGATCCGCGCGCTCGCCGCGGCGCTCCGGCCGCGGCTGGCATGACGTCGCGCCGCTTGGCGCCTGCGCGACGCTCGACTATGGACCCGCTTTCGGCGACGGCGTGGCGCCGTCGCGAGCCCGGAGAGCAAGCCCATGGCCGCTGAGCTGACCGCGAGCGGCGGCGCCGAGCGACCGGTCGAGAGCAAGGCCGACCTCGTCGCCTATCTGGCGGCGGGGGAGAAGGCGCCGGGGGCGTTCCGCATCGGAACCGAGCACGAGAAGTTCGTCTACCGCCGCGCCGATCTGCGGCCGCTCGCCTACGAGGGCGGGCGTGGGATCCGCTGGCTGTTGGAGCGCTTCGCCGACCGCTTCGGCTGGCAGATCAAGCGCGAGGGCGGTCTGCCGGTGGCGCTGGAGCGCGAGCGCGCCAGCATCACCCTCGAGCCCGGCGGACAGTTCGAGCTCTCCGGCGCGCCGCTGGCGACGCTCCACGACACCTGTCGCGAGGCCAACCGCCATCTCGCCGAGGTCAAGGCCATCACCGAGCCCGCCGGCCTCGGCGTGCTCGGGATCGGCTTCAATCCCAAATGGCGGCTAGCCGACATCCCCCGGATGCCGAAGCCGCGCTACGATATCATGACCCGCTACATGCCGACGCGCGGCACGCTCGGCGTCGACATGATGTACCGCAGCGCCACCATCCAGGTGAACCTCGACTTCGCCGCCGAAGCCGACATGGTGAAGAAGTTCCGGGTCGGCATCGCCCTGCAACCGCTGGCCACCGCCCTCTTCGCCAACTCGCCGTTCAGCGACGGGGTTCCCAACGGCTATTTGAGCTACCGCAGCCACTGCTGGACCGACACCGACTCGGACCGGGCCGGGATGCTGCCCTTCGTGTTCGACGAGGGCTTCGGCTACGAGCGCTACGTCGATTACATGCTCGACGTCCCGATGTACTTCGTGCAGCGGGGCGACCGCATGATCGACTTGAGCGGGCGCTCCTTTCGCGACTTCATGGGCGGGCGCCTGCCGGAACTTCCGGGGGAGCTGCCGACCGTCGACGACTGGGCGGATCATCTGACCACGGCGTTTCCCGAGGTCCGGCTCAAGCGCTTTTTGGAGATGCGCGGCGCCGACGGCGGCCCGTGGAACATGATCTGCGCGCTGCCCGCGCTCTGGGTAGGGCTGCTCTACGACGCCGCCACCCTCGATGCGACCTGGGACCTCTGTCGTGACTGGAGCATCGAGGAGATCGCCCGGATGCGCGCCGACGTCCCTCGGCTCGGGCTCGAGGCCCCCTTTCGCGACCGCACCGTCGGCGATCTCGCGGTCGAGGTGCTCGCCCTCGCCGAGGCCGGGCTCGGCGCCCGCGCGCATGCCGACGTCGACGGCCGCGACGAGCGCCAGCACCTCGCCCCGCTGCAGGACATCGTCGACCGTCGCGAGACCCCGGCGGAACAAAAGCTCCGGCTCGTGCGCGACGAGTGGAACGGCAGCGTCGACCCGATCTTCACCCGGTTCGCGTATTGAGCCGGGGCACCGCGTCGTCCGTCCCGGCATCGGGGACGTCGGCGAAGGGATCGGCGGTGCTGGCGCCGGCCGAACGGAACCAGGCGAAGCGCTCGGCCAGCCGCGCCACCTCGCCGATGACCACCAGCACCGGATTGCGCGCCTCCAGCACCTTGGCCTCCTCGTGCAGCCGCGCCAGCGGTGCCCGCACCACCCGCATCTGGGGCATGGTGCCGTTCTCGATCGCCGCCGCCGGCGTCAGCGGCGACAGCCCAGCCTCGGTCAGGGCGCTCGCCACCGCCTCCAGCCCTTCGCGGCCCATGTAGAGGCACAAGGTCGCCTGGGCGCGGGCGAGGGCGGCCCAGTCGTGGGCGGCCGGGCCGTCGTGGGCCTGACTGGTGGCGAACACCACGGCGTGGGCGTGGTCGCGGTGGGTGAGCGGAATGCCGGCATAGGCCGCACAGCCCAGGGCCGCGGTCACCCCCGGGACGATCTCGAAGGGGATGCCCGCCGCCAGCAGCGCGTCGAGCTCCTCACCGCCGCGGCCGAAGACGAACGGATCGCCGCCCTTGAGCCGCACCACCGTGGCGCCCGCCTGGGCGCGCTCGACCAGGAGCTCGTTGAGGCTGGGCTGGCGCACGTGATGGTGCGCGCGACGCTTGCCGGCGAAGACGCGCTCGACGTGGGCGGGGATGCGGGCGAGGACGCCGGGGCCGACCAGCCGGTCGTGGATCACGACGTCGGCGGTCTCCAAAAGGCGCACGGCCTTGACGGTGAGCAGATCGGGGTCGCCCGGCCCGGCGCCCACCAGATAAACGCGGCCGGGGCTGCCGCCCGGGGAAGGGTGTCGGCTGGTCATGACGTCGAGCCGTAGTCGGCGCCCGGCGGGTGGTCAACGCGGCGACCGGTGCTCGGCGACCAACGTCGGGTCTCAGCGCAGCACGGTCACGGCGAGCAGCATGCCGGCTTCGACCAGCTGCTGGCCGGCGCCGAGGACGTCGCCGGTCTGTCCGCCGAACCAGCGCCGCGCCACCCACGCCCACACCGCCGCGACGACCGCGCCCGTGGCCAGCAGCACCAGCGCCTGGGCCGGGCCCAGGAGTGCGAGCGCGAGGGCGAAGGGGATCACCACCGCCACCGCCACCCGCCGGCCGTCGGGGGTGCCCGCTCCGGCGCCGAGGCCGTCGCCGCGGGCCGACGGCAGCGCCGCCATCAGCGCCACCATCGCGCTGCGCGAGGCGGCGCCGACGACGACCAGGGTGGTCACCTGCATCCACGGCGCCCACAGCGCGGCCAGGCCGGCCAGCCGCGCCATCGTCACCAGGATCAGCGCCATCACCCCGAAGCTGCCGATGCGGCTGTCGCGCATGACCTCGAGGCGGCGGGCACGGTCGTGCGGACCGAGACCGTCGGCGCAGTCGGCGAGACCGTCCTCGTGAAGGGCGCCGGTGGCGACCACCAGCACCGCGAGGACCACCAGCGAGGCGGGCAGCGACGGCATGCCGAGCAAGGTTAGACCGGCGTAGACGCCGCCGGCGAGCAGTCCCAACAGCGCGCCGACGACCGGAAACCAGGGCATCGCCGCGGCCAGCGGCGGCGGGTTCGCGACCGGCAACGGCAAGCGCGTGAGAAAGACCACCGCGAGCTTCCAACTTTCCGGCACGTCGTCACCCCGCTCCGCCGCTGCTAGCCGCGGCGAGGCGATAGGAGGTTCGACCGTGTCCGTCCACGACGCCGTCGACATGCGGGCGATGCTCGCCGAGCTACCGGTCGGCGACGCCGCCGCCGCCGCCGCGGTGACCGCGCGCGAAGCCGAGCTCACCAAGCCGCGCGGCGCTCTCGGTCGGCTGGAGGAGCTGACCGCTTGGCTCGCCCGCTGGCAGGGCCGCTCGACGCCACGGCTGGAGCGGGTGCGGGTCGCCGTCTTCGCCGCCAATCACGGCGTCGCCGCGCGCGGGGTCTCGGCCTATCCCGCCAGCGTCACCGCCCAGATGGTCGCCAATTTCGAGGCCGGCGGGGCGGCGGTGTGCCGGCTCGCCGAGGTCGCCGGCGCCGAACTCCACGTCCACGCCCTCGAGCTCGACGCACCGACCGGCGACGTCACCCGCGCGGACGCGCTCGACGCCGCGGGCTTCGCGCGCGCGGTCGCCGTCGGCGCCGCGGCGGTACCCGCGGGGTTGGACCTCCTCGCCGTCGGCGAGATGGGCATCGCCAACACCACCGTCGCCGCCGCGCTCGCCGCCGCGCTCACCGGCGGCAGCGGTCGCGACTGGGTCGGCCGCGGCACCGGCGTCGACGACGAAGGGCTCGCCCGCAAGGCCGCGGCGGTGGACGCCGCGCTCGCCCGCCACGCCGACGCCGACGATCCATTGGAGGCGCTCCGCCGGCTCGGCGGCCGCGAGCTGGTGGCGATGGCGGCGGCGATCGTGGCGGCCCGGCACCGCCGGGTGCCGGTGCTCATCGACGGCTTCGTCGCGAGCGCCGCGGCGCTCGCGCTGGTCCGCCGGCGCGCGGACGCGCTCGACCACTGTCGGCTGGCGCATCTCTCGGCCGAGACCGGCCACCGTCGCCTCGCCGAGGCGCTGGGTCTGAAGCCGCTGCTGGCGCTCGACATGCGCCTCGGCGAGGCCTCGGGTGCCGCGCTCGCGATCCCGCTCGTGCGCGCCGCGCTCGCCTGCCACCTCGGCATGGCGACCTTCGGCGAAGCCGCGGTCGACGACCGCAGCGGCTGAAGCGCGGTCGGCGCGGCGCGCTCAGCGGCGCGCGGACCAGGCGTCGTACCAGTCGACGAAGCGGGCGAGGCCGTCGCCGAGCGGCGTCTTCGGCGCGAAGCCCACCGCCGCGCGCAGGGCCTCGACGTCGGCGAAGGTGGCCTCGACGTCGCCCGGCTGCATCGGCGCTTCCTCCACGATCGCGCGCGCCCCCAACAGGCCCTCGAGGACGGCGAGGAATTCGCGCAGCGGCACCGGCGTGTGGTTGCCGATGTTGTAGAGGCGAAAGGGCGCCGTCGAACGGTCGGGCGCGTCGCGTCCGGCCGGCGCCGGCGGCACGTCGATCAGCCGCACCATCGCTTCGACGACGTCGTCGACATAAGTGAAGTCGCGCCGCATGGCGCCGTGGTTGAACAGGCGGATCGGGCGCCCGGCGCGGATCGCCTCGGTGAAGCTGAAATAGGCCATGTCCGGCCGCCCCCACGGCCCGTAGACCGTGAAGAAGCGCAGCCCCGTCGTCGGCAGGGCGTAGAGATGGGCGTAGGTGTGCGCCATCAGCTCGTTGGCGCGCTTGGTGGCGGCGTACAGGCTCACCGGGTGGTCGACCGGGTCGCTCTCCTCGAACGGCAGCTTGGTGTTGCCCCCGTAGACCGAACTCGTGGAGGCGAAGACGAGGTGGTCGCAGCCCTGATGCCGGCAGCCTTCGAGCACGCTCGCGGTGCCGACGAGGTTGGCGTCGACATAGGCGAAGGGGGCTTCGAGCGAATAGCGTACCCCCGCCTGGGCGGCGAGGTGCACCACCCGGCGTGGCTTCAGCGCGGCGAAGAGCGCGGCGGTGGCGTCGCGGTCGGCGAGGTCCAGCGGCTCGAAGCGAAAGCCGGCCGTCCCGTCGAGCTCGGCGAGCCGGGCGCGCTTCAGCGCCGGATCGTAATAGGGCGTGAGGTTGTCCACGCCGACGACCGGGATCCCCCGGTGCAGCAAGGCCCGGGTGAAATGAAAGCCGATGAAGCCGGCGGCACCCGTCACGAGCACCGTGGAAGAGGAGCCGCTCAATCCATCACTCCGCGCCTGACGTGCGGCCGGCACCGTCGGTCCCGGCGGGCGCCGTTTTCGCCCCGAACACTGGCGGGCGCAATGCCGTCGCACCCGCGGCCGTCGGTCTTCCGGTGCGACCGCGGCCGCGCCGGCGGCTTCAATCGGCGTAAGGGTTCTTGCCCTGGCGCAGGCGCCAGCGGATCGGCACGCCTCGAAAGTCGAAGCGCTCGCGCAACCCTCCCGCCAGATAACGCAGATAGCTCTCGGGCAGGTGGTCGAGCTGGTTGCCGAACAGCGCGAAGGTGGGGGGGCGCGCCTTGGGCTGGGTGACGTAGCGCAGCTTGATGCGCCGCCCCTTCACCATCGGCGGGGGGGTATCGTCCAGCATGGCCTGCAACCAGCGGTTCAATTCGCCGGTGCCGATCCGCATCGCCCAGCGATCGTGCTGGTGGACGATCGTGGTCAGCAGGCGCTGGACGCCGTAACCGGTGATCGCCGAGACCGGCACCACCGGCACGCCCTTGACCTGGGCGAGCTGCCCCTGAAGGCGATAGCGGATCTCGCGCAACAGCGGCTCCGGTTCCTCCACCAGGTCCCACTTGTTGAGGGCGAGGACCAGGGCGCGGCCCTCGCGCACGACGAGGTCGGCGATGGTCTGGTCCTGGCGCTCGAGGGCCTGGGTGGCGTCGATGACCAGCACGCCGACGGCGGCGTATTTGAGCGCCTCGATCGTCGCCGAAGTCGCCACCTTCTCGAGCGAGCGGGCGTCGATGCGGGTGCGGCGGCGGAGCCCGGCGGTGTCGACCAGCTCGAAGCGACGCCCGCCGTGCTCCCAGCCGAGATGGACGGCGTCGCGGGTGAGCCCGGGCTCGGGCCCCGTCAACAGCCGCTCGCTGCCGAGCAGGCGGTTGATCAGCGACGACTTGCCGACGTTGGGCCGGCCGAGAATGGCCAGCCGCAGCGTTCGCGGCGCCCCGTCGTCGTCGTAGGTGGCTTCGTCCTCGGGCGCCTCGTCGGTCTCCTCCGCGCCGGCCGGGGCGAGGAACGGGCGCAACGCCTCGGCGAGTTCGTCCATGCCCCGGCCGTGCGCGGCCGCGACGGCGACGGGTTCGCCCAGGAGCAGTCGCCACGCTTCCGCCGTCGCCAGCGCGCCGGCGTCGCGCTCGGCCTTGTTGGCCACCAGGATCAAGGGCTTGCCGTGCTCGCGCAGGACCGCCGCCAGGCTCTCGTCGAGCGCGGTCACCCCCGCCTTCGCGTCGATCATGAAGAGCCCGACGTCGGCGTCGTCGAGCGCGGCCTCGCTCTGCGCCCGCAGCCGCGCCGGCAGGCTGCCCGGCGCGCCCTCGTCCATGCCGGCGGTGTCGATCACGCGAAAGCGCAGGTCGAACAGCCGGCCCTCACCCTCGAGCCGATCGCGGGTCACCCCCGGGCTGTCGTCGACGATGGCGCGACGGCGCTCCACGAGGCGATTGTAGAGCGTCGATTTGCCGACGTTGGGTCGGCCCAGGATGGCGACGGTCTTGGTCACGGCTTCGGCTCGTCCGCAGGCGACGGACGCTACTGATACACGTGTAGCGTGCCGTCGTCGTCGACGAGGATGAGCCGGCCGTCGGCGACGACGGGCGCCAACGTCACCCCGTCCGGGATGTCGGTGGTGCCGAGGCGCTCGCCGGTGGCGGGGTCGAGCGACCACAGCTGGCCGAGCGAGCCGACCACGAGCACGCGGCCGCCCGCCAGCACCGGCCCGGCGTGGTAGATCCGCGCGGTCTCGGGGTCTTCGGGCTCGCGGAAGCGCGGCAGTTGCGTCGCCCAGCGGATGCCCCCGCTGGCGAGGTCGAGGTTCACCACCTCGCCGCGGGTCGAGACCGCGAAGATCTCGCCGCCCGCCACCCACGGCATCTCGCTGGCGGCGAGGCGCTGGTCCCAGGCCCGGTTGCCGGTGTCGGTCTGCAGGGCGGCGATCTCGCCGCCGTGGCCGGCGACGACGACGCGCCCGCCCGGTTCGATCACCGGCGAGGCCTGGATGTCGGCGATGCTGCCGACGGCGGCGGTGCGGCGCGGCCGCTGGACGGCGTCGAGCCAGACCGGCTCGCCGGTCTCGAGCACCAGCCCGAAGACCTCGCCCGACGAGTACGGTACCACCGTCAGCCCGCCGGTGGCCGCGGGCGAGGGCCCGCCCAGGAGCGCCGAGGGCTCGGCGAACCCTTGATGCGTCCACAGCACGGTGCCGTTGACGGCGTCGAGGGCGAAGGTCTGGTTGTCGGCGGTCAGCACCACCACGAACCGACCGGCGAGGGTCGGGGCCGCGCGCACCGGTGCGCCGAGCTCGGTCGACCACACCACCTCGCCGCTCGCCGCGTCCAGGGCCGCCACCTCGCCGCGCGCGGTGGCGACGAAGACGCCCCCGCCCGCCGCCGCGATGCCGGCGCCGAGCCGGCGGTCGCTGGCGAGCTCGAAGTCGCGCCGCCACAGCCGCTCGCCGCTCTGGAGGTCGAAGGCCTGGACCCGGGCGCGGGCGTCGGCGGCGAACACCCGGCCGTCGTCGACCACCGGCGGCGAGACGATGCGGCTGGTGGCGCTGTTGCCGGCGCCGAGATCGGCCGACCAGGCGCGCTCCAGGGTGTCGCCGAGGGCGGGATGGCCGAGATGGTGGGTGGCGTCGCCGCCACGCTGCGGCCAGGACGCGTTGCGGGTGGGCGCGGGCAGGGTCACCGGCGTGCCGGCGAGGGCGGGGTCGGGTTCGAGCCGCTCCTCCGCGGTCAGCACGGCGCGGCGCTCACCGGGCAGCGGGGGGTCTTCGCCCTCGCCCAGCCAGCCAGTATCGCACGCGGCGAGAGCCGTGACGAGGAGCAGGGCGGCGAGCCGGCGCATCGCGGTCAAGGTCCACCGCTCTCCGCGCCGCCGCTCTCCGCCGCCGGCGGACCGCCGAGCGCGGCCAGCAGCTCGCGGGCGCGACCGCGCATGGATTGAGGGGTCTCGGTGTCGGCCACCAGCTCGTCGAGCGTCGCGCGGGCGCCGGCGCGGTCGCCGGCCTCCAGCTGCGCGGCCGCGAGCAGTTCGCGCGCGCTGTGCCGCCACGGCGCGCCGGCCTCGGTGAGGGGCTGAAGCTCGGCGATGACGGCGTCGGGGGCGCTGGCGTCGAAGGAGGCGGCGATGTCCAACAGCCGGGCCAGATCGCGGTATCGCGCCGGCACAGCGGCATCGGTGGCGACGGCGGCGAGCATCTCGCGGGCGCGCTCGGACTCGCCGGCGCTGGCGAAGAGCTGGGCCGCGGTGAGGCGCGCCACCGCGGCGTAGCCGGTCGCGGCGTCGCCCGCCATCTCGGCGAGGGCGTCCGCGGTCGGCGCCGCCTCGTCGTGCTGCTGCAGGGCCTGATCGAAGGCCCGCGCGTCGGCGGTGCGGACGCGCTCGCGCCAGGCGTCCCAGCTCACGGACGCCGCGGTGCCGAGCACCACGGCGAGCGCGCCGCCGATGATCGCCCAGCGCCAGCGGCGCCACCACGCCGTCAGCCGGTCGACGCGCAGCTCCTCGTCGACTTCGCGGGCGAAACCTTCGTTCTCGCGGGCCAAAGGGGACACTCCCGGGTTGGCGTGGCGACGCCGGCCGAGCGGGCTTGGACAGGCCGCCGCCCGGTTGTTAGGAAAGGCGTCGCCGATTGACAAGGTTCGGGCCAAGCGCAGCTGGCCGGGCCGCGGCCGCAAGGAGGGCCCCATGCACCGGCTGTTCGTCGCCCTCGATCTGCCCCGCTACCACAAGGACGCGATCGAGGCGATCCAACGCGGTCTCCCCGACGTGCGCTGGACCGACCCCGACACCCTACACGTCACGCTCGCCTTCATCGGCGAGGTCGACAACGGCGTTTTCAAGGACGCCATGGAGGCGCTGAGCCACGTCCACACCCGTCCCTTTGCGCTGGAGCTGCAGGGGCTCGGCCACTTCCCGCCGCGCGGCCCGATCCGCCAGCTCTGGGTCGGCGTCAAGCTCGAGCCGGAGCTCGCGCGGCTGCAGCGGCGGGTCGTCCGCGCCCTCGCCGAGGTCGGCGTCAAGCTCGACAAGCGCAAGTTCATCCCGCACGTCACCGTCGCGCGCTTTCGCGCGCCGCCGCCGGAGCATCGCCTGCAGGCCTATCTCCAGCGCCACAACCTGATCAAGCTGCCGCCCACCACCGTGAGCGACTTCCACCTCTATTCGAGCTGGCTGAGCAGCGGCGGCCCGCACTACGAGATCGAGGCCAGCTACGAGCTGGTGCCGGGGGTGGCGGAGTACCACGAGCGGGGCGACGAGCCCTCGGTTTGACGGCTCACTCCCACTCGATCGTCCCCGGCGGCTTGGAGGTGACGTCGTAGGTGACGCGGTTGATGCCCTTGACCTCGTTGACGATGCGGGTGGCGACCCGGGCGAGAAAGCTGGTCTCGAAGGCGAAGACCTCTGCGGTCATGCCGTCCACCGAGGTCACCGCGCGCAAGACGCAGGCGCTCTCGTAGGTGCGCTGGTCGCCCATGACGCCGACGGCGTTGACGGGCAGCAGGACCGCGAAGGCCTGCCAGATGCGGTCGTAGAGGCCCTCGGCGCGGATTTCCTCCAGGAAGATGCGGTCGGCCTCCTGCAGGAGCTGGACGCGCGCGCGGGTCACCTCGCCCAGGATGCGCACGGCGAGCCCGGGGCCGGGGAAGGGGTGGCGGTCGACGAAGGTCGCCGGCAGGCCGAGCTCGCGGCCCAACGCCCTGACCTCGTCCTTGAAGAGCTCGCGCAGGGGCTCGACCAGATCGAGCCGCATCCGCTCCGGCAGGCCGCCGACATTATGGTGGCTCTTGATGGTGACGGCGGCATCGTGCGCGCGCGCGCTTTCGATGACGTCGGGATAGACCGTGCCCTGGGCGAGGAAGTCGACCGCGCCGAGCTTGGTGGCCTCCTCCTCGAAGACGTCGATGAACAGCCGGCCGATGGTCTTGCGCTTGTGCTCGGGGTCGTCGACGCCCGCGAGCTCGTCCAGAAAGCGCGCGCCGGCGTCGACGTGGACGAGCGGGATGTTGTAGTGCCGGCGAAACAGGTTTTCGACTTCCTGGGCCTCGTGGGCCCGCAGCATGCCGGTGTCGACGAAGATGCAGGTGAGCTGCTCGCCCACCGCCTCGTGCAGGAGCTTGGCGGTCACCGAGCTGTCGACCCCGCCCGAGAGCCCGCAGATGACACGGCCGCCGCGGATCTGGGCGCGCACCCGCGCGATGGCCTCGTCGCGGAAGGTCCGCATCGACCAGTCGCCGCGCAGGCCGGCGATCTTGAAGAGGAAGTTCTCCAGGAGGCCGCGGCCGATCGGGGTGTGGTGCACCTCGGGGTGGAACTGCAGGCCGTAGAAGCGGCGGTCCTCATCGGCGACGGCGGCGAAGGGTGCGCCCGAGCTGGTGGCGAGGGTGTGGAAGCCGGCGGGAAGAGCCGCCACCCGATCACCGTGGCTCATCCAGACGATCGCGGTCTCGCCCGGCGACAGTACCCCGTCGAACAGTGGCGACGGCGTGCCGAGGGTGATCTCGGCGCGACCGAATTCGCGGCTCTCGGACGCCTCGGTCCGACCGCCCA
Organism: Alphaproteobacteria bacterium; assembly: GCA_009908425.1. GTDB lineage: Bacteria > Pseudomonadota > Alphaproteobacteria > Geminicoccales > Geminicoccaceae > JAAAPF01. Next base: position 14,929 of record JAAAPF010000192.1, read on the forward strand.
GCCGCGCGCACATGGTCTGCTCGCCGTAACAGATGCCCAGCACCGGCACGCCGAGCTCGAAGATCGCCGTCGGTGCTGTCGGCGCGTCGGCCAGGACCGTCGACGCCGGGCCGCCGGAGAGGATCACCGCGCGGGCGTCGAAGGCGCGGATCGCGTCCTCGCCGAGCCGCCAGGGATGGATCTCGCAGTAGACGTCGAGCTCGCGCACCCGCCGCGCGATCAGCTGGGTGTACTGCGAGCCGAAGTCGAGGATCAAAACGCGCTCGTGCATGGCGGCGGTGTAGACCGAGCGCGCGGCCGCGCAAAGCCTCGGCGAGCTCAGAGGCTGGCGCGCGCCAGCACGCCGACATAGAGGGCGTACGCCGCCAGGAGCGCGACGCCCTCGCGGCGGGTGATGCGAAAACCGCTGACGACGACGACGAAGAGGGCGACGGTCGCCGCCAGCATGACCCAGACGTCGAAGCGGATGATCTCCGGTGGCACGGCGAGGGGGGTCACCACCGCGGTGCTGCCGAGGATGAAGAGGATGTTGAAGATGTTGGAGCCGACGACGTTGCCGAAGGCGACCTCCGTCTGCTTCTTGAGGCCCGCCATGACGGCGGTGGCGAGCTCCGGCAGCGAGGTCCCGAGCGCGACCACGGTGAGCCCGATGACCGCTTCCGAGACGCCGGCGGCGCGGGCGAGGGTGGTGGCGGCGTCGACCAGGAGGTCGGCGCCGACGACGACGGCGACGAGGCCCGCGAGCGCGGCGCCGAGCCCGGCCCACAAGCCGAGCGTCGGACCCGCTTTGAGCTCGGCCTCCTCGCTGTAGACGACCTCCGCCGGGCCGTGGGCCCGCCGCTCCGCGCGATAGGTGTAGACGACGTAGACGACCACGGCGGCGACGAGCACCAAGCCCACCGGCCGCGTCACCGTGCCGACCAGCACGACGGTGACGGCGAGCGCGGTCGCACCGGCGAGCACGCCGCCGTCGCGGAGGAAGGCGCGGCGGTCGATGTCGACCGGGAAGAGGGCGGCGGTCACGCCGAGGATGAGCAGGATGTTGCAGATGTTCGAGCCGACGACGTTGCCGACGGCGAGGGCCGGCGCGTCGGCGAGCGCGGCGGTGAGGCTGGTGACGAGTTCCGGGCTGGAGGTCCCGAAGCCGACGATGACCAGCCCGGCCACCACCGGCGACACGCCCAGGCGGTGGGCCATCGCGACGGCGCCGCGCACCAGCGCCTCGCCGCCGCCGAGCAACAGCACCAGACCGGCGGCCAACAGCACGAAGGTCATCGTGGTCTCTCCCGGAGCGCGGCACGGCGCCTTCTAGCCGCTGGCTCGCGGGCTGCAAACCGCGGCGACGCCGGGGCGGTTTTTGTTGGCCGCCGCGCGTCGCCTTGCTATCACCCCGCGACCCGGTGCCCATGGGGGGCGAAGCCGCGGGCGTGGCGGAACCGGTAGACGCGCGGGATTTAGGTTCCCGTGGCTTCGGCCGTGGGGGTTCGAGTCCCTCCGCCCGCACCAGCCGGGGCCGGCCGGCGTGCCATGGTGGCTGCGGGCCCGGCGGGCGTCGCGGCGAACGATCATCGAGAGAAGGCGTATCGATGCAGGTGACGGAGCTTTCCGCCGACGGTCTCAAACGGCAGTACAAGGTCGTCGTGCCCGCCGCCGAGCTGGAGGAACGGGTCAACGGAAAGCTTGAGGAGATCAAGCAGACGGTGCGCATGCCGGGCTTTCGGCCGGGCAAGGTGCCGCTGGGCCTGTTGAAGAAGCAGTATGGCCGGTCGGTGCTCGGCGAGATCGTCGAGCAGAGCGTCAACGAGGGCTCACAGAAGGCGATCGCCGACCACGAGCTCAAGCCGGCGCTCAAGCCGCAGATCGAGGTGACCAGCTTCGACGAGGGCCGGGATCTCGAGTTCCAGATGGACGTCGAGGTGCTGCCGCCGGTGCCGGAGGTCGACCTCAAGTCGCTGGAGATCGAAAAGCCGGTGGCCAAGGTCGGCGACGACGAGCTGCAACGCGCGCTCGACGACTTCCGCCGCCAGCACGCCGCCTACGCCGCGCCGGAGACGCCGCGGCCGGCGCGGGACGGCGACCGGGTCACGATCGACTTCGTCGGCAAGATCGACGGCGAGCCTTTCGAGGGCGGCAGCGCCGAGGGCTTCCAGCTGGAGCTCGGCCGCGGTCGGATGATCCCGGGCTTCGAGGAGCAGCTCGAGGGCGTGCAGGTGGGCGATACCCCGACGCTGGAGATCCCCTTTCCCGAAAGCTACGGCAAGGCGGAGCTCGCCGGTCGGACCGCGACCTTCGACGTCGAGGTCAAGGCGGTCGAGGAGCCCGAGTTGCCCGATCTCGACGACGGCTTCGCCGAGTCCATCGGCTTCGCCGACGCCGCCGAGCTGACCGAGGCCTTCCGCTCGCGCCTGCAGGAACGCTACGACCAGGCGTCGCGGTTCAAGGCCAAGCGCGCCCTTCTCGACAAGCTGGCGGAGACCTATGTCTTCGAGGTGCCGAAAGGCATGGTCGACCTGGAGTTCGACGCGATCTGGAAACAGCTGACCGACGAGATGGAACGTCTCGGCCAGACCTTCGAGGACAGCGGCAAGACCGAGGAGGAGACCAAGGCGGAATACCGCGGCATCGCCGAACGCCGCGTCCGCCTCGGATTGCTGCTCTCCGAGATCGGCAACGCCAACGACGTCCAGGTGACGCCGGAGGAGCTGGCCCGGGCCGTGGCCGATCAGGCCCGGCGCTATCCGGGCCAGGAGAAGGAGGTCTTCGAGTTCTTCCAGCAGAACGCCGAGGCGCGCGAGCAACTGCGGGCGCCGGTGTTCGAGGACAAGGTCATCGATTTCATCCTGCAGATCGCGCCAGTGACCACCAAGGAGGTCAGTACGGAGGAGTTGATGCGGGATCCGGAAGAGGACGCCGCCGGCGCCGACGCCGCCACCACCACTTGAGACCGACGCGCGGAGAGCCCGCCATGCATGCCCAACTCGTGCCGATGGTCGTCGAGCAGACGAGCCGTGGCGAGCGCGCCTACGACATTTTTTCGCGGATGCTCAAGGAGCGCATCGTCTTCCTCACCGGGGTGGTGGAAGACCAGATCGCCGCGCTCGTCTGCGCTCAGCTGCTGTTTTTAGAGGCCGACAACCCCGACAAGGACATCGCCTTCTACATCAACTCGCCGGGCGGGGTGGTGACGTCGGGGCTCGCGGTCTACGACACCATGCAGCTGATCAAGCCCGACGTCGCCACTTTCTGCATCGGCCAGGCGGCCAGCATGGGCTCGCTGCTGCTCGCCGGCGGCGCCGACGGCAAGCGCCACTGCCTGCCGCACGCCCGCGTAATGGTGCACCAGCCCTCAGGCGGTTTTCAGGGTCAAGCCACCGACATCGAGATCCACGCCAAAGAGATCCTCGAAATGCGGCGGCGGCTGAACGAGATCTACGTCCGGCACACCGGCCAGCCGCTCGACGTCATCGAGGAGGCGGTCGAGCGCGACCGGTTCATGAGCGCCGAACAGGCCAAGGAGTTCGGCCTGGTCGACAAGGTCGTCGAGCAGCGTTCGACCAAGCCGACGGCGGAGGGCTGACCCCCGCCCTCGGCACCCGCACCGCGGCGCGCGGGGCGGGGTTGTTCCGCCTCGCGGTCGCCGCTACCTTCATCGTCTGGTCTCGACGAGGGTATCCGACTGCATGAGCAAGACCGGCGGCGACGCCAAGAACACGCTCTACTGCTCGTTCTGCGGCAAGAGCCAGCACGAAGTCCGCAAGCTCATCGCGGGGCCGACCGTGTTCATCTGCGATGAATGCGTCGAGCTGTGCATGGACATCATCCGCGAGGAGCACAAGACCCAGCTCTCGAAGAGTCGTGCCGGGGTGCCGACGCCGAGCGAGATCAACGGGGTCCTGGACGACTACGTGATCGGTCAGGCGCCGGCGAAGCGGGTGCTGTCGGTGGCGGTGCACAACCACTACAAGCGCCTGGCCCATGCCGGCAAAACCGGCGACGTCGAGCTGCAGAAGTCCAACATCCTGCTGATCGGCCCGACCGGCTGCGGCAAGACGCTGTTGGCGCAGACGCTCGCCCGCACCCTCGACGTCCCCTTCACCATGGCCGACGCCACCACGCTGACCGAGGCGGGCTATGTCGGCGAGGACGTCGAGAACATCATCCTCAAGCTGCTGCAGGCGTCGGACTACAACGTGGAGCGGGCGCAGCGCGGCATCGTCTACATCGACGAGGTCGACAAGATCTCCCGCAAGTCCGAGAACCCGTCGATCACCCGGGACGTCTCGGGCGAGGGGGTGCAGCAGGCGCTCTTGAAGATCATCGAAGGGACGGTGGCGAGCGTGCCGCCGCAGGGTGGGCGCAAGCACCCGCAGCAGGAGTTCCTACAGGTCGACACCTCGAACATCCTGTTCATCTGCGGCGGCGCGTTCGCCGGGCTCGACAAGATCGTCGCCCAGCGCGGCCGCACCAGCTCGATGGGCTTCGGCGCCGACGTCCAGAGCCCCGACGCCCGCAAGATCGGCGAGCTGGTGGCCGAGGTCGAGCCCGAG
>JAAAPF010000140.1 GCA_009908425.1 Alphaproteobacteria bacterium
GCCGCTGCGGCACCCACCCCATCACCAGCGTGAACCACCAAGCCGATGGGGGTCAGTTCCTCGTGTCGTCAGGGGGTCAGTTCCGAATGTCGCTGGACACGGCGGGCGGGATTCGGCCATCACGATCGTGTTCAGGCCGGAGGTCGACCGCGACACGCTCCCGATCGCGCCGGTCGCCTTCGGCGGGCGCAACTGGTCCGGCTCGGCCGAGGACCGTCGCTCCTTCGAGGTGCCCCGAAGGCGTGGGTGAGCGTCTCGCGACCTCGCCTCGTCGCCGAGTTACCCCACAAGCGGCCGAAGGTGCGTCGACCGGGTCCAGGCCGCCAGCCGTCGCGGTCGTATGCCCGCGCGTCGGTCCATCGCGGCTGTCCTACGCGCGCTCAACTCTCGAACCGCGTGTGCCCCCTTCTCCGCTCGTCGATCGGCAGGTCGAGATGCAGCGGCTGTTGGGCGCGTTGGGGGCAGTGCTGGCGGGGGCAGAGGCGGCAGTTGATGCCGATGGGCGTGGCGAGGCCCGGATCGCCGAGCTGGTAGCCCTGGGCGTAGATCAGCTTGGGCGCGTGCTCGATGGCGCAGCCGAGGGTCACCGCGAGGCGGTGGTCGTGGCTGTGGCGGTCCAGCGCCGGACGGTCGACGGTGCGGCTGATGGTGAAGTACTGGGCGCCGTCGGGGAGCTCGACGAACTGCGGCAGGATGCGGCCCGGCATCGCGAAGCTCTGGTGGATGTCCCAGCGCGGACAGGCCCCGCCGTACTGGGCGAGGTTGAAGCTGGTGGCGTTGAAGCGCTTGGTGACGTTGCCGGCGCGGTCGATGCGCACGAAGAAGAGCGGCACGCCCTGCGCCCCGTCGCGCTGCAGCGTGGTCAGCCGGTGGCAGGCCTGCTCGAAGGAGACCCCGAACCGCGCCGCCAGGTGGTCGATGTCGTAGGCGCTGGCCTCGGCCTCCTCGAGGAAGATCTCGTAGGGCATCAGCACCGCGGCGGCGAGGTAGTTGGCGAGCTCGACCCGGCAGCGCGCCTGCTCGCGCGCGCCCTCGAGCCCGCCCTCGGCGGTGATGCGGTCGATGACCTCGCGGTATTCCAACAGCCCGGCGACGTGGGTGAGCTGGAAGACCTTGTTGGGGTAGTCCATCGCGTCCGAGAGCCGGATGCGGCCGGCGGCCTCGTCGTAGTCGCGCAGCGTGTGGGGGAGCTCGCGGGTCGGCGTCGGGATGACCTCGATGCCGAAGCGGTCGGCCAGCCGGCGCTTCAAGTGAGCGTAGACCTCGTCCGGAGCGATGTCCTCGCCGGCGCGGAAGCGCTCGGCGGCGCGCTCGAGCGCGTCGAAATGGTTGCGGTGGCGGCGGAAGAGGTCGTGCACCACCGTCTCGACGCTCTGATAGGACGGCGCCTCGCCGCCTTCGGTGGCGAGCAGCAGCTGCTCGCTCAACGTCCGGTAGGACCGGTGGAGGCCCAAAAGCGTGCGCGCGAGCCGGGGGCTGTGGTCGAGCGCGGCCCGCAGCTCCTGCAGGTCGGGCTTGTCGGCGCCGAAGACCGGATCCTCCAGCGCATTCCTGAGGTCGGCGAGCGTGGTGGGCGCGTCGTCCTGCACCAGATCGCGCCAGTCGACGCCGTAGACCTCGGCCACCCGCAGCAGCACCGCCAGCGACAGTGAGCGCTGGTTGCTCTCCAGGAGGTTGACGTAGGAGGCGCTGACGCCGAGCGCCTTGGCCATGTCGACCTGGCTCTGGGCGCGCTCTTTCCTGAGCTGGCGCAGGCGCGGGCCTACGAAGGTCTTGCGGACGCGCACGGTCCCCCCTTGTCATCGCTGCCTTTGACAACTTTACACCACGTGGCGCCGTCAACCACAAGCCTGACACGCCGACCCGGTTTTTCTTCGTACGAGGGCCGCGCGGCGTTATGCGGCGGGGGTGGGCCGGTCGCTCGGCCCTCCAAACGCAACCGCGGACGATCGGGGCCAGGCAGCATGCGCACAGGGATCACTCACCTCTACGTCCCGGGACCGACCAACGTGCCGGAAAGGGTCCGCCAAGCCATGAACGTGCCGATGCAGGAGATGCGCGCCCACGCCGACGGCGCGATGACGACGACCCAGCCACTCGTCGACGGCCTCAAGCGGGTCTTCCAGCAGCGCCGCGGGCGCATGTTCGTCGTCCCGGGCTCGCCGACCGCCGCCTGGGAGGCCGCCGTCACCAACACCCTCGACCCCGGCGACAAGGTGCTGACGGCCCGTCACGGCGAGTTCTCGCGGCGGTGGGTCGAGCTGGCCGCCAAGCACGGCCTCGAGGTCGAGGTCGTCGACGCCCCGTGGGGCGACGCCGTGCCCGTCCAGGAGCTGGCGCGCCGGCTCGAGGCCGACCGGGAGGGCCGGATCAAGGCCGTCTTCGTCACCCACAACGAGACCGCCACCGGCGTCACCTCGCCGGTGCCGGCGATGCGCGAGGTTCTCGACGAACTCGACCACTCGGCGCTGCTGTTCGTCGACGGCACCAGCTCGATCGGCGCGATCGACTTCCGCATGGAGGCCTGGGGCGTCGACCTCGCGGTCTGCGGCTCGCAGCAGGGCTTCATGATGCCGGCGGGGCTCGCCATGCTCGCCGCCGGCGACCGGGCGATGGCGGCGAGCCAGCGGACGCGCGGGCGCCCGGCCCATTTCGACTTCGCCGAGATGGCCCGGCTGAACGACGACGGCGCCTTGCCCTACGCCCCCCCGACGACGCTGTTCCGGGGCCTGGAGGCCGCCTTGGACCTGCTCTTCGCCGAGGGGCTCGACCAGGTTTTCGCGCGGCACCGCCGCCTCGCCGAAGGGGTCCGCCGCGGCGTGCGGGCCTGGGGGCTGGAGACGGTCGCGCGCGATCCGCGCTTTCAGTCGAACACCGTCACCGCCGTCCGGGTGCCGCCCGAGGTCGACGCCCGCGAGGTCGTCCGCATCGCCGACGACAGGTACCGCACCTCGTTCGGCGCCGGCCTCGGCCCGCTCGACGGCAAGGCCTTTCGCATCGCCCATCTGGGCGACCTCAACGAGGTGATGTGCCTGTCGGCGCTCGCCGCCGCCGAAATCGCGCTCAAGGAGGCCGGCTGCCGGATCCAGCTCGGCGCCGGCGTCGGCGCGGCGCAGTCCTGGTTCCAGGCGAACGGCACGGCGGAGGACATGCTGCGCGCGGTCGCCTGAGCGCACGGCCGCGCCGCCCCGGCCGCGGCGATCATCCAGCCGGTCCGCGCGCTCACGGCCGCTGCGAGTTCGGGGCCGGCGCGGTGACCACGAGCTCGCCGTTCATGCCGGTCCGGGCGTAGCCCGGAACTGTGCATTCGACGTCGTAGGTGCCCGGCGCCTCGGGCTTGATGGTCACCGTCGCGGTCTCGCCGGCCTCGGATTCGATGCGGGCGGGCTCGAAGGCGAACTCCTCGTCTTCGACGTCGAGCCCGGCGGCGGGCGAGGCGGCGGCGCTCGCGGTCGCCAGGATCGGCACCGCGAGCGCAAGCGGCGCCCTGCGCAGCGTCATGGCTGACCTCCGGCCGTCTCGGCAGCGTTGAGGGGGGAGCGCGGAGGCGCCGCCGGCCCCCGCCGGCTCGGCGGCGACCGACGGCGCGTTCGGCGCTCCGGCTGCTCAGTCCACGGCCGTGTCCTGCTCGAACATGACGTGCACGCAGGGCCGGGTCTCGCCGTCGGGCCGCTCGAACGCCGTCGACACC
>JAAAPF010000054.1 GCA_009908425.1 Alphaproteobacteria bacterium
GAGCCTCGGGCCCGCCGGCGGCGGCCCGTGTGCGCTCATCGTGGCGCGCGCACCGCGGTCCACGCGGGCGTCGACACCTGCCCGTCGAAACCGCGCCCTCCGCAACGGCGCCCGCCGACGGGCGTGTGCCCGGCGAGAAGGAGCCGCGGCCCCCGACCTGCAGGCGGCGCCTGCGCCGAGCTCGGCGGCGCGAACCCGCGGCCGCCGCCACCCCGGTACGGACGACGTCCCGACTTGTGCCCAGCCCGGTGGTTGCCGGACGGCGCGAGCGTGCGATGTAACGCTCAACGGTTGCAACGCGGCTCGACCGGCGGTCGACGCCGCGTCGGGAACTCCGGCCATGTCGTTCGCGCGCCAGCTCGTGATCCTCGTCGTCCTCGCCGCCGCCGCGGCGGGAGGCTGGTACGTCTGGCGCGGCGGCGCCGGCGAGGCCGCCTCGGACGGCGCGCGGGCACCCACCACCGGCCGGGCGCCGGCGCCCGTGGTCGTCGAGCGGGTGCGATTCGCGAGCGACGCCGCGATCGTCGAGGCCATCGGCACCGGCCGCGCCGCGCAGGCGGTGGAGCTGAGCCCCGAGGCCGCCGGCCGCGTCGTCGAGATCCTCGTCGAGCCGAGGGCGCGGGTCGAGGCCGGGGCGCCGCTGGTGAAGCTGGACGCCGAGCGCGAGCGCCTCGCGGTCGAGCTGGCGCGGGTCGAGCTCGGGGACGCGCGGCGCCAGCTCGACCGCTTCGAGCGCATCGCCCCGGGCGGCGCGGTCTCCGAGAGCCAGGTGGACAGCGCGCGGGTCGCCGTCGCCTCCGCCGAGATCGCCCTCCGGCAGGCCGAGCTGGCGCTGGCCGAGCGCACCGTGCGCGCCCCGTTCGCCGGCGTCGTCGGCATCGCCGAGGTCGACGTCGGCGACCGCGTCGACGAGGAGACCGAGATCGCGTCCTTCGACGACGTCTCGGCGATCCTGGTCGACTTCGAGGTGCCCGAGGCCTTCCTCGCCGGGATCGCGCGCGGGGCCGAGCTGGAGCTCAGAAGTTGGGCTCGGCGCGGCGAGCGCTTCACCGCGCGGGTCGAGGCGATCGCCGCCCGCATCGATCCCGTCGCCCGTACGGTGCGGGTGCGCGCCCGCGCCGCCAACCCCGAGCGCCGCCTCAAGCCCGGCATGTCGTTCGCGGTGCGCCTGCCGCTCGCCGGCGAGCGCTTTCCGTCGGTGCCGTCGATCGCGGTGCGCTGGGAGCGTGAGGGCGCCTTCGTCTGGCGCGTCGCCGCGGGCCGGGCGCAACGCGTGCCGGTGGAGGTGCTCAAGCGCAGCGACGGCCACGTGCTGGTCGACGGCGGGCTCGAGGCCGGCGACCGCGTCGTCGTCGAGGGGCTGCAGCGGCTGCGGCCGGGGCGCGAGGTGGTGGTGCGCGACGGCGCCGAAGTCGCCGCGGTGACGGCGGGCTCCGATGGCGGCTGACGAGACGGCCGCGGCGAGCGATCTGCCGTCGCTCGCGGTGCGCCGCCCGATCCTCGCGATCGTCGCCAATCTCCTGATCGTGCTGGCGGGCGTGGCGGCCCTGTGGGGCGTCGAGGTGCGCGAACTACCCGAGGTCGAGCGCCCGCGGCTGACCATCACCGCGGACTATCCCGGCGCCGCGCCCGCCACCGTCGACGCCGAGCTCACCCGCCCGCTGGAGGGGGCGGCGGCGCGGGTCGCCGGCGTCAGCGCGATCAGCTCGCAGAGTGAGGAGGGCGGGGCGCGCATCGTCGTCACCTTCGCGAGCGCGGTCGATATCGACGCGGTGGCCAACGATACCCGCGAGGCGGTGAGCGACGTCCGCCGCCGTCTGCCCGACGGCGTCGAGGGCGTCTTCGTCGTCAAGGCCGACGACGAGGCCGATCCGATCGTCCGCCTCGCGGTGTGGAGCGAGACCCTCGACCGCGAGGCGCTGAGCGCGCGCGTCGACGACACCATCGTGCCGGAACTCGCGAGCGTGCCGGGTGTCGCCGAGGTCCAGGTCGACGGCGAGCGCCGACGCACCCTCACCGTCGTGGTCGATCCGCTGCGGCTCGCCAGCTACGGGCTGTCCGTCGCCGACGTCCGCGACACCCTGGCCACGGCGCCCTTCGACGTCCCCGCCGGCAGCATCGAGACGGCGAGCCAGGACGTCGTCGTACGCGCCGACGCCTCGGTCGTCACGGTGCGCGACGTCGAGCGGCTGGTGATCCGCGGCACCACCCGCATCGGCGACGTCGCGAGCGCGTTCTACGGCCCGGCGGAGGCGACCTCGCGGGTGCGTTGGCAGGGCCGCGACGTCGTCGGCCTCGGCGTGGTCCGTCGCCCGCAGTCCAACACCGTCGCCGTCTCCGCCGGCGTCGCCGAGGTGGTGGCGGCGCTGGACCGCCGCTTCGGCGACGTCGAGATCGCCACCACCGCCGACGAGGCCGAGTTCATCGAGGGGGCGCTGCGCGAGGTCACGACGTCGTTGCTCTTGGGCGTCGCCATCGTGGTCGCCGTCATCCTGCTGTTCATCGGCTCGCCGCGGCTCACCCTGATCCCGGCGGTGGCGATCCCGGTGGCGCTCGCCGGCACGTTGGCCGGGATCTGGCTGCTCGGCTTCTCGATCAACATCCTGACCTTGTTGGCGCTGGTGCTGGCGAGCGGCATCCTCGTCGACGACGCCATCGTGGTGCTGGAGAACATCGCCCGCGTGCGCGCCCGCGGTCACGGGGCGCTGGCGGCGGCGGTGATCGGCACCCGCCAGGTGTTCTTCGCGGTCATCGCCACCACCGCGACGCTGGTCTCGGTCTTTCTGCCGATCGCCTTTCTGCCGGGGCGCGCCGGCCAGCTCTTCACCGAGTTCGGCATCGTCCTGGCCATCGCCGTCTGCATCTCCTCGTTCGTGGCGCTGACGCTGGTCCCGATGCTGGCCTCGAAGCTGGTCCCGGCGGCGGGCGAGCGGCGCGCGGGGCCGTTGCGTCGGGCCCTGGAGGCCGGGGGACGGGCGGCGGCGCGGCTCTACGCCCGGGGCCTCGGCGGCGCGCTCGCGATCCCGCTGGTGGTCATCGGCGTGCTCGCCGGCGGCGCCTTCGCCGTCGGCAGCCTGGTGACCACGCTCGACCGCGAGCTCGTGCCCGAGGAGGACCGCGGCGAGCTGGTGATCTGGCTGAGCGGGCCCGACGGCGTCGGGCTCGCCTACACCGACCGCCAGGTTCGGCGCGTCGAGGCCGCACTCGAGCCGCTGGTCGCGGCCGGCGAAGCCCGCGGCGTCTACGCCATCGCCGGCCGCTACGACCCCGATCTCGGCTATCTCGCCGTGCCGCTGGCGCCGTGGGGCGAGCGCCGGCCGGCGGCGGCGATCGCGGCCGAGCTCGACGCCGCGCTCGCAGACCTGCCCGGCGCGCGTGTCTTCGTTCTCAGCCCCGACAGCCTCGACCTCGGCGCCGGCGGCGGCGGCGAGCTGGAGGTCGCGGTAACCGGCCCCGACTACGCCACCATCGCCGCCGCCGGCGACCGCCTCGTCGCCGCCATCGGCGAGCGGCTGGCCGGGCTGACCGCGCCCGCGCTCTCCTATTCGACCACCCGGCCGCAGCTCGCGGTGCGCATCGACCGTGAGCGCGCCGCGGATCTCGGCGTCGACGTCGAGGGGGTGGCCGCGACACTCGAGGCGATGGTCGACGGCGCGGAGGTC
>JAAAPF010000333.1 GCA_009908425.1 Alphaproteobacteria bacterium
GAGCGGCCCGGCGATGTTGCCGACGCGCTCCATGAAGCCCGGCCAGTTGGTGCCGAACTGAAAGCTCATGGTGATGCCGGAGACGACCCCCATCGCGAACGACAGCGCGAAGACCTTGACCCAGAAGCGATAGGCGTCGAGCCAGCGGTCGTCGCCGGGGGCGGCGCGGGCGTGGGCGAGCTTGAAGCCGACCAGCACCCAGCCCAGAGCGATGGTGATCGTCGGGAACAGGATGTGGAAAGAGATGTTGGCGCCGAACTGCACACGGGCGAGGGTGAGGGCGTCGAGCTCCACCTGCGGTCTCCTCGGTCGGTCAGGCGGTGGGGTCGGAATCGGCGGCGCGGCGGCCGGGGGCGACCAGGCGGTCCTTCCACTCCAGGACCTTCTGCACGCGGGCGCCGAGGGTCAGCAGCTGGACCAGGCGTTCGGTCTCGAGCCGGCGGACGTCGTCGTACCAGCCGGTCAACAGCTCGATGAGCTCGTGCATCTCGCGCATCCGCGCCTGGGCGTGGCGCTCCTCGTCGCTCGCCGGCTCGTGCATCAAGGTCTCGCGCAACAGCGTCAGGGTCGGGTCGATCTCCCGCTTCTTGCGCTCCTCCACCAGCGTGCGGACGATCTGCCAGAGGTCGTCCGGCGTGGTGTAGAAGTCGCGGCGGTCGTCCGGCTTGTGGCGCAGCTGGACCAGGTTCCAGGCCACCAGCTCCTTGAGACCCATCGACACGTTCGAGCGCGAAAAGCCGAGCCGGGCGACGATGTCGTCGGCGCACAGCGGCTCCGGCGCCAGGAACAGCAACGCGTAGATCTGACCGACGGTGCGGTTGATGCCCCAGCGGCTGCCCATCTCACCGAAATGAAGCACGAAGGTCTGGATCAGCGGCGGCAGATTCATGCGGCTCCCGGCGTTTCAGAAATTTCCGAAACGCATATAACGAGGAAACCGGACCGGGCCAGTCCGGCTTGGCGTCGCACCCGGCGGTCGCAGCGGTGAGCGCGTCGGTGCCGCTCGCCGCCTTCGACCTCGACGGCACCGTGCTGAGGGGTCAGAGCGGTGCGCTGTGGGCGTGGCACCTCGCCGGCCGGCGGCTGGTGCCGGCGCGGACCGCGCTGCGGGTGGCGGCGCTGCTGGTGCGCTACCGCCGCGGCGCGCCGCTCGACTACGACCGGCTCGCGGCCGAGCTGTTGGCGAGCTTCGAGGGTCGCCCCACCGCCGCCTTCGAAGCGCTCATCGACCCCTTCGTCGAGGACCGTCTGCTGCCGACGGTGCGGCGCGAGGCGCGGGCGACGATGGCGCGGCTGCGCGCCGGGGGCTGTCACGTGGTGCTGGCCTCGGCCGCGCTCGCACCGCTGGTGGCGCGCCTCGCCCGCCGCTTGCCCGCCGACGGCTGGATCGCCACCGAGCTCGCGCCGCCGGTGAACGGGGCCTTCGCCGGCCGCCTGAACGGCCCGGTGCGCCACGGCGCCGCCAAGCTCGACGCCCTCGCCGCCTACGCCGACGCCCGCTTTTCCGCCTGGCACCTCGAGCACGCCTTCACCGACCACGAGAGCGATCTGGCGCTCCTGGAAGCGGCGCGCCGGCCGACGGCGGTGAACCCCTCGCCGGGACTCAAGCGCATCGCCCGCGAGCGCCGCTGGCCGATCGCGCCCTGGCGCTGAGCCCACGCCGTGCGGCGACGGCAGCGTCGCGGGCTCACCGTGGTGGCGACGCGGGTGATGCGGGCGCCGCCGTCACCATCGACCGGAGGCCGCTCGGGCCATGACCGTTTCGCATGACCACCGTTCCTTCGTCCTGGTGTGCGCCGTCGTCGCCGCAATGCTGGCGCCGCCGGGCGCGGCACCGGCGCGCGCGGAAGAGCGCGCCGGCGGCTCGCGCGGGCTCGGCACCTTCTCCTTCACGCTCGACAACGACCTCTTCGGCGGCAGCGACCGCTACTACACCAACGGGATCCGGCTCGCCTGGCGCTCGCCGGCCGACACCCCGCCCGACTGGCTGGCGGAGGTCGGCCGCGCCGGCGGGTTGCTGCTGCCGCCGGACGGCGCACGGCGCTGGGGACTGGCCGTCGGCCAGAGCCTGTTCACCCCCGAAGACATCGCGCGGGAAAACCCCGACCCGGACGACCGCCCCTACGCGGCCTGGCTCTACGGCGCGGTGAACCTGTCGTCGGCGACCGCGACCAGCCTCAGTCGCCTGGAGGTTCAGCTCGGCGTCGTCGGCCCCGCCGCCCTCGGCGAGCAGGCCCAGAACACGGTTCACCGCATCAACCGCGGCCAGCAGGCGCGGGGCTGGGACTTCCAGCTCGACAACGAACCCGGCGTCAACGTCGTCGCCAGCCGGATCTGGCGGTTCAACCGGCCGCTCGCCGACGGTTTTCAGATCGGGCTGATGCCGAGCGTCGTCGCCGGCCTCGGCAACGTGCAGACCCACGTCGCGGGCGCGACCATGGTGCGCGCGGGCTGGGGTCTCGACCACGATTTCGGCCCGCCGCGGATCCGGCCGTCGGTCACCGGCTCCGCCTTCGTCGAACCCGGCCACGGCTGGGGCGGCTACGTCTTCGCCGGGCTGGAGGCACGCGCCGTCGCCCGCGACCTGTTTCTCGACGGCAACAGCTTTCAGAGCAGCCGCAGCGTCGACAAGGAGCCGCTGGTGGGCGAAGCCGCCTTCGGCGCCGCGCTCCTGTTTCCGGGCGGTCGGCTCTCCTACACCCACGTGCTGCGCACCGAGGAGTTCCGCGATCAGCCGACGCCCAGCGAGTTCGGCTCGCTCAGCCTGTCGCTTCGGTTCTGAGGCGGAGGCGACAACGGCGCGCGCGCCACCTATGTCGTCGGCGACGACGGCGAGGCGACCGGGCGGCGGGTGCGCAAGATCATCCACATCGACATGGACGCCTTCTTCGCGGCGGTGGAGCAGCGCGACGACCCGGCGCTGCGCGGCCGCCCCGTCGCCGTCGGCGCCGGCTCCGGGCGCGGCGTGGTGATGGCCGCGAGCTACGAGGCGCGGCCCTTCGGGGTGCGCTCGGCGATGCCGTCGGCGACCGCCAAGCGGTTGTGCCCCGAGCTGGTGTTCGTGCCGTCGCGCATGGAGGTCTACCGCGCGGTGAGCCGCGAGATCCGCGCCGTCTTCGCCGCCCACGCCGACGCCGTCGAGCCCTTGTCTCTCGACGAGGCCTATCTCGACGTCACCCGCGCCGCCGACGCCGCCGGCTCGGCGACCGTCATCGCCCGCCGGATCAAGGCCGACATCCGCGCCGCCACCGGCCTCACCGGCTCGGCCGGGGTCTCGATCAACAAGTTCCTCGCCAAGCTCGCCTCCGACATGGACAAGCCCGACGGCCTCACCGTCATCCGTCCCGAGGAGGCCGACGCCTTCGTCACCGCGCTGCCGATCGCGCGCTTCCACGGGGTCGGCCCGGTGACCGCCCGCAAGCTCGCGGCCATGGGCCTCGCCACCGGCGGCGATCTCCGCGCCGCCGGCTTCGACACCCTGGTGCGCCGCTTCGGGCGTCACGGCGCGCGGCTGTGGGCCATCGCCCACGGCCGCGACGAGCGCCGGGTCGACCCCGCGCGCCTGCGCAAGTCGGTGGGGTGCGAGCGCACCTTCGCCACCGACCTCCGGGGCCGGGCGGCGCTCGTCGACGCCCTTCGACCGATCGCCGACACCCTCGAACGGCGCATCCGCGACGCCGGCGTGCGGCCGCTGACGCTCACCCTCAAGGTCAAGGACGACCGCTTCCGCATCCAGACCCGCGCGCGGCGCTCGGCCGGGCCGCTCGTCGCCGCCGCCGACCTCCACGGCCTCGGCGCCGCGCTGTTGGACGAGGCCGACCTCGCCCGTCCCGTCCGCCTTCTCGGCCTCACGGGCTCGCAGTTCGAGGCCGACAGTCCGCAGGGCGACCTCTTCGCCGAACCGCCGCCGTAACCGCCCCGGGCCGCCGGCGACGGTGCGACCTCAGCGCTCCGCGACGACCGCCCCGCCCCACCGCCGCGGCGCCGGCCGGAACCGCGCCCGGCGGGCGAACAGCGGCCCGGCGACGCTGCCGGCGACGATCCGACAGCGGGACGCGCCGGCGGCGGCGCGCAGCAGCGATGCGAACACGGTCATGGGGTACCTCCTCACAGTGTGAGGAGATCATAACAAGAACAAATCGGAACGAAAGCAGAATTCAGCCGTCGTCGAGGAACCGGTCCGGGGTGATGACGCGCGGGTCCAGACGGCAGTGCAGCAGCGCCGGCCGGCCGCTCGCGACGGCGCGCCGAAACGCGGGGGCGAACTCCGCGGTGTGCTCCACGGTCTCGCCGTGGCCGCCATAGGCCCGCGCCAGCGCGGCGAAGTCGGGGTTGGCCAGCGCCGTGCCGCAACGGCGCCCGGGATAGTCCCGCTCCTGGTGCATGCGGATGGTGCCGTACTGGCCGTTGTCGACCACGACGACGACGATCGCGGCGCCGTAGCGGCAGGCGGTGGCGAACTCCTGGCCGTTCATCAGAAAACAGCCGTCGCCGGCGAAGGCCACCACCGTGCGCTCGGGCTGCGCCAGCTTCGCCGCCACCGCCGCCGGCGTGCCGTAGCCCATCGAGCCCGAGGTGGGGGCGAGCTGCGTCATGAAACGGCGGTGGTGCAGAAAGCGGTGGACCCAGATCGCGTAGTTGCCGGCGCCGTTGGCCACGATCGCATCCGCCGGCAGCTGCTCGTTCAGCCAGACCATCACCTCGCCCAACTGCAGCACCCCCGGGGTGGCGGGCGCGGCGTTACTGTGCGCGAGGAACGCGTCGTGGAGGCCGGCGGTCGCGCCGGCCCACGGCGCCGCGGCGGGCGCGTCGAGCGCGGCGAGCGCCCGCGCGGCCGCGTTGACGCCGGCGGGGGCGGCGATGTCGGCGCGGTAGACCCGGCCGAGCTCTTCGGGATCGGGATGGAGGTGGATCAGGGTGCGCCCCCCACCCCCCTGCACTGGAAACCGCCGGTAGGCGTCGCTGGAGGCCTCGCTCATCCGGCTGCCGAGGACCAGCAGGACGTCCGCGCCGGCGAGGTAGTCGCCCAGCGCCGCGGCGACCGTGAGCCCGCAATGGCCGGCGTAACAGGGATGGGTGTTGTCGAAGAGGCTCTGGCGCCGGAACCCGACGCCGACGGGCAGCCGCCACCGCTCGGCGAAGCGTCGAAGCGCGGCGTAGCCCTCGGCGCGCCAGCCGCCGCCGCCGACCAGCACGAACGGCCGCTCGGCGGCGGCGAGCCGGCCCCCGATCTCGGCGACGGCGGCGGGGTCCAACACCGCCTCGCGCACCCGCACCGGCGGGGCGTCGGCGACGTCGACCGCGGCGGCGAGCACGTCCTCGGGCAGGGACAGGACGACCGGCCCCGGCCGCCCCGCGAGCGCGGTCGCGAAGGCGCGGTGGACCAGCTCCGGGAGGCGCTCCGCGCGGTCGACCTCGCCGGCCCACTTGGTGATCGGGGCGAAGAAGGCCTCGTAATCGATCTCCTGAAAGGCCTCGCGGCCGCGCAATCCGCGCGCGACCTGGCCCACCAGGAGGACGAGCGGCACCGAATCCTGCCGCGCGATGTGGACCGCGGGGCTGGCGTTGGTGGCACCGGGGCCGCGGGTCACGAAGGCGACACCGGGCCCGCCGGTGAGCCGCGCCCAGGCGTCGGCCATCATCGCCGCCCCGCCCTCCTGGCGGCAGGTGGTGAAGAGCGTGGCGGGGGTGTCGTGGAAGGCGTCGAGGGCGGCGAGAAAGCTCTCCCCCGGCACGCCGAAGACGCGGCCGACGCCGTTCAGCGCGATCTGGTCCACCAGGATGCGCCCACCCGCGCGTGTCGCCATGCCCGCCTCCTTCACCGCGGCGTCAGCGAGCCCCCGCCGCGGCGGCCCTGTCAAGCCGGAGGCGGCCGCGGCGGGAGCGCTTGTCACCCGCGGACCCACCTCCCACCCTCGGCGCCGCGCCGACGAGGCGCGCCGCCCCGCGGACCCGACGATGACCCTGCTGCTCCTCTACCTCGCGCTCGCCCTCGGCGTGTCCTTCCTCTGCTCGGTGGCGGAGGCCGTCCTCTTGTCGGTGCGGCCGTCCTACGTGGCCTCGCTGGAGCGACGGGGTGCGCGCGGCGCCAAGGCGCTCGGCGCGCTGCGCGCCAATCTCGACCGGCCGCTCGCGGCGATCCTCTCGGCCAACACCATCGCCCACACCGTCGGCGCCGCCGGCGTCGGGGCGCAGGCCGCCGTCGTCTTCGGCAGCCAGTACGTCGGCCTCGCCTCGGCCGTGTTGACCTTTCTCATCCTGGTCTTCTCCGAGATCATTCCGAAGACCCTCGGCGCCACCCACTGGCGTCGGCTCGCCCCCGCCTTCGGCGTCGGCATCCAGGGGCTCACCGCCGCGCTCTGGCCCTTGGTCTGGCTCTCGGAGCGACTGACCCGGCTGTTGTCGCGCCGCGGCGCCGGCAGCTTCACCTTCAGCCGTGACGAGATGGAGGCGATGGCGGAGATCGGGGCGCGCGAGGGCCAGCTCCAGGCCAAGGAGCTCCGGATCGTGCGCAACCTCATGCGGCTGCGGCGGCTGTTCGTGCGCGACGTGATGACGCCGCGGCCGGTGGTCTTCACGGTGTCGGCCGGGGCGACGGTGCGGACCTACTTCGAGCGTTACCGTGAGCAGCCCTTCTCCCGCATCCCGCTGCGCGGCGAGGGCACCGACGAGGAGACCACCTACGTCCTGCGCGCGGATCTGCTGGTGGCCCGGGCCGAGGGTGAGCTCGACGCCCCGCTCGCCCGCTTCGCGCGCGAACTCTTGATCATCCCCGACACCGTCTCGGCCTCGGACACCTTCGACCGCTTGATGCTGGAGCGCACCCACCTCGCGCTGGTGGTGGACGAGTACGGCTCGACCCAGGGGCTGGTCACCCTCGAGGACATCGTCGAGACCCTGATCGGCCTCGAGATCACCGACGAGCTCGACCGCGTCGAGGACATGCAGGCGCTGGCCCACGAGCGCTGGCGCGCGCGCATGCGGGCGATCGGGGTCGATCCCGACAGCATCGAATCGTCGCGGCCGTGAGCGTCGCACCGCTCAGGAGGGCGGCGCGCGGTCCTCGAGCATGGCGATCAGGCCGTCGATGCCGCGCTGGTCGACCACCGAGGCGAACTCGCTGCGCTGGGAGATCGCCATGCTGACGCCCTCGATCTCGACGTCGATGATCTTGGGGCCGGCGTCGCGCTCGCGCACCCGCCACGCCACGATCACGGGCTCGCTCTGGTCGATGCCGGTGATCCGGCTCATCACCTTGACGTCGCGCGACCCGGCCGGCTCGGCGCCGGTGATCGCCAGCTCCTCGCCGCCGTACTCGTCGATGCGGCGCGAATAGGTCTCCAGCACGTATTCCTTGAAGGCCCGGTCGTAGGCCGCCCGCTGGGACTCGGAGAGCGTGCGGTAGGTCGGCCCCAGCACCAGCCGAGCGATATAGTCGAGATCGAACGCCGTGCGCAGGATGCCCTTGAGCTCGGCCCGGCGCTCGGCCAACGCGCGGTCGCTCGACAGGATGTCTGTGGTGCGCTCGGCGATGGTTTCGACGAAATCGCGGGCCACGTTCGGCTGCAGCCCGACCGCCGGCACGGCGACCAGAAGCAACAACGCGGCGAAGCCGGTGGCGCGGAAGCGGCGAGCGAACGCGGTCATCGCTGTCCCTTTGCGGATAGGCTCGGGCGCCGCCGCGGCCGGCGCCGTCCGATGGCGCCGGATCAAGCCCGAGAGCGCAACGATTGACAAGACGTTGCCGGCCCCGCCGTGGCGTGCCATCGCTCGCCCCCTCAACCGTTGCGCGCATCGCGCGGAGGCGCCGCCTTGTCCTTCCCTGCCGCGATCCTCGCCGTCGTGGTCACCGTGCTCGCCGCCGACGGCGCCGACGCCGCCGACGCCACCGGGGCCACCGGGGTCACCGGGGCGCCCCGCCTGACGCCGTCGCAGGTGGGCGAGCTCCTCGCCGCGCGGGCCGTCGGCTGCGCTTGGCGCTTCGTCGAAGCGGTGGAGACGGGGCGCGCCCCCGTCGAGCGCTGGCGCCCGCTGGGCTGCGCCGTCGAGACCGTCCAGAACCTGCGCCTGGCGAGGGCGCCGGACGGGGCGGCGTCGGTGACCGTGCTGCTGCCCGGCACGACGCGCCAGCCGGCGGCGGTGCAACGCGCGGCGACGCTGGCGGTGCTGGCCGAGGCGGCGCCGGGGCGATGCCGCGACCGCCGGATCGTCGACACCCTGGCGCTCGGGGCCGCCACCGCCGTCGAGCATTGGACGGTCCTGGCGTGCGGCCGGCGGCGGGTGTTCCGGCTCGCCTTCGAGGACACCGACGGCGGCGCGCCCCACATCACCCTGGCGCCGGTCACCGCCGGCGCGCCCTGAGGCGGGCTGTCACGATGTCGTCACGGCGCGGGGTTACGGGTGAGGGGTGTCGTCGTCGCCGCCGAAGCGTGACGGCGATTCGTCCACCCGACTTCGACGGGCGCCGTTCGCGGCGCCCTTTTCTTTGCGCCGGGGCGCGGGGTTCAGCCCTCGTCGTGACGCGGCGCGGTGCCGCGCCGGATCAGCCAGCCGATCACCAGGACACCGAAGACGAACAGCCCGAGCCCGGTGCCGTGGAACACCGGGTCGGTGGCGTAGCTCGCCATGAACAGCCCCACCAGGCTCAACAGGCCCATCACGGCACCGAAGATCCAAGGACCCATGGTCACCCTCCTCACCTAGATCGCCGCCGCTTCCGCCGCGGCCTCGGGATATTGCACGAGATCCTTGTAGGCGTGCCAGGTGGCGTGGCCGATCAGCGGCAACGCCACCACCAGGCCGAGATAGAGCGTGACCAGCCCCGCCGCGGTGAAGACCACGACCAACAACCCCCACAGTGCCATCGCCTTGCGATTGGCGAGCACGGCGCGCACGCTGGTCGCGATCGCCTCCATGACGTTGGCCTCGGGCTTGTCGACCAGCATCGGGATCGACACCGCGCTGATCGAGAAGGTGAACGCGGCCAGCACCGCCCCGACCGCGGTCCCGAAGATCAAGAACGGGATGGAGCTCGGCTGCAGGAAGGTCTCGACCAGGAGCTTGTCGATCGAGGGGACGTTGCCGATGCCGTAGTACAGCATGAAGATCATGGCGGCGACGCGGGCCCAGAAGATCAGGATCAACAGCAGGGCGACGCCCATGAGGGCGATCTGCGACGGGTTGCGCCGCCAGGCGCCGAACACCTGGCCGAGCGGGGCACGCCGGCCGGCCTGGCGCTGACGGCTGATCTCGTAGAAGCCGGTGGCGGCGAACGGACCGATGATCAAAAACCCGGCCGTCATCGGCAGCGTCAGATAGGGCACCCCGGCGGCGAACAGCCCGAGGGTGATCAGATAGCCCGCCAGCGCGAACACCACCCCGAACCCGAGCGAGGTCGCCGGCGCCGCGACCAGGTCGCGCCAGCCGGCGGCGAGCCAGCGCCAGGGCCGGTCCAGCTCGACGTGACGGATGGCCGCGCTCGGCCGGGAATCTACAGAAACCGCGTCGTTCATTCCCCCCTCCCTCGATCTTGCCACTTTCGCATAGCTGCCACGAACCGAGGTCGTTGATCCACATCAACGTCGCGTCGGAAAGCCGCCGCCACAGGAGGTTTCCGGCGCGAGGGGGCCGGCCGCGACGGCGAACGCTCGTCCGGGCGACGCATTCGGGTGAATGAACGCGTCGGTCACCCCGCCCAGGGTTCGTCGTTCGGAGGCATCATGTCGACGCTTGCAGCCGCGGCCGGGCTCGGCGCCGCCCGCTCCAGCCCCACCGACTACGTCGAGGACGTCGTGCGGTGGTTCGTCGTCGCGACGATCTTTTGGGGCGTGGTCGGGTTCGTCGCCGGCACCTTCATCGCCTTCCAGCTGGCCTATCCCGAGCTCAACGCCGGCCCGGCCTGGCTCAACTTCGGCCGCCTGCGGCCGGTGCACACCTCCGCCGTCATCTTCGCCTTCGGCGGCAACGCGCTGATCGCCACCTCGCTCTACGTCGTCCAGCGCACCTGCCGCCAGCGGCTGTTCGGCGGCACCTACCTGGCGATGTTCATCTTCTTCGGCTACCAGCTGTTCATCGTCCTGGCCGCCTCCGGCTACCTGATGGGCATCACCCAATCGCGCGAGTACGCCGAGCCCGAGTGGTACGTCGATCTCTGGCTCACGATCGTCTGGGTCGCCTACCTCGTCGCCTTCGCCGGCACGCTGATCCGCCGACGCGAGAGCCACATCTACGTGGCCAACTGGTTCTACCTCGCCTTCATCGTCACCATCGCGATGCTGCACATCGTCAACAACCTGGCGGTGCCGGTGTCGTTCGCCGGGACCAAGAGCTACTCGCTCTTCTCCGGCGTCCAGGACGCCATGACCCAGTGGTGGTACGGCCACAACGCCGTCGGCTTCTTCCTCACCGCCGGCTTTCTCGGCATGATGTACTACTTCGTGCCGAAGCAGGCGGAACGCCCGATCTACTCCTACCGGTTGTCGATCGTGCACTTCTGGGCGCTGATCTTCCTCTACATCTGGGCCGGGCCGCACCACCTGCACTACACCTCGCTGCCGGACTGGGCGCAGATCCTCGGCATGACGTTCTCGGTGATGCTGTGGATGCCGTCCTGGGGCGGCATGATCAACGGGCTGATGACGCTCTCGGGCGCCTGGGACAAGCTCAGGACCGACCCGGTACTGCGCTTTCTCGTCGTCTCGGTCGCCTTCTACGGCATGAGCACCTTCGAAGGTCCGCTGATGTCGATCCGCCAGGTCAACGCCCTGTCGCACTACACCGACTGGACCGTCGGCCACGTCCACTCCGGGGCGCTGGGCTGGGTCGCCTTCATCTCCTTCGGCGCGCTGTACTACCTGGTGCCCAAGCTCTGGGGCCGGGCGCGGCTATACAGTCACCGCCTGGTCGAGTGGCACTTCTGGATCGCGACCCTCGGCATCGTCCTCTACATCACCGCGATGTGGGTCTCCGGCATCATGCAGGGACTGATGTGGCGGGCCTATGACGACTTGGGCTTCCTGCAGTTCTCGTTCATCGAGACGGTCGAGGCGATGCATCCGTTCTACGTGATCCGGGCGTTGGGCGGCGTCTTCTTCCTCGCTGGAGCGTTGATCATGGTCTACAACTTGTGGCGCACCGCCCGGGGCGACGTCGCCACCGCGGCCGCCGGCGCCAAGGGCGGCGCCGCCGCGGTCCCGGCCGAGTGAGGAACGGCGATGGCCTGGAAGAAGCACGAAGTCTTCGAGACCCGCACGGTCGCGCTCACCACCGGCATCCTGGTGGTGGTCGCCATCGGCGGCATCGTCGAGATCGCGCCCCTGTTCTCGATCGAGAACACCATCGAGCGGGTCGAGGGGGTGCGGCCCTATTCGCCGCTCGAGCTGGCGGGGCGCGACGTCTACGTCCGCGAGGGCTGCTACGTCTGCCACAGCCAGCAGATCCGCACCTTCCGCGACGAGGTCGAGCGCTACGGCCATTTCAGCCTCGCCGCCGAGAGCATGTACGATCACCCCTTCCAGTGGGGCTCGAAGCGCACCGGGCCCGACCTCGCCCGCGTCGGCGGCAAGTACTCCAACGAGTGGCACGTCGCCCATCTGGTCGATCCGCGCTCGGTGGTGCCCGAGAGCATCATGCCGCCCTACGCCTTCCTGTTGGACAACGACCTGGACGCGGTCGCCTACCGCGCCAATTTGGAGACCAACCGCACCGTCGGGGTGCCCTACACCGACGAGATGATCGAGCAGGCGGCCTTCGACATGCGCCAGCAGGCGGCGCCCGAGGGCGATTGGGCGGCGGTGCAGGAGCGCTACCCCAAGGCGGTGGTGGGCGATCTCGACGGTCAGCCCGGCCGCCTCACCGAGATGGACGCGCTGGTGGCGTATCTGCAGATCCTCGGCCGCATGGTCGACTTCACCGAGGTCGACCCCGAAGCCCTGCGCCAGCACTAGGAGACCAGCTTTGGAAGACGGCGGCATCATGAACGCGCTCTACCAGATCTGGCTGGTGGGAATGGTCATCATCTTCCTCGCCATCGTGTGGTGGGCCTTTCGACCGAAGAACCGCAAGAAGTGGGAAGAGCGCGGCCGCATCCCGCTCGACGACAAGGAGGGCTAGGGATGCCGAGCAAGCCCGAAAAGGACGCCGTCACCGGGGTCGAGACCACCGGTCACGAATGGGACGGCATCAAGGAGCTCAACAACCCGCTGCCGGCGTGGTGGGTGTGGACCTTCTACGCCTGCATCGCCTTCTCGGTGCTGTGGTTTCTGTTGTTCCCGGCGATCCCCTTCGGTCCGAGCGCCACCACCGGCCTCACCGGCAACACCGCGCGCGAGCGCGTCGCCAACGAGATCGCGGAGGCGGCGAGCGCCCGCGCCGGGATCAACCAGCGCATCGTCGAGGCCGACCTCGACACCATCCGCGGCGATCCCGATCTCTTCACCTACGCGCTCACCGGCGGCGAGATCCTGTTCGGCGACAACTGCGCGCCGTGCCACGGCGTCGGCGGCGCCGGCCAGCTCAACTACCCGGTGCTGGCCGACGACGCCTGGCTCTGGGGCGGCTCGCTCGACGCCATCCAGCAGACCATCCTCTACGGCGTGCGCAACGCCGAGTACGAGCTCGACGCCCGCTTCTCGCTGATGCCCAATTTCGGCACCGATCAGCTGCTCTCCGGCGACGAGATCGACCAGGTCGCCAACTACGTCGTGACGCTGTCGGGGCGTGCGCCGGCCGACGCCGAGCTCGCCGACGCCGGCGCCGGCATCTTCGCCGAGCAGTGCGCCTCCTGCCACGGTCCCGGCGGCGAGGGCATGGCGGCGCTGGGCGCGCCCAACCTCACCGACGCCATCTGGCTCTACGGCGGCGACGTCGGCGACATCCGCCAGCAGATCTGGAACCCGCAGCACGGCGTGATGCCGGGCTTCGTCGACCGCCTGGCGCCGGAGGACATCAAGATGGTGTCGCTCTACGTCCACAGCCTCGGCGGCGGGCAGTAGCCCCGGCCCCACCGCGCGCGTTCACCCCTCGGAAAGGCCGTGGCGGCAAGCTCGCCGCCATCGCCCGAACGAGGTTCGCCGCCCCATGCTCTCGCCCGAACGCCGCGCCTTCGTCGTGGTCCACACCGTGGTGGTGGTCGCGATCCTCGCCACCGCCGCCGGCGCCGCCGGCGTGCCGCCGCCGGCGGCGCGGGCGTGGACGCTGGGCCCCATCCTCGTCGTCGCCGTGGCGGCGGTGCAGACGGCGCTCTGCCGCCTGGCGCGCGCCCAGCGCCTGCGCTGGGCGGCCGAGCACGACGCCCTCACCCGCCTCGCCAACCGGGCGCAGATGACGGTGGCGTTGGCGCGGGCCTGGCGCGACGCCCGCCACCGCGGCCAGCCGCTCGCCGTGCTGTTGGTCGAGGCCGACCGCCTGGGCGCGGTCAACGACGCCTTCGGCCGGCCGGTGGGCGACCGGGTGCTGGCCGAGATCGGCGACGCCTGCCGGCGCGCCGCCCGGCCCGGCGACCGCTGGGGGCGTTGGCGCGGCGACGTCTTCCTCGGCGTGCTGCCCGACGCCGGCGGCCGCACCGCGATGATCCTCGCCGAGCAGGTGCGCGCCGCGGTCGCCCGGCTCGCGGTGGCGACCCGCGAGGGCGTCGACGTGCGCGTCACCGTCAGCGCCGGGGTGGCGGTCGACACCCCCGACCGCCGGGCGGACAGCGCCGACGACCTGATCGACGCCGCCGACCGCGCGCTCTACGCCGCCAAGCGCGCCGGCCGCGACCGGGTCACCGCGGCGACGCGGCCGCGGGTGCCGCCGGCGGCGCTGCCGGCCCCCGCCCCCGGCTGAGACGGTCGCCCGCGTCAGTCGCCGCCGTCCGCCCCGGCCGGGGCGGCCTCGGGGTGCTCCGCCCGCTCCGCCGCCAGCGCCTCGCGGGCGGTGAGCGAGAGCTGGAGGTTGAGCTCCTTGAGCTGCTTGTCGCTCACCGGCGAGGGCGCGCCCAGGACGCGCTCCTCGGCGCGCTGATTGAGCGGGAAGGCGGTGACCTCGCGCAGGTTGTCGGTGCCGGCGATCAGCATGACGATGCGGTCGATCCCCGGCGCGATCCCGCCGTGGGGCGGCGCGCCGTAGTGCAGCGCCTTGAACATGCCGCCGAAGCGCTCCTCGAGGACCGAGCGGTCGTAGCCGGCGATCTCGAACGCCTTCACCATGATGTCGGGGCGATGGTTGCGGATCGCCCCCGAGCTGAGCTCGACGCCGTTGCAGACGATGTCGTACTGCCAGGCCCGGATCTCCAACGGATCCCGGGTCTCCAGCGCCTCCAGCCCGCCCTGCGGCATCGAGAACGGGTTGTGGGAGAAGCCGACCGCCTTGGCCTCGTCGTCCCACTCGAACATCGGAAAGTCGACCACCCAGCAGAAGCGAAAGGCGCTGGTGTCGATCAGCTCGAGCTCCGCGCCGAGGCGGGTCCGGACCTCGCCGGCGAGCTGCGCCGCCTTGGCGTCGGTATCGCAGGCGAAGAAGACGGCGTCGCCGTCGCCGAGCCGGCAGCGCTCCTTGATGGCGTCGAGCCGGCCGGCGTCGAGGAACTTGGCGACCGGGCCCTTGGCCTCGCCCGCCTGGAACTGGATGTAGCCGAGCCCGGGCGCACCGAGGCTCTGGGCGAAGGCGATCAGGCCGTCGAAGAAGCTGCGCGGCCGGCCCACCGCCCCCGGCGCCGGGATCGCGCGCACGACCTGGCCCTTGGCGACGGCCCCGGCGAACACCTTGAAGTCGGAGCCGTCGAAGATGTCGCCGACCTCGGCGCATTCGATGTCGATCCGGAGATCCGGCTTGTCGGTGCCGTATTTCAGCATCGCCTCGCGGTAGGGGATCCGCGGAAAGGGCGTGTCGACCGTCTTGGTGGAGAACTCGCGGAAGACGCCGGCGATCACCGGCTCCACCGCCTGGAACACGTCCTCCTGCTCGACGAAGCTCATCTCCAGGTCGAGCTGGTAGAACTCGCCGGGCGAGCGGTCGGCGCGGGCGTCCTCGTCGCGAAAGCACGGCGCGATCTGAAAGTAGCGGTCGAAGCCCGCCATCATGAACAGCTGCTTGTACTGCTGCGGCGCCTGCGGCAAGGCGTAGAACTTGCCGGGATGGAGGCGCGACGGGACCAGGAAGTCGCGCGCCCCCTCGGGCGAGCTGGCGGTGAGGATCGGCGTCTGGAACTCGACGAAGCCCTGGTCCTCCATCCGGCGACGGATCGAGGCGATCACCTGCGAGCGCAAGAGCACGTTGGCGTGCATGCGCTCGCGCCGCAGGTCGAGAAAGCGGAAGGCGAGCCGGGTCTCCTCCGGATAGTCGCGCTCGCTGTTGACCTCGAGCGGCAGGGTGTCGGCGCCGGCGAGCACCTCGATGGTGTCGCAGGCGACCTCGATCGCGCCGGTGGCGAGCTTCGGGTTGACGGCGTCGGGCGCGCGGGCGACGACGCGACCGGTCACCGTCAACACGCTCTCCAGCCGCACCCGCTCCGCCGTCGCGAACGGCGCGGTCTCCGGCTGAAAGACGATCTGGGTGATCCCGAAATGGTCGCGCAGATCGATGAACAACAGCTGGCCGTGGTCGCGCTTCCTGTGCACCCACCCGCTCACGCGCACCGTCTCGCCGACGGCGTGCGCGCCGAGCGCGGCGCAGTGGTGGGTGCGGTAAGGGTGCATCGATCGTCCTCTCGCCGGGTCGCAGAGCGGCGCCGAGTGGCCACGGCCCCGCGCCCGTGTCAAGCCGAGCGGACCGAGCCGCGCCACCGATTGGACATGCCGGCATCACCCCCTACTTAGACGTATTCAAGCGTCACTTCACGGACCACATGACCCTGATCACCGACAGCGCCGACCTCGCCCGTTTCATCGCCGACCTCGCCGACGAGCCCTTCGTCACGGTCGACACCGAATTCATGCGCGACCGGACCTACTGGCCGCAGCTCTGCCTGGTGCAGATCGGCACCTCGCGCGACGCCGTGGCGATCGACGCGCTCGCGGAGGGCCTGGATCTCGAGCCGCTCTACCGGCTGATGGCCGACGAGCGCATCCTCAAGGTGTTCCACGCGCCGCGCCAGGACCTGGAGATCTTCCACCACCTCTCCGGTCGGCTGCCGCGCCCGCTGTTCGACACCCAGCTGGCGGCGATGGTGCTGGGCTACGGCGACGAGGTCGGCTACGAGGCCCTGGTCCGCCACGTCGCCGGCGCCAACCTCGACAAGACCTCGCGCTTCACCGACTGGTCCAGGCGCCCGCTGACGCCCCAGCAGGTCGACTACGCCCTCGGCGACGTCACCCATCTGCGGGTCATCTACGAGCGCTTCCGCGAGCGGCTCGACGCGCGCGGGCGGGCGCGCTGGGTCGACGAGGAGCTGGAGGCGCTGCTGGACCCCGCGCTCTACGAGCAGGTCCCGGAGGAGATGTGGCGCCGGCTCAAGGTGCGCACCCGCGATCCCCGCTTTCTGGCGGTCCTGCAGGCCGTCGCCGCCTGGCGCGAGCGCGAGGCCCAGCGCCGCGACCAGCCCCGCAATCGCGTCATGCGCGACGACGTGCTGCTCGACCTCGTCGCCAACCGGCCGCGGTCGGTGGCGGCGCTGCGCGAGCTCAAGCGGGTCAACCTCGACAACCGCGCCGCCGAGGGCCTGATCGGCGCCATCGAGGCGGCGATGGCGCTGCCGGAGGAGGCCTGCCCCCGGCTGGAGCCGGCGGCGAAGCTGCCCAAGGGCATCGGCCCGCTGGTCGACCTGTTGCGGGTGCTCCTGCGCCTCGCCTCCGAGGAGCACGACGTCGCCCAGCGATTGATCGCCACCACCGGCGATCTGGAGAAGATCGCCGCCGCGGACGACGCCGCGGTCCCGGCCCTCAGGGGCTGGCGCCGCGAGGTCTTCGGCGAGGCCGCCCTCGCCCTCAAGCACGGCGAGGTCGCCATCCGCGCCAACGGCCGGCGCGTCGAGCTGATCGAGACCTGAGGTCGCGCCCGGCGCCGGCTCCGGTTCACGCCGCCTGCGCGGCGGCGAGCTCGCGCACGCGGCGGACCATCTCGTAGAGGCCGTTGGCGCGGCCGGGCGTCAGGTGCCGGCCGAGGCCGATGCGCTCGAACACCTCGGGCGGGTTGTCGACGATCTCGCGCGGCGGGCGGTCGTCGTAGAGCCGGAGCAGGAGCCCGATCAGACCCTTGACCAGGATCGCGTCCGAATCGGCGACCAGGCGCAGGCGCCCGGTCTCCGGGTCGATCCGGGCGTCCATCCAGACCTGGCTCTGACAGCCGTGGACCCGGTTGCCTTCGGTGCGCGCCTCCTCGGGGAAGGGCGGCAGCGCCTTGCCCAGGTCCATGACGTACTCGATCTTCTCGCGCCAGTCGTCGAACAGCGCGAACTCCTCTTCGAGCTCCCGCTGACGGTTGGTGATGCTCACTGCGTCCATCTCGGTCCTCGAACGGGTGGCCACGCTCAGGCGGCTTGCTTGATCCGGGCGAAGGCGTCCAGGGCGCGCCGCCGCGCCTCGCCGTGATCCACGAGCGGGCGCGGATAGCTCGCGCCCAACCGCACGCCGGCCGTCGCCAGCGTCGTCGCCGGCGCGGTCCAGGGCGCGTGCAGATGCCGGGTCGGCAGCTCCGCCAGCTCCGGCACCCAGCGTCGGACATAGGCGCCTTCGGGATCGAATTTCTCGCCCTGTTTCACAGGGTTGAAGATTCGGAAATAAGGTGCCGCGTCGGGACCACAACCCCCGACCCACTGCCAGCCGAGGGTGTTGGAGGCGAGATCGGCGTCGACGAGGTTGTCCCAGAACCACATCGCCCCGTGGCGCCAGTGCTCCAGGAGATCCTTCACCAGGAACGAGCCGACGATCATCCGCACCCGGTTGTGCATCCAGCCCGACTGCCGGAGTTGGCGCATCCCGGCGTCGACGATCGGATAGCCGGTGCGGCCGCGGCGCCAAGCCTCGCGCTTCGCGGCGTCGTCGGCCCAGGGAAAGGCGCGAAAGCGTTCGTTCAGCGGTTCGCCCGGCAGCTCCGGGAAGTGGTAGAGGATGTGGTAACCGAACTCCCGCCAGATCAGCTCTTTCAAGAAGATCTCGCTGCCGCGCCCCGGATCGAGCGCCGCCTCGCCGCCGCAGGCGGCCGTGACCGCCTGCCAGACCTGGTGCGGACTGAGCTCACCCCAGTGCAGCCGGGGCGACAAGGTCGAGGTTCCGGCGTAATCGGGCCGATCGCGGCTTTCCCCGTAATCCGCAACTTTATCCTCAATAAAATTCGCTAAAGTTTCGTGCGCAAACTCCGCTCCGGGCCGCCAGTGTTGGCGGAGGCCGCCCACCCGAGCCGCATCATCCGCTACCAGTTGTCGCGAAATCTCGAAACCTGTCGATCCAATTTTCGGAGCATTCAGTGTCGAGGGCGTATCCCGGGGCGCCCGCGGCCGCGGCGACTTGAGACAGGCTTTCGAGAACGGCGTGTAAACCTTGTACGGATCGCCGTTTTTGGTGGCGATGGTCCAGGGCTCGAACAGGAGCGTGCCGTTGGTGCTCCAGACCTCGAAGCCGCGCGCCTTGAACGCCGCCTTGATCGCGCGGTCGCGCGCGATCGCGAAGGGCTCGTAGCAGCGGTTCCAGACCAGGCCGTCGGCGCCGGTGGCCGCGGCGAGCGCTTCGAGCGCGGCCCGGGGCGGGCCGCCCAGCACGGTGAGCGGGGCGCCCGCCTCGGTGAGCCGGCGGTCGAGCGCGCCGAGGCTCTCCTGCAACCACCACCGTCCGGCCCCGCCGATCGCCCACTCACCCGGCGTCGCGTCGTCGAGGATGTAGACCGGGACCACGGCGCCGCGCGCCGCGGCCTCGGCGAGCGCCGGGTTGTCGTCGACGCGGAGGTCCTGGCGGAACCAGACGATGGTGGTCGGCATCGGCCTCGCTTTCAACCGTGGGACCGCGAGCTAGCCCGCCGCGGCGCGCCTTCAAGCCGCTGCGCCGGCAGCCGCCGCAGGCGCTCGTCCTTGCCGCAGAGCCAGACCTCGAACGGCGCGGCGAAGAGCTCGGCGATGGCCGGGTCCCAGACGTCGAGCCCGCCGGTGAAGGCGCCGAGCGCCGGCATCAACAGACGCATGCCGTCGCTCGCGAAGCAGGGCCGCGCCACCCGCCGGCCGCGCACGCGCAGGCTCCCTTTCGGGTGCAAGTGCCCGGCGATCTCCCCGGTTCCGCCCCGGGGCAGGTGGCGGAGCGTGAGCGCCCCCAACCGCAGCTCGCCCGCCACCGCCTCGCCGTGGCCCACCGGCGCTTCGGGGTCGTGGTTGCCGGCCAGCCAGGTCCAGGCGCAGACGTCCGCGATCGCCCGCAGCTGGGCCCGGTCCTCCGCCCCCAGCC
>JAAAPF010000072.1 GCA_009908425.1 Alphaproteobacteria bacterium
GCGGCCTTGGCGTTCGTCGTCGTGCGTGCGACCCGCATCGCGCGTCTCCCCGCGATCTCGACCGGAGTTTCGCTGGCGCCGGTTGACGAGACGTGAACGCCCGCGGCCGGCCCGGCAGAAGCTGCCGACCCCGGGCCGGACGTGCCGGTGCCGGCGCCGCTCGGAGGCCGCCGCGCGGCGGGTTTCCGGGCTTGGCACGGCGCTCGCACCGGCGCGGACGTCCAACCGGGAGCGACCGCCTTGCGCGCCTTCGTCACCGCCGTCCGCCGCCTCCGCCCGCTCGCGCTCGCCGGCGCGCTGATCGCCGTCGCCGGCGGCGCCGCCGCGGTCGAGGTGCGGATCAAGGACATCGCCGACTTCGAGGGCATCCGCGACAACATGCTGGTCGGCTACGGCATCGTCGTCGGCCTCGACGGTACCGGCGACAACCTCAGGAACTCCGCCTTCACCGAGAGCAGCCTCGTCTCGATGCTCGAGCGGCTCGGGGTCAACACCCGCGGCACCGACCTCAAGACCAACAACGTCGCCGCCGTCATGGTGACCGGCACCCTGCCGGCGTTCGCGCGGCAGGGCTCGCGCATGGACGTCGGCGTGTCGGCGATGGGCGACGCCGACTCGCTGCGCGGCGGCACGCTCCTGGTCACCCCGCTGATGGGCGCCGACGGCGAGGTCTACGCCGTCGCCCAGGGCCAGCTCGCCACCGGCGGCTTCACCGCCGCGGGCGAGGCGGAACGCGTCACCCGCAACGTCCCGACCCAGGCGCGCATCCCCTCGGGCGCCATCATCGAGCGCGAGGTCGACTTCGAGCTCGACCGGCTCGACGAGGTGCGCTTGAGCCTGCGCAACCCCGACCTCACCACCTCGGCGCGCGTCGCCGAGCGGATCAACGGGGCCCTGGGCGAGCGCCTCGCCACCGCCCTGGATCCCGGCACCGTCCGCCTCACCGTGCCCGAGCGCGGCGGCGCCGGCACCGCCGCGCTGTTGACCCGGATCGAGCAGCTGCGGGTGGAGCCCGACCAGCCCGCCCGGGTCGTCGTCGACGAGACCAACGGCATCGTCGTCATGGGCCGCAACGTGCGGATCAGCGAGGTCGCGGTCGCCCAGGGCAATCTCACCGTGCGGGTCACCGAGACCCCGCTGGTGAGCCAGCCCAACGCCTTCGGCGACGGCGAGACCGTCGCGGTGCCGCGCACCCGCGTCGAGATCGACGAGGAGACCGACTCGCGCATGGTGCTGATGCGCGAGGCGGTGACCCTCGACGACCTGGTCGGCGGGCTCAACGCGCTCGGCGTCGGGCCGCGCGATCTGATCTCGATCCTGCAGTCGATCCGCGCCGCCGGCGCCCTGCAGGCCGAGTTGGAGATCATGTGATGGTCGATCGACCCGCCGTCGGCGCCCCGCTCGGCGGCCTCGGCGCGAACGTACCCCAGGGCGGCGACGTCGCCCGCGCCCGCGAGGTCGCCAACGATTTCGAAGCGGTCTTCCTGCAACAGATGCTGAGCGCCATGCGCCAGGGCCTTTCCGAGGACAGCCCCCTCGGCGGCCCCGACAGCGAGTTCGGCAGCCTCTTGGCCGCCGAGCAGGCCAAGCTGATCAGCCGGGCCGG
Source organism: Alphaproteobacteria bacterium (assembly GCA_009908425.1). Lineage (GTDB taxonomy): Bacteria > Pseudomonadota > Alphaproteobacteria > Geminicoccales > Geminicoccaceae > JAAAPF01. The sequence continues at coordinate 1,607 of JAAAPF010000072.1, forward strand.
TGGCATCGGCGTCGCCGACAAGATCCTCGGCGAGCTCTTGAAGCTGCAGGAGACCGGGTGATGACCGCGGCGGTCGACAAAGTCACGATCCTGATGACGCTGACGCGTCAGCTGACCCAGGTGATGGACGCCGAAACCGGGCTGCTGCGCCGGGTCCAGCTGGCCGAGCTCGGCGAGCTGCAGGGCGAGAAGCAAGCCCTCGCCGACATCTACGCCGCCGAACTCGCCGAGATCCGGCGCCGTCCCGAGATCCTCGGCGCGGTGCATCCCGAGACCCGCGAGGAGCTGGAGGCCGCGACCCGCGCCTTTCAGGAGGCCGCGCACCGCAACACCCTGGCGCTCGAAGCGGCGCAGGGGGTGGTCGAACGCGCCCTCACCCTCATCCGCTCGAGCCTCGCCGACACCCACGCCTACGGTCCGCCCGACGGGCGCGGGCCGGGCGGCGGCGAGATCGTGCCGTTCGCGCTGAACCGGACCTGCTGAGATGAGCGGCATCACCGACAGCCTGCGCATCGCGGTCGGCGGCCTCCAGCTCGCTCAGGACGCGCTGGCGACGACCTCGAACAACGTCGCGAACGCCCACACCGAGGGCTACACCCGCAAGCGCGTCGAGCAGGAGGCCCGGGTCGTCGGCGGCCGCGGCGCCGGCGTCCGCGAGGTCGGGATCGCGCGCCAGGTCGACAGCTTTTTGGAGCACCAGCTGCGCCTGCAGCAGGGCAAACTCGGCCACAGCGAAACCGTCCACGCCTACGCCGCGGACGTCCAGGGCCTGGTCTTCGGCGATCCCAGCGACGAGGCGACCGGGCTGGCGTCGAGCGTCGACGCCCTCGCCCGCCAGCTGGAGGCGGCGGCGGCGCGGCCCGAGGACGGCGCGCGCCGCGCGGCGCTGGTCTGGGCCGCCCAGGACACCTTCGACCGGCTCGCCGGCGCGGCCGAGCAGGTCCAGACGCTGCGGCGCGACGCCGACCGCCGCATCGCCTCGCTGGTGGACGAGGTCAACACCGCGCTGCAGTCGATCCACGACCTCAACCGGGACATCGTGCGCTCGCCCCAGGACGCCGCGTTGTTGGATCAGCGCGACCGGCTGGTGAGCGAGCTGAGCCGCAAGCTCGACGTCGACACCTACACCCACGACGACGGCCGCATCGCGATCTTCGCGCGCAGCGGCCAGGCGCTGTTGGAGTACGAGCCGCGCGTCCTCGACCACGCCCCGGCCTCGACCATGGGGCGCGACAGGACGATGAACCCCATCGAGATCTTCACGCGCGACCAGCTCGATCCGGCGACGGGCGAGCCGGCGAGCGGGGAGAGCGGCGACGAGCTGGTGGGTCGGGGCGTGCGGGCGAACGCCGCCGACCCCGCCGACGACATCCGCCCGACCGTGACCGGCGGCGAGCTCGGCGGCCTCCTTCAGGTCCGCGACCGCGACCTCCCCGAGCTCGACGACCAGCTCCAACAGTTCGGCCGCCTCCTGCGCCATCAGCTCGACGCTGCGCACAACGGGGCGAACGACCCGACGGCGCTGCCGGCTTCGCTGGAGAGCGGCCGCGGGGTCGCGGCGCTGACGCCGACCGAGGCGCCCACCGGCACCGCGTACATCACCGCCTTCGAGACCGCCGATCCGTCCAACACCGTGACCGCCGCAATCGACCTCGCCGCGGTGCAAGACTACGCCGCCAACACGCTGGCGCCGACGCCGGCGGACTGGCGCGATCACTTCGTCGACGCGCTCGCGCACGAGGTCGACACCAACGGCGGTGGCAACATCACGGCGTCGATCGTCGGCGACGAGTTCGTGATCGACGCCGCGTCCTCGGACTGGGGCCTCGCCGTCGCCGAAGGCACCAGTGCGATCCCGCAGGCCGACGGCGCGGGCAACGCGCTCGAATTCGGCCTGTCCCACTTCCTCGGGTTCAACGACGTCGTCGAGACGGGAGCCGGAGGGGCCACCGACCTGGCCGTCGACGCCGGCATCGCCGCCGACCCGCAACGGATCGCGAGCGCCAAGCTGGACGTGGAGCCCGGTCCGCCGCCGACCG
>JAAAPF010000103.1 GCA_009908425.1 Alphaproteobacteria bacterium
GTTGCCCATCAGCGGCGCCGCGCAGCGCGCCATCCGCACGAAGGAGTGGCACGAGATGTCCATCGCCCGGGCGAAGCCGGCGCTCGACGATTCCAGCAGGCGGCCGTGGAGGTCCTCCTTGGGCGCGAAGGCGATGGAATGGAGCGCGAAGTCGATCCCGCCCCACTGTTTTTCCGCCGCCTCGAACACCGCCTCCAGTTGACCTTCCTGCTCGACGTCGCAGGGCAGGAAGATCGGCGCCTCCAGCTCCTCGGCGATCGGCTCGACATAGGGCTTGGCGCGGTCGTTCAGGTGGGTGAGCGCCAGCTCCGCGCCCAAAAAGCGAAACGCCGCCGCACAGCCGTAGGCGATCGACTGGCGGTTGGCGACGCCCAGCACCACCCCCTTCTTACCCTGCAACGAGCGCGCCTGCGCGTCGAAGCTCAAGATGTCGCTCTCGCTCATGCCGCTCGTCCGCCGTTGCTGCACCGACGGCCCGCGACGCTACGGTCGCTCCGTGCCGGTGACGTTACAGTCGGATCACGCCACACCGGCACTTTGGTGCTGGACGACGGTGTTCATTGCGACGCACCAGCGTCACAATGCCGTCACGCCGGGGGCGTAGCTCGGCTCCACGACGGAGGACCGCGATGACCCAAGATCCGACGCAAGCTTGGTCGGCGCTCGTGCAGAGCTGGACGCGCCAGCTCCCCTGGAACGGGCAGCTACCCCGGACCGGCAACGGCCACGCGGACGGCGACCGCCACACCGCCGCGTTCGCGGATCCGATGCAGACGGCGGCGATGATGATGCGGTGGTGGCAAGAGGCGTTCAGCAGCGCCACCGCCGCCACGCCGCCCCCGGCCGAGGCCGCGCCGGCGACGGCCGCGACGCCGCCCACCGATCCGCTGGCGCTGGCGGGCGCGATGAAGCCGATGCTGGACGCGATCGCCGCGTCCGGGCCGTGGGGCGCCTATTGGCTCGACAGCTGTCAGCGGACGATCCTCACCCTCGACGCCCTGCGCAAACGCGGCAACCAGTCGCTCGCGCACAAGAAATCGGGCAAGCCGCCGGTCCTCTCCTTCGACTACGAGCTGGTGCTCGACGGCCGACGTTTCGAACGGCCGGTGAACTACCAGCTGTTGAAGATCACCCCGCCCGCGGGCGTCAGCTTCGATCCGACGGCGCGACCCTACCTGGTGTTCGACCCCCGCGCCGGCCACGGTCCCGGCATCGGCGGCTTCAAGGAGGCGAGTCAGGTCGGCGTCGCCATGCGCGGCGGCCACCCGGTCTACTTCGTCAGCTTCTTGCCCCAGCCGGTGCCGGGCCAGACCGTCGAGGACGTCGCCCGCGCCGAGGTGGTCTTCATGGAGAAGGTGATCGAGCTCCACCCCGAGGCGGAGAGCGCACCGGCGATGGTCGGCAACTGCCAGGGCGGCTGGGGGCTGATGCTGGCGGCGTCGCTGGCGCCGCGGCTGCCGGGCGTCATCTCGATCGCCGGCGCGCCCTTGTCCTACTGGGGCGGTCGCCGCGGCGAGAACCCGATGCGCTACACCGGCGGGCTCGCCGGCGGCTCGTGGATGGCCTCGCTCACCGGCGATCTCGGCAACGGCCTCTTCGACGGCGCCTATCTCGTCGAGAACTTCGAGAACCTGAACCCGTCGAACACCTATGTCGGCAAGATGCACCACCTCTACCGCCACATCGACACCGAGGAGCCGCGCTTTCTCGGCTTCGAGCGGTGGTGGGGCGGCCATTTCTACATGACCGTCGAAGAAATGCGGTTCATCGTCGACAACCTGTTCGTCGGCAACAAGTTGACGCGCGACAAGCTCTACCTGGCCGACGGCAGCCGCGTCGACCTGCGCACGATCCGCGCGCCCATCGTCGTCATCGCGTCGAAGGGCGACAACATCACCCCACCGCAGCAGGCGTTGAACTGGATCCTCGACCTCTACGGCAGCGTGGCGGAGATGCGGGCACGCCAGCAGACGATCGTCTACACGGTCCACGACTCCATCGGCCATCTCGGGATCTTCGTCTCCGCCAAGGTGGCGATGAAGGAGCACGCCGAGTTCGTCAACGCGCTCGACATGATCGAGGTGCTGCCGCCCGGTCTCTACGAGATGGTGATCGAGAGCGAGGAGGTCGTCGAGGCCGGCCGCGCCGGCGAGCACTCGCAGTACGTGTGCCGGCTGGAAGCGCGCGACCTCGACGCCATCCGCGCCTTCGACGACGACCGCGACGACGAAGACTCCTTCCACACGGTGGCGCGGCTCTCCGAGATCAACGAGGCGCTCTACGACACCTACGCGCGTCCGCTGGTCCAGGCCTTCTCCAACGAGCTCACCGCCGAGGCGCTGCGGGCGAGCCAGCCGGTGCGCCTCGAGCGCGAGATCTTCTCCGACAACAACCCGCTGATGGCGTGGGTGGCGCAAGCCGCCGAAATGGTGCGCGAGAGCCGCCGCCCCGTCGGCGACGACAACCCCTTCGTCGCCGCCGAGCAGGACGCGGCCGGGAAGATGGAGGCCGCCCTCGACCGCTACCGCGACTCGCGCGACGCCTTCGTCGAGAAGCTCTTCTTCTCGATCTACGAGTCGCCGGCGATGCGCGCCCTCACCGGCATGGCGGCGCACGGCGCGGATCACCTCGCCCGGCCGCGCGACGACCTCATGCACGAGTGGGTGCGGCTGAAGCTCGAGTCGCTCTACAACCAGAGCGAGCCCGGCGACTTCGCCGAGGCGGTCTACCGCATCGGCTTCGCCTGCCTCGAGGCCGGCAAGGTGCAGGACGCCCGCGCCTACCGGATGACCCGCAAGATCGCCAAGGATCACCCGCGGCTGAAGGACCTCAGCCGCCGCGAGGTCAAGGAGAAGGCGCGGCGCGCGGCGTTCATCGTCCAGTTCGACCCGGAGGGCGCGCTCGACACCCTGCCCAAGCTGCTGCCCGAGCGCGCGGCGCAGGACGACGCGCTCGCCGTCATCCGCGGCATCGTCAGCTGGCGACCCGACATCGCGCCGGAGCACGCCGCGGTGATCGACAAGGTCGAGCGCGTCTTCGCCCACGCCAACGAGAACGTGCCCGGCGAGGCGGCCGCGGGCGGCACCGCGGCTTCCTGAGCGCGGGGACCGCATGGACCAGCTCCCGCCCGCTTCGCCGATCGGGCCCCTCGCCGACCGCGTCTTCGCCGACGGCGCCGACCAACAGGCGCGACTGGCGGCCGTGGCCAAGCAGCACGGCGACGCCGTCACCGCGACGGTCGCCGCCCACACCGCGCGCGTCCAGCACGCCGGTGAGGCGATCGCCCGGGGTCTGCAGGGCCGCGACGACCTCGTCCACGCGCTCGGGACCTACCTCACCGACGCGGCCCAGCGCTGGATCCTCTACTGGGACGTGCTGCGCCGACGCGGCGACAACTACCTCGAACACGAGGCCGCCGGGGCGCCGCCCGTGCTCGGCTTTCCCTACGAGCTCGTGCTCGACGGCCGCACGCTGCCGCGGCCGTCGAACTACGCCATGGTGCAGATCCTGCCGCACGACGGCGGCCGGCCGAACCCCAAGCGCCGGCCCTATCTCATCATCGACCCGCGCGCCGGTCAGGGCGCCGGCATCGGCGCGTCCAAGGCGGAGAGCCAGGTGGGCGTCGCGCTCAAG
>JAAAPF010000249.1 GCA_009908425.1 Alphaproteobacteria bacterium
GGCGAGGGGCGGCGTCTACAAGGCTCCGGTCGCGGTGGCGTAGGCCGTCGTCGATCGGGGAACGTCGGAGCGGAAGAGGGCAAGGAGCGGTTTGGCGCAGCAGTCGTGAGACGGGATCGGGAGAACCAGTGCGCAACAGAGTGCCTTCGAGCACGCGGCTTTGATCGGGACCCGGCCCTCGAACACCATACGGGCCCGCGGCATGGAGATGGCCGCATCACGAGGCCGGACACATGTCAGCACCCGACGACGCGCCAGGATCAGCTTCCATTTACCTCTTGCGCATGGGGCGGTTACACATGTTGCGCAAAGAGCGTGAAGCCCGTACCTCCCCTTTCCCCGGGCGCACTTATCCTGTGGGCTCTGTAATGGGTATGCCGAGCGCGGTGTAGCCGTTCAGCACGGCGGCGCGGATTTGGAGTTCGGCAACCTGACGATCGAAATCGCGTGCCATGAGGCTTTGCCCCAGCAGTTTCACGCAATGCATCTTCGTCTCGGCGCGGCTTCGACGGTGATAGCCTGTCCACTTTCGCCAGATGGCGCGTCCGAGGTACTTCGCTGCGCGGAGGGCCTCGTTCCGGGCAATGGCGCCGGCAGTAGATGGCTTCCAGGGTTTGGCGTTCTTGCGTGGCGGTATGACGGCATTGGCGCCTCGGTCGGCGATGGTGTCGTGGCACTTGCGCGTGTCGTAGGCACCGTCGGCGGTGACCGACCCGATCTCGACGTCAGCGGGGATCTGGCTCAGCAACTCGGGTAGCATCGGCGCGTCACCGACACTGCTGCCGGTGATCTCGATGGCGCGGATTTCGAGCGTCTGTTCGTCGACGCCGATGTGGATCTTGCGCCATAGGCGGCGTCTTGCGCCACCATGCTTGCGGGCGTGCCACTCGCCTTCGCCTTCCGCCTTGATGCCGGTGCTGTCGATCAGCAGGTTCAGCGGCCCCTGTGAGCCCCGGTAGGGAATGGTCACGGCCAGGGTCTTCTGCCGCCGGCTCAGGGTGCTGAAATCCGGCACCGCCCAGTCGAGGCCGACCAGGCGCAACAGGCTCTCCACGAACCCGGTCGTCTGCCGGAGCGCCATGCCGAATAGGACCTTCATCGTCAGGCATGTCTGGATCGCGGCGTCGCTATACTGCGGCTGCCGCCCGCGCTTGCCGGTCGGGGGCGGCACCCAGACCATGTCCGGGTCGAACCAGATCGTCAGGGAGCCGCGCTGCTTCAGCGCTTCGTTGTAGGCCGGCCAGTTCTTGGTCTTGTAGCTCGGCGGGATGGGTCTGCTCATGCAGACCGGCTACCACGCTGGATTCACGAGATGAATCCCCCTTCAGCCTTTGCGCAACAAAGCCTCGGAGGGGCAGATGTCTCGAAGAATTATCTCAACTTCATGGACCTTCCAAAGGGCGTCCACACGATACCAAATCCGATCGACATCGAGACCGGCACAACGCTCGGCGTCGGTGCCGGTACGAATGTCGGATACATGTACCTGTTGAAACTCTATACCGAAGACGGCCTCTTGCCTGACAATGGACTATAGAGCAAGCAATCCGTTGAGGGCCGTAAAACTCTCTCGATGGCACAGCAACCGAATCTCGGAGCTAGGCGGCTGTGGGATCGTCGTGAGAGAGCGGGTTGCCATTTGGAGGACTGAACCACGGGCGTAAGTCGGTGGTGTCGCGCTGCGTTGGACCGTCCGCGGAGGAGGAAAATCTGGAGCGGGTAGCGGGAATCGAACCCGCACTACTAGCTTGGAAGGCTAGGGCGCTACCATTACACCATACCCGCCGCGCGAAAGAGCGTTAGTCGCGCCCCGCCATGCCGTCAAGCGCGCGGGGCCGCGTGGATGACGGCGCGGCGGGACGGTCAGAGCGGCGTCGCCTCGGACAGCCGCGCGAAGGCCTCGAGGCTCTCGAGGTTGGCGATGGCGCCCTTGTTCTTCACCTCGCCCCCGGTGGCGAGGGCTTGCGCCGCCTTCTCCACCCGCTTGCCGTTCAGCGTGTAGGGGATGTCGGTCACCTCGTAGATCGCGGACGGCACGTGCCGGGGCGAACACTCGGCGCGGATCTCGCTCCGGAGGCGCTTGGCCAGGTCGCCGTCCACCGCCGCGCCCGCGTTCGGCTTGACGCAGAGCACGATCTCCTCGTCGCCGGGCACGGGGCGGCCGAACACGATGCAGTCCTCGATCTCGGCGAACCGGTCGCAGACGTTGTAGATGTCGGCGGTGCCGATCCGCACCCCGCCCGGATTGAGCGTGGTGTCCGAGCGGCCGTGGATCACCGCCGTCCCGTCGACGTTCAGCGTGGCGTGGTCGCCGTGCGCCCAGATCTCGGTGAAGGTGGAGAAGTAGGTGTCGCGGTAGCGCCGGTCGCCGTCCTCGCCCCAGAAGGTGAGCGGCATCGAGGGGAACGGCTCGGTGCAGACCAGCTCGCCGGCCCGGCCGATCACCGGCGCGCCGCGCTCGTCCAGCACGTTGACGGCCATACCGAGGCCCTTCGCCGTCAATGTGCCGCGGCGGACGGGCCGCGTCGGCGCGCCGAGGAGGAAGCAGCCCAGGAGCTCGGTGCCGCCCGAGATCGAGGCGAAGCCGAGGTGATCGCCGATATTGGCGTAGATCCAGTCGACCTGCTGCGGCGCGACCGGGCTGCCGGCCGACATCAGCCAGCGCAGCGCCCCGAGGTCGCGCCCCGCCTTCGGCACGAAGCCGGCATCGGCGAGCGTCGCCATGTATTTCGGCGACACGCCGAGATGCGTCAGCCGCTCGCCCTCGGCCACGCGCCAGAGGGGCGTGCCGTCGAGCCCGTCCGCACCCTTCAGGATCGGCGCGCCGTCGTAGAGCACGAGCGTCGCCTCGCGCCCCAGCGTGGCGACGATCCAGTGATACATCATCCAGGCGGTGTTCGTGTACCACATCGTGCGGTCGCCGCGGCGGACGTCGCCGTGCAGCATGTGCTCCTTGAGCTGCTGCAGGAGGACACCCCCGGTGCGGTGGACGATCGCCTTCGGCGCGCCCGTCGTGCCCGACGTGTAGAGGATGTAGACCGGCGCGTCGAAGGGCACCCGCGTGAAGCTCAGCTCGGACGGGGCGCCGAAGTCGCGCCAGCTCTCGACGGCGACGCGGGCGGAAACGTCGCCGCCGCCGATCACGACCACCTTGTGCAGTTCGGGCATCCGCGCGGCGACTTCGGTGATGCGCTCCGAGATGTCGTGCGCCTTGCCGCCGTAGCGGTAGCGCGGCTCGGCGATGAGCACCTTCGGGCGGACCTGGCCGATCCGGTCGAGGATACCCTCCGTCCCGAAATCGGGCGAGCAGGAGGTCCAGACCCCGCCGACAGCCGCCGTCGCGAGCAGGCTGACGAGAGCGGGGATGCGGTTCGGCAACACGGTGCCGACACGGTCGCCCGGCCCCACCCCGGCCTCGCGCAGCCCGGCGGCGACCCGCGCGACCTCGGCGCGGAGCTCGTCGGCGGTCAGCGCGGCGCGGTTGCCCGCCTCGTCGGTCTCGACCACGGCCTCGCCGTCGCCCGTGGCGCGCAGAAGGTTCTCGGCCAGGTTCACCTCGGCATCCGGGAAGAACCGCGCGCCCGTCATCCAGGCGCCCTCGTCGGGCAGGAAGACGCGGTCGCCCCTCGC
>JAAAPF010000314.1 GCA_009908425.1 Alphaproteobacteria bacterium
GAGAGCGCGAGCGTCTCCCACGGCACGGTGATCGCCGAGAGGCCCAACAGCAGCGCCACGATCGGCGCGAAGGCGACGATCATCACCGCGTCGTTGAGCGCGACCTGGCTCAGCGTGAAGTGCGGCTCGCCGCGCGTCAGGTGGCTCCAGACGAAGACCATCGCGGTGCAGGGTGCGGCGCCCAGGATGATCAGCCCGGCGATGTAGCTCTCGATCTGTGCTGCCGGTAGCAGCGGGCGGAACAGCCAGCCGATGAAGATCCAGGCCAGCACCGCCATCAAGAACGGCTTGAAGGCCCAGTTGACGGCGAGCGTGACGCCGATCCCGCGCCAGTGCCGGCCGACCTCGCTGAGCGCGCCCATGTCGATCTTGAGGAGCATCGGCACGATCATCGCCCAGATCAGCACGGCGACGGGCAGGTTCACCTGCGCCAGCTCGAGCGCGCCGAGCGTCTGGAAGGGCGCGGGGAACCAGTGCCCCAACGCGATGCCGGCGAGGATGCACAGGGCGACCCAGACGCTCAGATAGCGCGCGAACGGGCCGAGCGGGTCGGAACGGTCGGACAACGGCGATCTCCAATTGTTGACCACTCCTTACGATATTTCGCCCGTAGCCGCAATAACGAAAATGCGATCAGCGTGTCGCCGTCCGCAGCGCGGCCACGAGCGCCGCGAGACCCGTGAGGATCGCGGTGATGGCCGCGACGATGACGACGTCATAGCCGCCCAATCCCTGGATGACGGCGGCGAGCGAGGGGGCGGCGGCGGTGGCGAGGATGGCGGCGGTGGCCATCGTGCCGTGGACGACGCCGAAGCCGTCGCGCCCCAGGACTTCGGCGGTGAGCACCGGTCGCACGATGCTGTAGACGCCGTAGCCGGCGCCGTGGAGCAGGACGAAGACGGCCACGAGCGCCGGCGCCGACGGCGCCAGCCAGAGCGCGACCAGCCCGGCCAGCACCACCGCCAGCATGGCGAGCGCGATGCCGGCGATGGCGACGTGGCGCTCGACCGCCATCATCGCGAGCCGGCCGACCACCTGCATCGGCCCGATGCACGACGCCGCCAGCACCGCCGCGCCCGCGGCCACCCCACGGTCGGCGAGGAGCGGCAGGAGATGGGTGATGATCATCCCCTGCACCAGCGCCATCAGCGCGAAGGCGAGCGTGAGGCCCCAAAAGGCGGGCCGCGCCAGCGTGCGCCTGGCCCCGGCCGCGGCGGCGCGGCGACGGGTCGAGGACGGCCGCGCGCTCTCCCCGCCGACGCTCCAGACGAGCGGCACGGCGACGGCCAGGATCAAGAGCGCGAACACCACCAGGCTGCCGCGCCAGCCGAAGGCGGAAGCCGTCCAGGCGGCGGTCGGAAAGGACACGGTCCCGGCGAAGCCCGCCACCAGCGTGATGCGGGTGATGACGCGCCGCGCATCGTGGGGGAAGCGGTGGGTCACGAAGGAGAAGCAGGCGTCGTAGAGCGCACCGGCGAGCGCCAGGCCGATCAGCGCCCAGACCACGGCGAAGGCCCAGGGCGTGGTGACCCGGCTCAAGAGCAGAAGACCGAGGCCGACGCCCGTGGCGGAGAGCGCCATGAGGGCTCGGCCGTGGCCGCGGTCCACCAGCCGGCCGGCGAGCGGCGAGGCGGCGGCGGCGACCAGGAGCGCGGCGGTGAAGGCACCCGAGAGCGTCGCTTTCGACCAGCCGAGCTCGGCGTGCCAGGTCGCCAGCAAGGCCGGGAAGACGTAGAAGCCGCCGGCCCAGACCAGCGTCTGGGCGAGCGCGAGGGCGAGGACGATCCGCCCCGGCGCGCGGTCCGCGCCGGCGGCGCCGACCGCCGGCGTCGAGCGGTTCGCCTCGCGCGACGCCACCACCGTCGCTCAGCCGGCGAGCAGCGAGCAGAACCGGGCGGGATCGACGTTGCCGCCGGTCACGATCGTCGCGACCGTGCGACCGCGGATGTCGACATCGCCGCTCAGGACGGCGGCGAGGCCCACGGCGGCGCCGGGCTCGACGACGATCTTGTAGCGCTCGAAGGCGAACCGCATCGCGGCGCGGACGGCGTCGTCACTCGCCACGACGCCGCCCTTGAGAAGCGCGTGGTTGATCGGAAACGTCACGTCGTTCGGGATCGGCGTCATGATCGAATCGCAGATCGTGCGGCGTCCCTTCGGATTGGGAACCGGCGTGCCGGCCGCGAGCGAGCGGCGGGTGTCGTCGAACAGCTCGGGCTCCGCCGCGTAGACCCGCGTGGCCGGCGCGAGCGCGTCCATGACGACCGCCGTGGCGGCGGTGAGGCCGCCGCCGCCGCAGGGCACCAGCACGATATCCGGTTCGGCGCCGAGCTCGCGCGCCTGCGCCACCAGCTCCAGCGCCGCCGTGCCGGCGCCGGCGAGCACGTGCGGATCGGCGCTCGGCGGCACGACGATGCGCCCGGATCGTGCCCGCAGGCGCTCGACGACCTCGTCGCTGTTCTCCGTGTCGCGGTCGAAGGTCGCGATCTCGGCGCCGAGTACTCGCACCGCCGCCATCTTCGCCGGCGGCACGTCGCTCGGCATGACGATGAGCGCCGAGGTGTTCAGGAGACGGCCGGCCAGGGCCACGCCGAGGGCGTGGTTGCCCGACGAGTAGGTGATCGCGCCGCGCGCCCGCTCCGCCGCGCTCAGCCGGCGCATCCGGTTGGACGCGCCGCGGATCTTGAACGCACCCGTGCGCTGGGCGCACTCGGCCTTGATCAGGAGGCGACCGCCGAGCTCGGCGTCGACGTCCGCGTTCGCGAGCAGGGGCGTGCGGAAGACGATCCCCTCGAGGGCGGCGGCCGCGGCCTCGACGTCGGCGAGCGTGACGACGCCGACCGCGTCGCTCGCCGCCGACGCCGTGACGCCGTCGTCCGTGCGCGGCTCGGGCGTGATCACGCCACCACGCCGAAGAGCAGGCCCGCGCTCGCCGCCCCCACCAGGGCGAAGCCGAGATAGGCGAGGAAGACCGGCCAGCGGACGAGCGCCCAGACCGCGATGGCGGCCGGCACCGAGGAGACGCCGCCGGCGACGAGGAACGCCATGCCGGCGCCGGGCGTCATGCCCTGCTGGACGAGCTGGCCCACCAGCGGCAGCGCGGCGTAGCCGTTCAGATAGGCCGGCACGCCGACGACGGTGGCGACCAGGATCGGCCAGACGCCCTCGCCGCCGACGACGCGGGCCACGGCGTCGCCGGGCAGATACGCCACCATCAGGCTCTCGAGGAAGAAGGCCAGCGTCAGCCACTTGCCGAGGAAGAGCAGGTTCTTGCGCGCATCGGTGGCGAGCACGCCGCTGCGCCCGGCCTCGCGCCAGAAGCGCCAGCTCACCTCCTTGGGCGAGCGCACCGTCGACCCGCCGCAGCCGCCGTCGCCGATGCCGGGGCGGATGGCGTGGGCGAAGGCGCCGCGGGCGGTGAGCGCCCACGTCACCAGCCCGCCCAGGAGGCCGACGCCGACGGCGGCGGTGGTCTTGGCGAGCGCGAACTCGGTCCCGAGCGTGCCGGTCGTGAGCACGAACATCGACGGATCCATCAACGGCGAGGCCAGCCAGAACGCCATCACCGGCGCCAGCGGCACGCCCATGGCCAGAAGCGCGGCGATGAGCGGGATGACGCCGCACGAGCAGAAGGGCGAGAGGGCGCCCACCAGCGCCGCCGCCGGCACCATCATCGCCATCCGCCCTTGGAAGGCGCGGGCGATCAGGTGATCGGCGCGGCTGGCCTTGGCGTAGGCGGCGATGGCGATGGAGGCCAACAGGTAGGGCGCGATGCTCCAGAGCGCGGCGGCGGTGAAGCCGAGGCTCGCCGTCGCCTGCGCCGGCACGACGACGGCGAGCGCCGCGAGCGCGAGGGCGAGGGCCAGCCATACGCCGTCGAGGCGGAGCGCGCGCCAGGACGGCAGGGCGGCGGTGAGGCTGGCGACGGTCATGGCACGGTCCTTCTAGAAACCTCGATACGTCGGGGCGAAAAAAGAAGCCGCCTCAGGCGGCGTCGGGGTCGGCCTGCTCCAGCCGCAGGCCGGTGCAGCAGGCTTCGGTGAGAAAGCCCACCAGGTCGTTCATGGCGCCGTAGTCCGCGCGGCAGACGACCTCGCGGCCGCGGCGCTCCTGCGTCACGAGGCCGGCGCGGGTGAGGTGCGCGAAGTGATGCGCCAGCGTCGAGGCCGGCACGTCCAGATGCCGCTGCGCCTCCCCGACGTTGAGCCCGTCCCCGCCGGCGCGCACCAACAGGCGAAAGAGCCGGAGCCGCGTCCGGTTGCCCAAGGCCGCGAGCGCGGCGCTCGCGCGTTGCTCGTCCATCACCGTCTCCTTCCGTTTATACGATACTGCTAGTTTTATCGAGACGTCGAGAGGGAAAGCGCGGTCAGTCGATGCGACCGTCGGCGGAGAGCAGGACCGCGATCGGCCGGGTCGCGGGGATCTGCGCGCAGATGATGACGACGATCATGGTCAGCGGCACGCACAAAAACAGCCCGGCGACGCCCCAGACCGTGCCCCAGACCGCCAGCGAGAGGATGATGACGAAGGGGCTGAGGTTGACCCGCGGCCCCATCAGCCGCGGCTCGATGAAGTTGCCGATGGTGAACTGCAGCCCGCCCAGGATGACGGCGAGACTGGCGGTCAACAGCCAGTCGTTGTACTGGCCGAGCGAGGCCACCGTCGGCAGGATCACCGCCACCGTCGAGCCGATGTTGGGGATGTAGTTCAACAAGAAGGTCCACAACGCCCAAAAGCCGGCATAATCGACGGTGAAGATTTCCAGAACGACGTAGGTCACGGCGCCGGTCAGCAGGCTCACCAGGGTCTTGATGCGCAGATAGGTTTCGATGCGCGCCTCGATCTGGGCGAGGATGCGGCGGGTGCGGAGGCGATGGCGGGGGTCGTCGAAGAGGCGGTCGAGCTTGCGCTCGAAGCTCTGCTGCTCGAACAGCAGGAACACGACGTAGACGGTAATGAGCCCGGCGTTGCCGGCGGTGGCGGTGAGCGCGGTCGCGGTGCGGGCGAGCAGGTCCTCGGCGTTGAGGCTGGCGAGCGTGCTGTCGACGAGCTTGGGCGCGTCGATGCCGAAGGCTTCCAGGAACGACGGCAGGCCCTCGCGCAGGCTCTCGCGGAAGGCCGGGGCGTTGTTCGCGAGTTGGGCGACGCTGTCGGCGACGAGCTGGACGACGAGGACGACGACGCCGACGACGGTGGCGGCGCTCGCGAGCAGCGCCAGGGTGCGGCCGCCGCGCTTGAGCGGGGTGGGTACCCGCCGGCCCCAGCGCTGGTAGACCGTCGCCAGGGCGTTGATGAAGTTCCAGATCAAAAAGGCGATCGCGAGCGGCACCAGGACGTCGCGGCCGAACACCAACAGCGAGCCGATGATCACGACGATCATCAGCCAGCCCGCCACCAGGACCGGCCTCAGATACGCCCAGGTCGTGTCGGTCGAGGCCGGAACGTCGGGGCGATCGTCCATGAAGAAAAGCGGCCCCGCGGCCGCCTCCGTGCGCGTCGCCGCCGATGGAGCGGGCGAAGGGATTCGAACCCTCGACCCCAACCTTGGCAAGGTTGTGCTCTACCCCTGAGCTACGCCCGCCCGTGTCACGACGTGACGCGCTGCCTAGAACATGCGAGAACGCCGTGCAAGCCCCGAATCGCGCGGGCGGGCGCCGGGTCTTCCGCTCTTGTAAGCGCGTCCGCAACCGACCACTTTAGCGGCTCCCGAAGGAGGCATCGCAGCGTAGCGCGGGGAACGACCATGGCCATCATCGGCGCGGGCGGCCGCACGCCGAACACCCCGACCCACCCCACCGCCGCCGGCGACGACGTCGTCAAGGACGGCACGATCACGACCTTCGCGCAGGACGTCATGCAGGCGTCCCAACAGGTGCCCGTCCTGGTCGACTTCTGGGCGCCGTGGTGCGGGCCCTGCAAGCAGCTGACCCCGACGCTCGAAAAGGTGGTGCGCGCCGCCCAGGGTCAGGTCAAGCTGGTCAAGATCAACATCGACGAGAACGCCGAGCTCGCCCAGCAGCTGCGGATCCAGTCGGTGCCGACGGTCTACGCCTTCTGGCAGGGGCAGCCGGTGACCGGCTTCGCCGGCGCCCAGCCGGAAAGCCAGGTCAAGCAGCTGGTCGACAAGCTGATCGAGACCGCCGGTGGCGGGGTCGGCGGCGGCGAGGAGGGGCCGAGCGCGCTCGAGCAGGCCCGGGCGTTGCTGGAGGAAGGCGACTTCCGCACCGCCGCCGAGGTCTACTCCACGCTGTTGCAGGACGAGCCCGAGAAGCCGGAGCTCATCGGCGGGTTCGCCCGCGCGCTGTTGGGGCTCAACCGGGTCGAGGACGCCCGCAAGGTGCTCGACCAGGCCCCCGCCAACGTGTCGCAGCACGCCGAGATCACCGGCGCCCAGGCCGCCGTCGACCTCGCCGAGAGCGCCGGCAAGGTGCGCGATCCGCAGATCGTCGAGGAGGACCTGCGGCGCGATCCGGACGACCACGCCGCCCGCCTGGAGCTCGCCAACGGGCTGTTTCTGCGCGGCCAGCCCGAGAACGCGATCGAGCAGCTCTTGACCATCGTCAAGCGCGATCGATCTTGGAACGACGACGCCGCGCGCAAGCGCCTGTTGACCTTCTTCGAAGCGCTCGGGCCCACCCATCCGCTGACGGTACAGGGCCGGCGCAAACTGTCCTCCCTCCTGTTCTCTTGATGTGATGGCCTCAGACACGCTGCCGCAACGCTTTCCGATCTTTCCCCTGCGCGGCGCGCTGTTGCTGCCGGGTGGCAATCTGCCGCTCAACATCTTCGAGCCGCGCTATCTGCAGATGACGCGGGACGCGATGCAGACCGATCAGATCATCGGGATGATCCAGCCGCGCGACGGCACCGGCGGCGAGGAGACGCCGACGGTCTACACCACCGGCTGCGCCGGGCGCGTCACCAGCTTCGAGGAGACCCAGGACGGGCGCTATCTGATCACCCTCACCGGGGTCAGCCGCTTCGACCTGGTGGAGGAACTCGCCACCGTCACGCCCTATCGCCAGATCACGGCGTCGTTCGAGCGTTACGGCGCCGACCTCGATCCGGTACCGGCCGACGGCGGCCGCCGCGGCCCGCTGCTCGAGGCGATGCACACCTATTTCGACCGCCAGCAGATCGAAATCGACTGGAACGCGGTCGACCAGGCGCCGTTCGACGGCCTGGTCACCTCGCTGGCGATGATCTGCCCGTTCGCGCCGAGCGAGAAGCAGGCGCTGTTGGAAGCGACCGATCAGAACGCCCGGCTCGACACCCTGATCGCGCTCATGCGCATGCACAGCTTCACCGCCGACGAAGGGCCGTCGGTGCGGCACTGAGAGGCGACGAGATCGCGATGACCGAGCCCCCGACCGACGACGCCACCGCCACCTCGACGCCCGACGACGGCGGCGACGCCATCGACCCGCGGCTGTTGGAGCTGCTGGTCTGCCCGCTCACCAAGCAGGTGCTGCGCTACGACCGCGGCCGCGGGGAGCTGGTGAGCGAGGCCGCGGGGCTGGCCTATCCCGTACGCGACGGCATCCCGATCATGCTGGTCGAAGAAGCCCGCACCCTGGGCGAGGACGAGGCCATCCCCGACGAACTCAAGGCGGACCCTGAGCCGTGAGCGAGAGCGCGCCACCCTGGCCCACCGAGATCCGCGTCAAACGGGCCGAGCACCGGCTCGAGGTCGACTACGACGACGGCGTCACCATCGACCTGCCCGCCGAGCTGATGCGGGTGGAGAGCCCTTCGGCCGAGGTCCAGGGCCACCACATCGCCGAGAAGCGGATCGTCGCCGGCAAGCGCGACGTCGCCATCGTCGCCGTCGAGCCGGTCGGCAACTACGCCGTGCGGGTGCGTTTCGACGACGGCCACGACACCGGCATCTTCACCTGGCAGTACCTGCGGCAGCTGCACGAGCACGGCGAGCGGCTGTGGCGCGACTATCTGGCGGCGCTCGACGACCGCGGCCTCTCGCGCGACGCCTGAGGCACCGGGCGCGGCGCCGCCCGCCGCGACGGCCGGCAGCCGGGAACGGCGCGCGGCGTTCTCGTGGGGAGGCGGCCGGTGGCGATCCGGGCGATCGGCGACGACGACGTCGAGGCCGTGGTGGCGTTGTGGGGGCGCTGCGGGCTGACCCGACCCTGGAACGACCCCTACCGGGACATCGACCTCGCCCGCCGCACGCCCCACGCCGACGTGCTGGCGCTGGTCGAGGCGGGCAAAGTGGTCGGTGCCGTCATGGTCGGCCACGACGGTCATCGCGGCACGGTCTACTATCTGGGCGTCGCACCCGAGCGCGCCGGCGCCGGCCGGGGCCGCGCGCTGATGACCGCCGCCGAAGCGTGGCTGCGCGAGCGCGGAGTTTGGAAGATCAACCTCTTGGTGCGGGAGCGCAACGCCGCCGTGCTCGGCTTCTACGCGGCGCTGGGCTACGGCGACCAGGAATGCCGCGTGCTGGGCAAGCGTCTCGACGGCCGCGCCGACCGCACGCCGCCCGGACGGCGGCGCGACTGACGCGCCGCGCCGCTGCACCAGGCGGCGGCGGCCGGGCCGGGAGGGCCCGGCCGCCGTCACGACCCGAGGTTCGGCTCAGGCCAGGTCGAAGCGGTCGGCGTTCATCACCTTGGCCCACGCCGCGACGAAGTCGTGGACGAACTTCTCGTGGTTGTCGTCCTGGGCGTAGACCTCGGCGTAGGCGCGCAGGATCGAGTTGGAGCCGAAGACGAGGTCGACCCGGGTGGCGGTCCACTTGACCTCGCCGGTCTCGCGGTCGCGGATCTCGTAGAGGTTCGAGCCCACCGGCTGCCAGCGGTTGGCCATGTCGGTGAGGTTGACGAAGAAGTCGGTGGTGAGCGCGCCGGCCCGGTCGGTGAAGACGCCGTGCTTCGTACCGCCGTGGTTGGCGCCGAGCGCGCGCATGCCGCCGGTGAGCGCGGTCATCTCCGGCGCGGTCAGGCCCATGAGCTGGGTACGGTCGAGCATGAGCTCTTCCGGGCTCACCACGTAGTCCTGCTTGAGCCAGTTGCGGTAGCCGTCGGCGATCGGCTCCAGCGGCGCGAACGACTCGGCGTCGGTCATCTCGTCCGTGGCGTCGCCGCGGCCGGGATGGAACGGCACGGTCACCGCGACCCCGGCGGCCTTGGCCGCTTCTTCGACCCCGACATTGCCGGCGAGGACGATGACGTCGGCGAGGCTGGCGCCGGCGTCGCGCGCGATCGGCTCCAGCACGCCCAGCACCCGGGCCAGCCGCTCGGGCTCGTTGCCCTCCCAGTCCTTCTGCGGGGCGAGGCGGATGCGCGCCCCGTTGGCGCCGCCGCGCAGGTCCGAGCCGCGGAAGGTGCGAGCACTGTCCCAGGCGGTCGCCACCATGTCGGCGATCGAAAGCCCGCTCGCCTTGATCTTCGCCTTGACGGCGTCGACGTCGTAGCCGGTCGGGCCGGCCGGCACCGGGTCCTGCCAGATCAGGTCCTCGTCGGGGACCTCGGGGCCGAGGTAGCGCGCCTTCGGGCCCATGTCGCGGTGGGTCAGCTTGAACCACGCCCGCGCGAACGTGTCCGAGAAGTAGTCCTGATCCGCGGCGAACTTCTCCATGTAGTGGCGGTAGCTCGGATCCACCTTCATCGCCATGTCGGCGTCGGTCATGATCGGCCGGCGCCGGATCGACGGATCCTCGACGTCGACCGGCATGTCCTCTTCTTTGATGTCGACCGGCTCCCACTGCCAGGCGCCGGCGGGCGACTTCTTCAGTTCCCACTCGTAGCCCAAGAGGAGCTTGAAATAGCCGTCGTCCCACTGGGTCGGGTGGGTGGTCCAGGCGCCCTCGATGCCCGAGGTCACGGTGTCCCGGCCGATGCCGCGTGAGACGTGGTTCTGCCAGCCGAGGCCCTGCTCCTCCAGCGGTGCGGCTTCGGGCGCGGGGCCGAGGTCGTCGGCGCTGCCGTTGCCGTGGGTCTTGCCGACGGTGTGGCCGCCGGCGGTGAGGGCCGCCGTCTCCTCGTCGTTCATCGCCATGCGCGCGAAGGTCTCGCGCACCTGCGCCGCGGTCGCGGTCGGATCGGGCTGGCCGTTGACGCCCTCGGGGTTGACGTAGATCAGGCCCATCTGGACCGCGGCCAGCGGGTTCTCCATCGACGCCGGGTCGGCGACGTCGCCGTAGCGCTCGTCGGAGGGCGCCAGCCACTCCTTCTCCGCCCCCCAATAGGTGTCCTTCTCGGGGTGCCAGATGTCCTCGCGGCCGAAGGCGAAGCCGAAGGTCTCGAGGCCCATCGACTCGTAGCCGACGTTGCCGGCGAGGATCATCAGATCCGCCCAGCTGAGCTTGTTGCCGTACTTCTTCTTGATCGGCCAGAGCAGCCGGCGCGCCTTGTCGAGGTTGCCGTTGTCGGGCCAGGAGTTGAGCGGGGCGAAGCGCTGGTTGCCGGTGCCGGCGCCGCCGCGGCCGTCGGCGATGCGGTACGAGCCCGCGGCGTGCCAGGCCATGCGGATCATCAGCCCGCCGTAATGGCCCCAGTCCGCCGGCCACCAGTCCCGGCTCTCGGTCATCAGCGCGCGCAGATCGGCCTTGAGCGCGGCGACGTCGAGCGTCTTGACTTCCTCACGGTAGTCGAAGCCCCGGCCCATCGGATCGGTCTTGGTGTCGTGCTGATGCAGGATGTCGAGGTTGAGGCCGTTCGGCCACCAGTCCATCACCGAGGTGCCGACCTCGGTGTTGCCACCGTGCATGACCGGGCATTTGCCGGTCGTGCCGATCTCGTTTCCGTCCATAACCTTCTCCGCCACCGCTTCGTTGGCTCCGCCGGCGGGGCGCGACCCGCACCGGCCGGTCGGGGCGTTGGCCTCGGCGCGACGTCCGGGCCACCGCTCCCACGCATTCCACCGTCGTCATAGCAGAGAGCGCCGATAGTTTGAATTGTCGTTTTCGAATATGCCTGATAGTTTTTTCTAATGATCAATATCTCGATGAAGCACCTGCGCTATTTCGAGGCGTTGGCCCGGCACCGCCATTTCGGCCGCGCGGCCGTGGCCTGCGGGATCTCCCAACCGGCGCTGTCGGTGCAGATCCGCGAACTCGAGGACACCGTCGGCGCCCCGCTGGTCGAACGCGGTGGGCGCCAGGTCGGCCTCACCGCGCTCGGCGAAGCGTTCGAGCTGCGGGTGCGCGACATCCTGCGCGCCGTCGACGAGCTGGGCGACCTCGCCCGCGCCTCGCAGGGTCCGCTCGCCGGGCGGCTGCGCCTGGGGGTGATCCCGACGGTGGCACCCTATCTGCTGCCGACCTTCATCAAGGAGCTGGCCCGGCGTCATCCCGGCCTCGAGCTGCGGCCGCGCGAGGCGGTGACGCAGAAACTGGTGGACGACCTTCTCGAGGGCCGCCTCGACACCGCGATCGTCGCGCTGCCGGTCTCCGAGCCGGCGTTGCACGAGGAACCGCTGCTGGAGGAGGAGTTCGTCCTGGTGCGCCCGGCGGCGGACGCCGACGCGCCGGTACCCGATCCGGACCGGCTGCGCGAGACCCGCTTGCTGCTGTTGGAGGAGGGGCACTGCTTTCGCGAGCAGGCGATCTCCTTCTGCAAGATGTCGTCGGCGATCCCGCGCGATCTGGTGGAGGGGAGCTCGTTGTCGACCCTGGTGCAGATGGTCGGGGCGGGTATCGGGGTCACGCTCATCCCCGACATGGCGGTGGCGATCGAGACGCGCTCGGCCGCGGTCGCCGTCGCCCGCCTGCCACCACCCCGCCCGGCGCGGACCATCGGCATGGTGTGGCGCAAGACCAACCCGCTGACGGATCGTCTGGAGCACGTCGCGGAGGTCTTTCGCGACCTCGACCGCGCCGCCGCGACCGACCCACCGCCACCGCGCTCGCCGCGCGACCGGGTGCGCTGAGCCCGGCGCGCCGCTTCAGCCCGGCGCGCCGGTCTCGCGGATGAACGGCAGTTCGCGCGCCAGGGTGGGGTAGAGCGCGGGGGTGGCGACCAGGATCGGAAAGCCGGCGCGGTCGTCGGCGCGGCTCGCCCGGGGGCTGACGACGGCGCCGGCCTCGGTGGCGATCAGCGCCGCGGCGGCGACGTCCCAGGTGAAGATGCGGGCCTCGAAGAAGCCGTCGACGCGGCCGGCGCCGACCTGGGCGATGGTCAGCGCGCCGACCCCGTAGGCCCGAAAGCTGGCGCCGGCCAGCGCCAGGCGCTCGACCGCGGCGACGGTGGCCGCGGGCGAGGCCTTGCGGGTGAGCCCGAAGACCAGCTGCGCACCGGCGACGGCGGCGTGGTCGCGGCAGCGCAGGGGCTGCTCGCCCAGCCGGGCGCCGGCGCCGCGGCGGGCGTGGAAGAGCTCGTCGGCGATGGGATCGTAGACCACGCCGA
Organism: Alphaproteobacteria bacterium; assembly: GCA_009908425.1. Taxonomy (GTDB): domain Bacteria; phylum Pseudomonadota; class Alphaproteobacteria; order Geminicoccales; family Geminicoccaceae; genus JAAAPF01. The sequence goes on from JAAAPF010000314.1 coordinate 12,366, forward strand.
GCCGGCTCTCGCCGCCCTCGCGGAGCCCGACGCTGACGCACCAGCCGGGGCGGCCGTGGGCGAAGTTCGAGGTGCCGTCGATGGGATCGATCACCCAGGTCGGCCGCGCCGGATCGATGCGCGGCTCGCTGCCCTCCTCGCCGAAGAAGGCGTCGTCCGGAAAGCACGCCGCGAGCTCGTGGTAGAGGAAGTCCTGCACCGCGGTGTCGGCGGCGGTGACGAAGTCCGCCCCGCCCTTGTCGCGCAGCGCCAGGGTCTCCGGTTCGCGTCGGATCGCGACCGCCATCGCCCCGGCGCGGCGGACGAGATCGGCCACCACCGCCGCCCGGCGGTCGAGCTCGCTCGGGGTCATCCGGCTCCTCTCCGCGCGCCCGCGGTCGGCGCCGGTGGGCGCGCGCGAGCACCGGGGCGTTCTCGCACATCGCGACCACCGCCGCGAGATCCCGGCGCCGCCGTCGCCGCCGGCGCCGGGGCCGCGGTTCGGCCCTGTCGCCGGCCGCCATCTCCTTTAGGATCGAGCCACCGGTGGCGAGGCCGGGCGCAACGAGCGGCGAGGGACACGGCATGGGCGAGATCAGCAAGGTGGCGCTCTTCACCAACGAGTACCCGCCGAACGTCTACGGCGGGGCCGGTGTCCACGTCGAATATCTGAGCCGGGCGCTCGCCAAGCGGATCGCGGTCGACGTCCGCTGCTTCGGCGACCAGCGCTTCGACGCGCCGGGGATGCGGGTGCGCGGCTACGCCCCCTGGGCCGAGGCCAAGACGGGTACCGATCCGCGCTTCGGCGGGGCGCTCGACGCCTTTCACCGCTCGCTGGCGATGGCCAAGGACACCATCGACGCCGACGTGGTGCACTGCCACACCTGGTACACCGACATGGGCGGGCTGATCGCCAGCCGGCTCTGGGACGTGCCGTTCGTCCTCTCGATCCACTCGCTCGAGCCGCTGCGGCCCTGGAAGGTCGACCAGCTCGGCAACGGCTACCACCTCTCCACCTGGATGGAGCGCACCGCGATGGAGCACGCCGACGCCATCGTCGCGGTCTCCAAGCAGACCCGCGAGGACGTGCTGCGGCTGTTCGACGTCCAGCCCTCCCGCGTCCACGTCATCCACAACGGCATCGACCCCGAGGAATACCGGCCGACCGGGCGGATCGACGCGCTGACGCGCCGCGGCGTCGACCCCGCCAAGCCCTATCTCCTGTTCGTCGGCCGCATCACCCGCCAGAAGGGCATCATCCACCTGGTCGACGCCATCAAGGAGATCGACCCCGAGCTCCAGATCGTGCTCTGCGCCGGCGCCCCCGACACCCCCGAGATCGGCCGCGAGATGGAGGCGCACGTCGCGGCGGCGCGCGCCGTCCGCGACGGCATCGTCTGGATCTCGGAGATGCTGCCGCGCGGCGACGTCATCCAGCTCTACGAGCACGCCGCCGTCTTCTGCTGCCCCTCGGTCTACGAGCCCTTCGGCATCATCAACCTGGAGGCGATGGCTTGCGAAACCGCCGTCGTCGCCTCGGCGGTGGGCGGCATCCCCGAGGTCGTCGTGCCCGAGGAGACCGGTCTCCTGGTCGACCTCAAGCTCGAGCCCGGCACCTTCGAGCCGGCCGACCCGGCGGCCTTCGCCTCCGATCTCGCGGGCGCGATCAACCGGCTCGCCCGCGACCCGGAGCTGCGCCGCCGCATGGGCGCGGCCGGCCGCGAGCGCGTGCTGGCGCAGTTCAGCTGGGACGCCATCGCCGACACCACCCTCGACCTCTACCGCGCGCTCTGAGGGCGGGCGCGCGGCCGCGCCGGTCCGGATGGCCGGGCCGAACAGCATGGATCCGCAGGCGCGGCCCGCCGAGGTCGTCGCACCCACCCGGTGCCGGGCATCACCGAGCCCGACGGGTGGCCAGCTTGGCGGCGTCGCCGGGAAGCTTGCCGCCGCGCCCGTGCCCGGTCACGGCCGGTCGGGACCGAGGCCGCGGGGGGAGCATGTGGCCGGCGAGTTCTAAGAGTGTTATCCTATAATAGCTGGAGAGCCCCAGCGCGGATCGAGCCGCGAGCGCAGGTCACGCTGGCCTCGGGAAATGCCGAACGAAGCCAGATCGGTGTTTTGGCTTTTGATTTCAAAGGGTTGAGCGCGGATGAGCCGTTTGGTTCGAAGCGCGGGCCCGCCCCTGCGGCCGGGCCCGCGCTGCGGCGCGGCGAGGACAGTCGTCTTATTCGGCCGCGAGCGGCAGGTCGCCGTGGAGCGCGGCCCAGACCTTCTCGGGCGTCGCCGGCATGTCGATCTCGCGCACGCCGAGATCGGCGAGGGCGTCGATGACGGCGTTGATCACCGCCGCGCAGGAGCCGACCGAGCCGGCCTCGCCGCAGCCCTTGACGCCCATCTCGTTGTTCGCGCACGGCGCGCCGTCGAAGGTGGAGACGTCGAACAGCGGCACGTCGTCGGCGCGCGGCATGGTGTAATCCATGAACGAGCCCGACTGCAGCTGGCCGGCCTCGTCGTAGACGGTGTGCTCCAACAGCGCCTGACCGATGCCCTGGACGGTGCCGCCGTGGACCTGACCGGCGACCAGGAGCGGGTTCACCACCGTGCCGAAGTCGTCGACGATGGTGTAGCGCACGACCCGGGTGACGCCGGTGGCCTCGTCGATCTCGACCTCGGCGATGTGGCAGCCGTTGGGAAAGCTCCAGCCGTCGAGCTTGATCGCGGCGACGGCGTCGAGGCCGTGGCCGTCGCCGTCGTCCTCCGCCGGCATCGTCTTGGCCACCGCGGCGAGGTCCAGGAGCGCGACCTTGCGGTCGGTGCCGACCACGGTGAAGGCGCCGCCCGCGAAGGTGATGTCGGTGGGCGCCGCCTCGAGCTCCCGGGCGGCGTAGCGTTTGCCCTTGTCGATCACCGCGTCGGCGGCGTGGCGGATGGCGACGCCCTGAGCCGTAAGCGAGCGCGAGCCGCCGGTGCCGCCGCCGGTGGGGATGCGGTCGCTGTCGCCCTGGACGATGCGGATGCGCTCGAACGGCAGGTCGAGCTTGTCGGCGAGGACCTGGGCGTAGGCGGTCTCGTGGCCCTGGCCGTTGGACTGGGTGCCGACCGCGACGGCGACGGTGCCGTCGTCCTCGAAGCGGATGTCGGCGCGCTCGTTGGGGTTGCCCATGGTCGCTTCGATGTAGCAGCACATGCCGATCCCGCGGCGCTTGCCGGGCGCCGGCCGCCGGCGGGCCGCGAAGCCGTCCCAGTCCGCGCGTGCCTTCGCCCGTGCCATGACCTCGGCGAAATCGCCGCTGTCGTAGGTCTGTCCCGCCGCCGTGGTGAACGGCATGGCGTCGGCCGCGATCATGTTGCGGCGCCTGAGCTCGCTGCGTTCGACGCCGAGCTCGCGCGCCGCCTTCTCGATCAGCCGCTCGACGCAGTAGATCGATTCCGGCCGGCCGGCGCCGCGGTAGGCGTCGACCGGCGGGGTGTTGGTGAAGACGCCCTCGACCCGGCTCACCAGCCGCTTCACGTCGTAGACGCCGGGCAGCACCTTGAGCGCGGCGCCGGTCGGGATGACCGGGCCGAACTGGGAGAGGTGCGCGCCCATGTTGGCGAGGGTGTGCACCCGCATGCCGATGATCCGGTGGTCGGCGTCGAAGGCCATCTCGGCGGTGGTGACGTGGTCGCGCCCGCCGGCGTCGGCGAGGAAGCTCTCCGAGCGCTCGGCGGTCCACTTCACCGCCCGGCCGAGCCGGTGCGCCGCGAAGGCGGCCATGGCGTATTCGGGGTAGAAGAAGACCTTCATGCCGAAGCCGCCGCCGACGTCGGCGGTGCGCACCCGGACCTGCTCCGGGGGCAGGTGGAGGACGTGCGCGGCGAAGATGTCGCGCAGCATCCACACCCCCTGGCTGCACACCTGGACGTCGAGCTTGTTCTCCTCGGCGCGCCAGTCGGCGACGATGGCGCGGGTCTCCATCGGGTTGGCGACGAGGCGGTTGTTGACGAGGTCGAGCCGGGTGACGTGGGCGGCGTCGGCGAAGGCGGCGTCGAGCCCGGCGTCGTCGCCGTACTGCCAGTCGAAGGCGCGGTTGCCGGGGGCCGAGGCGTGGAGGGTGACCTCGGCGGCGATCGCGGCGGTGGTCGAGGCGACCGCCGGTTCCTCGTCGAAATCGAAGGCCACCAGATCGGCGGCGTCCTTGGCCTCGGCGACGCTGGCGGCGACGACGAAGGCCAGACCCTCGCCGGCGAAGCGGACCTGGTCGCTCGCCAGCACCGGCCGGCCCGGATCGGCGCGGCTGCTGCCGTCGCGGTTCTTCAACGGGATCAGGCAGGGCAGGCGGTTGGCGTCGGCGGCGTCGAGGTCGGCGCCGGTGAAGACGGCGTGGACGCCGGGCGCGCTGCGCGCCGCCTCGACGTCGAGATCGGTGAGGCGGCCGTGGGCGAACGGGGCGCGCACGACCACGCCGTAGAGCTGGCCGTCGAGGTCGATGTCGTCGGTGTAGCGCCCGCGGCCGGTGACGAACCGGACGTCCTCGATGCGCTTCACCGGTTGCCCGGAGCCGAATTTCGCCATGCTGTCCTCCCGCCGCCGACATGCGTGGCGGGAGATAGTACGGAACCGGTCGGCGGGGACAGACCGCGCGTCGCCGCGCCGCGCGCAGACGCTGCAACGGGGTCGCGACGCGCGGCGTTGGGCGGGTGTGCTACCAAAGGAGGTGCGCGATGCGTCACGATCCGCTGGCCACTGCCATCCGCGAGCGCGCCCGGGAGTTGTGGGAAGCCGAGGGCCGACCCGCCGGCCGTGCCCTCGACCACTGGCTGCGGGCCGAACGCGAGGTGCGCGCCGACGCCGAGACCGCCATCGGCGGGTTGCGCGTGCCGATGCGCCGGCCCGAGTTCGACGGCGAGGCGAGCGCGGGCGCCCCGACGCGTCGGGGGTGACGGCCCGCCGGCGGTGTCACGCCCGGTCGGTCGTCGACGAGGCCGGCGGTGCCTCCCCGGCGAAGCTGCGGGTGATGGTGCCGTAGACGCAATCGATGGCGTAGACGGCGATCAGCTGGCCCAGGCCTTGCAGCCCGAGGCGCGTGGCGCCGCCGCCGCCGAGGCCGGTGGCGGCGCCGAGCGCGCTGACGACGCCGCCGATCACCAGGGTCGCCAGCGTGACGACCCCCAAAATTCCGGCGGCGAACAACACGATGCACCCCAAGATCTTCAAGGCGTGGCCCCCGGTCCGCCGAAAGGCCTCGGCGACCGTGAGCGGACGGGCCAGGAACGCGCTGTACGGAAAGAGCGCCATCCGGGCGCTCAACCAGAGTGTGAGGGCGACGACGGCCAGCAACACCAGCGCGGCGCCGGTGCTCGCCGCGCCGCCGCCGCCGGCCATGACCGCCGGCAGCACCGCCAACAGCGGCAACGACAGCACCAGGCTCAACAGCACGTAGCGGACCACGAAGGCGTAAGCCCGCGGCTGGCGGACCACGCTGTCGAGCCGGGTGTAGACGCTCTCGCCGCTGACGATGTAACCGGCGACGCCGGCGGAGACCGCCAGGGTCAGCGCCAGCATCGGGATCGCCACCACACCTTCGGCGACCGTCGGTTCGAACAACAGCGCCGCGCCCGCCGCGAGCAGCAGGGCGGCGAGCGCGGCCACCGCCAACAGCGGCTGGCACGGTCGCCAGGCGGTGACCAACGTGCGCACGATGGCGCGGGTGAGCTCGGCGAAGCTGGGAGCGGCCATGCGGGCGGCCTCGTCGTGATACGCGCGAGCGACGTAACCGATCCCGCCGTCACACAGAAGAGCCTCCGCGCCTCGCCCCGCCGCGGCGGCGAACGATGCCGCAGTGCCGCAAAAAGGGTTGGCAAGGCGCCGCCGGCGGGGCGACATCGTGGTAGAGCAACGCCGTGCGTACGGCGCGCGGCCACGCCACCGCGGAGGACAGCCTGCCATGAAGACCGAGAGCCGGGGCGACGTCGTGTTCGAGGAGTGGACGCCCGAGGAGCTCAAGGCCGCCTTCGACCGCGACGAGGTGGTCATCATCGACGTCCGCACCCCGCAGGAGTTCGCCTTCGAGCACATCGACGGGGCGCTGCTGGCGCCGATGGCGACCTTCAAGCCGCGCAACCTGCCCACCCAGGACGGCAAGCGGCTGGTCTTCCACTGCGGCTCCGGGGTGCGCTCGCGTCGGGTCTCCGAAGCCTGTCTCGAGGCCGGCTTCGAGCGCATCGCCCATCTCGCCGGCGGGTTCGGGGCTTGGAAGGAAGCCCGACTGCCCTATGTCGCGATCAACCCCGCGACGGGTGCGCCCCGCGTGGTCGATCCCACCGGCGGTTGACGTCGGCGCGCCGGCGACATCGCGGGTGTCGCCGCGCCGGGGCGAAGCGGAGGCGTACGTGGCAAAAAAACCACAACGTTGCTCTGCAACACAGTCGGGGGCGATGCAGGCGGTTTTTGCGGCTGACAGACGCCTGCATTTTTATAAAATTTGCAGGAATAGAACTCGGGGGAAGCCGTCAATGACGACTCGTGCCGAAGAGCGTGAATTGGAGAACGACGGCGTTCACGCCGTCGACATCGTCGTCAAGGGGCGCGGCGTCGCGCGGCTGACCCGGCTGACCGACAGCGGGGACATCGAAGCGGCGCTCACGGTTCTCAAGGGGCGCGTCGAGGAGCCGCGGACGGGGGCTCGTGAGCCAAGCGAAAACGGAAGCCGCGAAGGCGTCCCCGATTGCGAAGCGTCGTCCGGTTCTCCCGGCTGAGGTGGCGCCGCGGCGGCGCACCGTGGTGGTGCGGCCGGCACCGCTTGCAAGCCGCAGCCGCGATGCCGGGCCGGGCGCGACCGCAGAGGTCCGGCCCGTCGGTCGACGACCACGGGCCCCGCGTGCGATCCCAGGCTCCGGCGACGACCGGTCGGCGATGGAC